>JAQWLX010000110.1 GCA_029247075.1 Halieaceae bacterium | reverse complement strand
TAAACCATAAATGAAGCAGCTTGTAATTGTCATAAAAACAAGACGCCGTGATTTAAGATCAAAACTGTTGTTTATAACTATGACTATTGATCCAAGTAACAAAATAATATAAGAAACTAAGCCGACTATTCCAATTTCTGCTGTTATTTGAATAATGTCATTATGCGCGTGACTATAAATAGAAACTGAATCTTTCATATTGAGATTAAGGGATTTCGATTTTTGGACAAACTCTTGAAAATTCCCCTTCCCAATTCCAAAAATTGGATTAGCTAGCATCGCTTCATAACCCACTATCCATAACGCACCCCTCCTGCCCAACGATACCATTGATGTAGAGTCCTCTTTTAGTAACGTTTCCACGGTCTGGTGCGGCCCGTCCTTTATAAAGATTTGAATGATCTCAGGGATCTTGTCAGAGGATTTAGTTATATGGGGGGCGCCAAAAACCTTTAATAAGGCAACACAAAGAAAGGTAAAAATAACTACTGAGAAGCTTAAGAAGATCAGTTTATTTTTTAATGAAATGGATTTTGGAAATGCAAGCGGCATGAGTAGCATAGCGCTTAAAATAGTAGTGCGCGTTTGGCTAGCTAGCGAAGTAAATGACGTACTAATTAAAGCAATAACAGCTAGACTCCATCCTGAAGGGCCCTCCTTCTGAGAAGCATTAATCGAAATACATCCAGACAGACATGCCAAAAGTACCGCTGCCTGGGAAAAGGCTACAGGATTTTCATAACCACCAAAGCGGGTTTCAGTACCAGCCAGCATAGCCATTATTGCCAAAAAGATTGCCGCAAGTAGCCCTGCCAAAGCACCCAGAGAAGCGTAGTGAAGAGCGGCGGCTTGATATCGAAGCGCCAGGTAAATAGGAATCACAAGAAGGAATCTAGAGGTGTCGTCAAAATCATCTAGTCTGAATTCCGGTTGGGAAAAGAGATTTAGCAATACAACAAATGGATAGCAGGCGAGTATTAAAACTACCCAGCTGTCTGTCCGAGTAAATGGGTATTTGTTTTTGTCCGTGAGCTGAATAATAGAAGCAGCTAAAAGGGCCGCAAAGCAATAACCTCCCGCTTTATCTGTTATTAACATTAGAGAGAAACCAAAAAATAATAAAGTAGAGGCAACTTTTGGATAAGAGCTGTAGTATGCGCTCAGCATATCGGCGTTACCTTAGAGCTATTTTTTTTAAATTTCCCCTTCAAGGTTTTTACAGGATGACGAAGCGGGCGGGTTTGTTTTTTTATAGTGATTAGCATTCTTTTTAATTCAGCCACTTGCCAGAGTTGATTCAAAGGGAGATTGCCGTCAGCATAGATTTCAAAAAGTGCTCGACGGTATTTTTCAGGAAAGAGCAGCCTGGCAAGATCTAGAGATCTTTCTCTTAACGAAAGTGACGATGAAGAAAGCTTATACCTATTAAGATCTATAAACATTGGAAGCATGTCGGAATGAAATTTTTTACTAGGCAATATTATGTTTTGATTCCCCAGATCTCCATGGAAAAAGCCATAGTCATGCATCAACCGGATGACAGGTGCAATAATGAAAAGTAGCTTCATCATTTCACTGTCGTAGGTTAATTCGCCATATATATTGGACAGGACGTCACGAACACTGATTGCTTCTACGAATTCTGATATATAAAAGCTACCTTTAAGTCGTCGACCTTTCCATTGATTTATCCATCCAACAGGACGGGGAGTGCCAATGTTGTTTGCGATTAATAACTCAGCAGCTTCGAAAGACCTTTGTGCCTGTGTGCTAGCAGTCGAGTCATACCAGTCTTTAAAGAAAGTTTGCTCACCAAAAACCTTTATTGCTACAGCCCCAGTCGAGGATAGATTGCTTGTTTCCAAATAGATGACGGAGTCGTAGTGTTGAGATATCTTTTTTGCTGTTCCATTAGCCAATTGATTCGGCAAATCTTTGATCGTCGCTAAAAGCTCGAGTTCATCTATATGCTGTGCAGCAGAGCCTTCACATTCTGAAGAAAATTCTGTTTTAGTGGACTCGTAACGCTCCATCAATTAGACCGATTCTGTATCCATAGTTTTCTTTCCCCCAAGTATTTTGTCCTGCAATACCTCCCAAACCCAAGCGCTGCTTAATTCATGCATCTGCGTGAGGTTAATTGTTTTATTGCCGATTAATCCAAATCGATCAGGAGAGGTTGGTCCGAATAAGGCAACAGTGGGGATTTCCATTGCTCCGGAAAGATGAGTGAATCCACTATCAAGTCCTACCACTCCTGTAGCCGAACAAAGTTTCTCTGCGACTTCAACTATACTGAGACGCTCTATGGCAATTAAAACATTGGAAAATTTTTGCTTTATTTCTAGTGCTAAGCCCTTTTCTTTATCGTTACCCCAAATCAATTCAATTAAATAACCGTTTTTTGAGCCGATGTGAGCAAGTTCAGCCCAACGATCGATCTGCCACAGTTTTTCGTCTTTACTTGTTCCTATTAAGAATAAAAGATTTTTGTCTTTCGTTTTACTTGGCGCAAAGATTTCTTTAATTCCAAAATTAGGTTGGCCCTGTGGTTCGTATTCTAGCGCAGCAGCCATAAGCAATCTGTTTTGCTCAATAGCATGTAGATTGCGATTAATCCTATGTTTCTTTTTGTAGGCAAAACTAGCTAGCACTTCTCTAACTGACCCATGGTCATATCCATGAATAGTCTTCGCGGTAACGCATCTGGAGATGACGGCACTCTTCATTAAACCTTGTGCGTCGATTACTAAATCATACACACCTAACTTAATCGATTCTTTTTTCCAAGTCTTAAATTCATTCAAGGCGTTAGAATTTCGAGCTTTAAGCCATCTCCGCAGACTAATAGAGATGACTCGATCGACATTGGGGTGCCACTCTGCGATAGATACAAAGACATCTTCTACAAGCCAATGCAGCTCTGTCCCAGGATGATATGCTTTTAGGTCAGAAATCGCGGGATACATGTGAAAGATATCGCCCATAGAGGACATTCTTACCAGTAAAATTTTCATTTTAAGTGATGGGATTTTTTCAAGTGTATTCCTGATAGGATTTTTCTTCTATCAAGTCTGAACCGAACTGCAGATTGATTTCTTTTTTTATACCCGCTCTTTGGTCGTTTGTTACATATACTGCTCGTGCCAATGCAATAAAACTCTCTCCAAATTTTTTATCTTTTTCGCATTCGCGTATATCGTCCTCTATCGACCAAAGCAATTTATTTATCTTTGAAAGTTCTGATTTAAGTGGTTCAAGCTTCTCCGTTTCTCGCCTATCGAGACAGCTACTTAAACGAGACCCCAGTATTTCAAGCTCATTGGAGACATTTTTTATTTTCTCTTGGTCGGAGATATTTTTTGTCTTGATTTCAAGTATAGTGATCTTGTCGACGAGTTCTCCAAGAGAGATTGGGGATTCAATAAGCATAGAGGGTCGCCAGAGGTTTCCTGTAATTGCGCTGATTTTAGCAAAACCATCGCCGCACTGGGAGCTATAATAAAATTCTCCTATTTTTATTATTTCAGCAAGGGAAGAATTTGTGGTCTTAAAGGAGGAAATTTCCGTATTGGCGGGTAAGTGTTATTTTTATTCAACTAGTCTATCTAGTTGAATAAGCATAATATTTCGCGATAGGGTGGTTGCTTTTGCGATTATACGAAATTAAATTGTGTATCTACCCAGACCATAGTTAGTTCTGGGCGATCTAAATTGAAGATAAAGAGACAGCAATTATGACTGATAGGGTGGTTGTGGTGTCAACAGATTGCCACGCGGGATTGCCAATTGCCGAGTACAGGCCATATGTTGAGAAGCAGTATCACGAAATGCTGGATGTAGCTGTTCCCGTTCAAGTAGAAATGATGGATAAGGCTGAATCTAGTTTCCTCATTAAGGAAGTCAATGATGCCTGGAGAGCTCCAATAAAGGAAAAGCTAAAGGGTGCGTGGAATTATGATGAGCGGGTTAGAATGTTGGCGGCAGATGGAATTGCTGCAGAAATCATTTTTCCAGATGGAATAACGGAACAGAATACACCTCCCTTTGGTGCTGGTCTGGGTTTGTCTCCTCGTGAGATGGTTCCCGAACTTCAATGGGCGGGCGCCATGGCCCATAATCGCTGGTTGGTAGAGCTTTGTTCAAACGATCCTGAGCGTCATCTTGGTGTAGCTTCTATCCCTCTGCTTTGGGATGTCCAGGAAGCTGTAGAGGCCGTCAGATGGTGTGTTGAAAATGGATTGAGAGCAGTGATGATTCCTACCATGTGGTGTGAACACGATCCTTATCATCACGTAAAATATGATCCATTTTGGGAGGCTTGTGAAGACTTAGGAGTGATCATTCATTTTCACTCGGGGCCGGCCCCTCATCCTGAATTTTTTGGAAAAGATTGGCCTGTCGAAGACCAAAGCGATTCACTTCCAGGCGCAATGGGTATTTATGTCTCCGAAGTTATGTGGTGGCTTTATAGACCTTTAACCTTCATGATTTGGGGCGGAGTATTCGAACGATTTCCAAGACTTAAGACTATGATTGTGGAGGGAGGCACTATGTTTATGTTACCGCCCTGGCTAAGGCTGCTTGATCACAACTATACTGACGTGCAGTTTTCGGCGAAATTGGGAGATTTCCGGTCTCATCTTTCTATGAAACCAAGTGACTATTTTCGGCGCAATTGTGGTATCGGAGCGTCCTGTGTTCCCAGATCGGATCTTGACCTAAGAAATCTCATTGGTACTGAGTTAATTATGTGGGGTAGTGATTTCCCGCATCCGGAAGGAACCTGGCCAAACACAGAGCAATATTACAAGGATACTTTTTCGAATTTTCCAGAAGAAGATGGAAGAAAAATACTTGGTGGTAATGCGATGGATTTTTATCAGCTCAATGAAAGTCATCTTCAATCTATTGCAAATGATATTGGGCCAAAGGCGTCGCTCTTTCATTAGTATAAAAGAGATTTTTCTTAAAAGGAGGATTTATGCCAATTGTTGCGCCTTGCGAGGCAAAAACAAATACTACACCGGACTTTCCTATGGGTTGGTTTTCTGTCGCTCGTGCGAATGAATTATCAATTGGCGGAGTGAAGCGAGTGGTTGCTTTTGACAGAGAACTTGCACTCTATCGAACGGAATCCGGTGTTCCCGTTGTGCAAGATGCCTTTTGTCCACATTTAGGAGCTCATTTAGGGGTCGATGGCCGCGTCGTGGGGGAGCGTATTCAGTGCCCATTTCATGGTTGGGAATTTGGTAAAAGTGGAGATTGTGAATCTATTCCTTACTGTGAGGAAATTCCTTCAAGAGCGAAACTTAGAACATGGCCAACTACTGAGAAGAATGGCGAGATCTATATGTGGTTTCATCCAGAGAATAGTGAGCCGCAATGGGAGGTGCCGGAGCTGGCGGAATTAGGGCATCCGGATTGGAGTTCCCCAAGACACGCTGAATTTGACGTTCCTGCTCACGTGCAGGATATTGCTGAAAATTCTTGTGATCCAGTGCATTTTGCGTATGTTCATAGGCAGCCGGATGTGCCGCCTTCGGAAGTTACGGTAGAAGATAACGGACGCATCCTTCATCTACATTCCGATGCCAGTCAGGCAGAAATACCTAGCCAGTTACATGCAACTGTCTACCAACCGGGTTTTGCTTTGGTTAGAAATACTTATGGACCAGGCGCAGAAATGGTGGTTTACAATAGTGCTCAACCTGTCAGCCGCCATGAAACGCGTATGCGTTGGACGTTGACGGTTAGGCGTGAAATAGAAGAGTTAGCTGGTGATGAAGTGATGAATGGAATAATTTCTGGACTTGGTGATGATTACCCTATTTGGGCTAATAAAGTTCATCGTCACAAGCCCATTTTTTGTAAGGCCGATGATACCTTGGTTACTTTTAGAAAATGGGTCCGCCAATTTTATATAAAACCTATGGCTGCTTCTGGAAATACAGAATCTATTGCTAATTATAGTGCTTAAAGCAGACAAAATTTGTAAGGAAAAAAAATATGTTTAACGAAAATAATTCGCCTAAGGGAAATACCGGAGATATAGTTAATTGGCCAATGCTTAAGGTTGTTTATCGTACCGATCCAGAGTGTATTTCTGCTTTGTTGCCTCCAGGGATTCAACCTGGAGCAGATCCTCACGTAAACATTACGATATATAATTTTCCGGTCCCGGATGAACCTGAATATGGCATCGTTACAACAATCAATGCTGACTATGAGGGTGTGTCAGGTGAATATACGTTGGGTTATGGTATTGATCAGGAGTCGGCTATTTTTATCAGCCAAGAAACTAACGGACAGCCGAAATATCCTTGTACCACTGAATATTATCGATTAGGACCAATGGTTTCTGCGCGATGTATTCACCAAGGTTATACCTTTGTTGAATTCAAGGGAATGTCAAAAGGCCCGGTCGATCCTTTACCAGAATTTGACCAGCATGAGTGGTGGATTAAATCTTCTAGGGCCGTCAGCGTGGGAGGCCCAGCATCGGGTTTTGATTTTCCACCACATGTTGTTCACGTTCAGAGCCGATATGGAACAGCCTGGAGAGAAGAAGTGGAAGGCGAACTCCTGCTTCGGGATAGTCCGTGGGATCCTTTAACAACGCTACTTCCGATGAGAGAGCAAGTCTCTGCCCATCTCTGGTGGCCTATTTTTCTGGATCGAAAAATCACGCTAGCGGGCCCACTAGATCCTGATGGATTCCTGCCTTTTGCGGACACAATTTCTGGCTCGCGTTATCCAGGGACAAGTGGTGGACCTAAGAGAGCCTAGTTGTTGCTAATTCCTCAGATGGATGAATAATGCTCTTGCAGGACTAACCACATAGGATGTTCAGAGCGATACTTTGGGGTTTAGTTACAACCTTGTTCTTTTGGCAGGGACTTGAAGTTGCCGGTTGGGGGTTTTACGAGCTAAGCCATACGACAGGTATAGAAAGCCTGTATTTCGGTTATAGCTTATTCCGGAGTTTGGATCATATTTTTTCTCTTTGGCCCCATCACAATTATCTTTGCTTGGCGCTAGGAACCATTGTTTCATTGACCAACTTTCATCTCAGAAGAAAGGTAAGGGGTGTCAAATGAATCGTCGTGATTTGATGCAGTGTGCAGTAATCCTCTTCGCAGGTTTAAAGGATTCATCCTATGCATTAGGTGCACTTTCAAATGAACAAAGAAAGGTGATCAGTGCGCGAGCACCTTATATTGAAAAAACCGCTGTTAATTTCTTTAATTACATTCAACGACAAGCAATCACGATTGCTTCTGAAAGAATTATTCCTCGCACTGACACCCCGGGCGCTATTGACGCTGGAGTCCCAAGATTTATTGAGCTAATGGTCTCTGATTGGCTAATGGATGGTGAGAGAAAGACATTTATGCTAGGGCTTCAGGATCTTCTGGATCAATCTGATGGAGATTTTTCAGCCCTTAGTGAGGCGAGGCAGTTAGATCTTCTTGAGGCATTTGAATCAGAGGCTGCCGATTCGAATTGGTATCAATTTGCTAATACGTTACGCGTTTGGGACGAGGATGCTCCATTCATATGTCAGTTAAAAGAGCTTACTGTCCTTGGCTTCTTGCTGTCGGAGAAGGGGGCACGGGAGTTTCTTCAAATAAACCCTATGGGGATATTTGATGGTTCCTATCCTTTACAAAGTGATTATTCATCTTATGAAAAACATGCTTTGGTTCGTTTACTCTCTCGTGAGACAAGTTGATGAATAGTACGGATTTCGATGCGATTGTTGTTGGCTCTGGGATATCTGGAGGCTGGGCAGCCAAAGAGTTAACCGAACGAGGTTTACGAGTACTAGTTTTAGAGCGTGGCGGTAATATCAAGCATGGAGAGGATTATCTAGGGGAGCACGCCAATAGCTGGCAGTTCGAGCACTATGGGTTACCTAATCGGAAAATAGAGCGTCGCGATTACGAAATTCAGTATAAGTCTTATGCTTTTAGTGAAGCCACCAGACACTTTTGGAATAACGATCGTCTTAATCCCTATGAACGAAACAATCTCAAACCTTTCAATTGGAGAAGAACGGATGTCGTAGGTGGTAGATCACTCTTATGGGGTCGACAGGTATATCGTTGGAGTGATCTAGATTTCGCAGCCAATAAAGTTGATGGAAGCGGTGTGCCATGGCCGGTTAGTTATTCTGATATTTCTCGTTGGTACAGTCATGTCGAATCTTTTATAGGTGTGAGTGGGCAGGCGGAGGGCTGGTCTCATCTTCCCGATAGTGAGTTCTTGCCGCCTATGGATTATTACAAGATTGAGAAAACTGTGAAAAACCGCATGCAAAAAAAAATTCCGGAGATCCCGATTACCATGGGTAGAGTGGCAGTTTTGACTGTTCCACATAAAGGACGCCAAGCTTGTCATTATTGTGGGCCATGTCATCGAGGTTGTTCTGGCGGAAGCTACTTTAGCTCGCAGAGCTCGACGCTTCCAGCTGCCGAAGCAACTGGAAGATTAACTTTGTTGCCAAACCAACTGGTCGAGCGATTGGAGCATGATGAGTCTGGGAAACGAATTGTAGGAGTTAATGTTATAGATTCATTAACTCGTAGGCGAAGGCGCTTCACTGGGCGAGTTGTTTTTTTGTGTGCATCTACACTAGCAAGCACTCAAATAATGTTAAATTCTTCAAGCAAAAGGCATCCCGATGGTCTAGGAAACGAGAGCCGGGCATTAGGCCGATTTCTTATGGATCATTTAGCAATTTCTCACCTTGGTACATTTGTTGACGACGTAGAATACTATTATAAAGGAGAACGACCGAACGGATTATACATACCCAGATTCCGGAATTTAAAAAATAAAGATGATACTGATTTTTTAAGAGGTTATGGATATCAGACTCATGTCCTTCGTCCTGATTGGGAGTTCAAATTTAATGAGAAAGGGTTTGGCGCCTCTTTCAAGGATAAGCTTCGCCGGCCTTTGCCAATATGGGTTTGGGCTCTAAGAGCTTTTATAGAATGTCTCCCGCGCCATGAAAACAGAGTTTATTTACACCCAAGAAAAAAGGATCGATTTGGCATTCCATTACTTGTCACTGAATTTGAGTGGAGTGACAATGAACGTAAGGCAGCGCTCGATACAGGTGTGCAAGCTGAAAAAATTCTTAGAGCTGCTGGCGCAATCACTATGGATATAAACCAAGGTGAAAAACTGGATGAAGGCGGTGATGCAATACATGAGATGGGGACTGCTAGAATGGGTACTGATCCAAAAACTTCGGTAGTTAATGAATTTAACAGGGTACATAGTATTGATAATCTCTATGTTACTGATGGTTCATTTATGTCTTCTTCATCTTGTGTTAATCCATCGCTTACTTATATGGCTTTTACTGCCAGAGCGTGTGAGCATGCTGTTACTCGTCTAAAAGAAGAGTCGCTAATTTAGATTTTATTTAAAATAACGCGATAGCGTTTTCGTACCTGCCTTCAGCTGAAAGACATTTTTTTACATCCTTGTATTAGATTGATTTTTCGAAGATTTTTGGTAAGTAAGATTTCTTAGCGCTTAAACTCAATTGTCAGTCTCATATCCAGCTTGTTTTCGTATTAATAGTTGATTGCATCGTAGTCTTTACGTAAGGTCAGGTTTCTAGTTCCGCAAACGGTAAATGCAAATGAAGATATATCTTGGCGTTGTAGTCTGATGCTATTTAAAAGTTTTTTGCATCGTTCACAGCTCGCCTTGTTGCGCTTTTTAGTTGATTTTACTCCTCCGGTTAATTATCTGGTATTTTCAGGCATGGGAAGTGCAGATCAGCTTTGTGGCCACATTCGTCAGGCAGGTAAAACGAGAGTTTTGGTGGTTACAGATAAAGGGTTGTGTGATTTAGGTATTGTAGAAAAAGCCATAAGTGGCCTGAGATCCCGTGGGATAGATGTTGTTTTGTATGATGGAGTGCTGCCCGATCCAACTTTTGAGCAGGTTTTAGAAGGTGCAGATATCATGCGCACTCATCGTAGTGATGCGGTTTTGGGTGTTGGCGGCGGGTCATGTATGGATGCGGCCAAAATTATTGCAGCTGCTGCCACCAGTAACCAAAATCCTCGTGATTGGGTAGGTTTCAATAAGATTAAGCACGACGTGCCCCAGATTTTTTGTATCCCCACTACTTCTGGTACTGGTGCTGAAACGACAATGGGAGGTGTGATAAAGGATTCTGAGCGCAGAGAAAAAACCATCATATCTGATGCTTGCCTAATGCCAGCTGCTGCTGCGCTTGACCCTAATTTAAGTATGGGTTTGCCTCCCGCTATCACGGCCGCTACTGGAATGGATGCATTGACCCATGCCATAGAGGCTTACATTAGTCTTTGGGATCGAGGAACCAGCAAGTCATCCTCGTCAGCAGCTATTGATTTGATTTATAGGTATCTACCGATTGCTTACAGTGATGGAGATAATGAAGAAGCAAGAGAGAGTATGTCTTTAGCGGCCTATTACGCTGGAATGGCCATTAACCAAGTTAATGTTGGCAATGTGCATGCAATCGCACATCAGCTTGGCGGGCGCTATGGAATTCCGCATGGAATTGCAAATGCGATGGTTTTGCCACATGTGCTTGAGTTTTCTATGGATGAAACTGAAGATGCATTGGCCGAGCTTGGAAGGTTGGTTGGGCTTGGTAGTTCGGATTCCACAGCTGCAGAGCTTGCGAAGAGCTTTATTGTTTCTGTTTCCGATTTGAGAAACAAGATTGGAATACCTCCGCAATCTAAATTAATTAAAATCGAGGATCATGCAGGTCTGGCTGAGTCTGCAGTGAAAGAAGGCGCGGGTTATCCAGTCAGAAAATTATTAGACAAAAAAACCGCTATGCATATTCTTGAACAACTTACCATCTGACGCTTGGTAGGCTTCATTTGTTGCCGTAATTTAGATTTGTTTATATAGATAGACACCGTCAGAATCTTTCTCTCGGCTAATTTGGCCTCGATGCATTAGACAATTAAGATGTGCAATCGTCTCTCCTGTAGCAAGACCTAAAGAGTCTTCACCAATTTCGCGTTTGAATAGCGCCGGGAAACAGTCGATGACTTTTTTTGGCTGGGTTAGAAATTCGTATAGTCTGTCTAGATTTTTGTTGTGTCCATCGATTAGCTGGCTAAGTCGTGCATGTAGGCCATTAAAAGGAGCTTCATGAGAAGGCAAAACGAGTAGATCGTCGGGAAGCAGTTCGCGTATTCGAGCATTAGAAATAAGCCACTCCTTTAATGGATCCCCATCAGGCTCGGTTGGGAATACGCTAACATTTGGAGAAATTCTAGGAAGTACTTGATCTCCAGAAATTAAGCATTTTAAAGCGGGACAATATAGGCAAACGTGTTCGGGAGAATGTCCGGATCCTATTACTACCTGCCAATATCTATCTCCAATAGTTAGATTTTCAGAGGCAACTAACCGTCTATAGCTTGGTGGGATCGGTGCAATTCCAAATCCGAACATCCCAAATCGGTTTTTGTAATGCTCGAGTTGTGCTGGCGAATATCCTGCGGCAGCATAAAATTTTACGGCGATATCGGGTGCTGGTTTTCCTGTATCAGCCGCAAGAGTACGGCACATTAAAAACTCTTCTCTCGACATCCAAAGAGAGCAATCAAATTTTTCTACAAGCCATCCAGCGAGTCCTACGTGATCAGGATGCATATGGGTACAGATCACTCTCAGCACGGGTTTGCTTTTCATGTGTCCTGATAAAAGATTTTCCCATATAGTGCGTGCATCAGGAAGATTTAAACAGGTATCTACGACTGTCCATCCATTTTTCTCTTCCAGCAGCCAAATATTAATGTGATCAAGTGACATTGGCATAGGAAATCGAACCCAGTAGACACCTTCAACTATTTCCTGCGGTATTCCTGCACCCGGGTCCGCTTCGCGACCCCATGGATAGCTTAGTCCACGATAAAGTTCTGTGTTTGTAGTCAGCATAAGAACACCTGTTCAAATATTTGATGTATCACTAGAGATACTGAAATTTATAAGTCGACTCTAAGTCAACCGATCCCACGATCGTTTTCAGTCCAATAGCGCGCCCGGACCGCTTTTTTATCGGGTTTCCCTACTGGGGTCATGGGGAGTGATTCTTCGTAGTCGATTGATTTTGGAGTATGAACAGAACCCTTAGCTTTTTTTACTAGCTCCTGTAGTTCTGAAGTCATGGCCTCATTTGGTGACAAGTCTGGTTTCAAAACGATCACCGCTTTTACTGCTTCGCCCCATTTGTCGTCTGGCACCCCGACGACGATCACCTGAGAAACAGAATCATGACCCGAGAGGACATCCTCTATTTCACGTGGGAAGACATTGAAGCCTCCTGTAACAATCATATCTTTGGTTCGATCCACAATATATAAAAATCCGTCCTGGTCTAATCTTCCCACGTCCCCCGTGTGCAGCCAGCCGTCAGAAAATACTTCATTTGTTTGTTCTGGCATATCCTTGTATTCCTTCATAACCAAAGGGCCTCGAACGCATATTTCGCCAGATTCACCTCTAAGGACTTGCTCTCCTTTATCATCTAGAAGAGTGAGATGCATCCAAGGAGTTGGACGGCCGCAGGCTCCAAGACGTTCCGGATGCTTTAGGTCGTGCTCATTTCTCTTCATATTTGCTAGTACCATCGGTGCTTCAGATTGACCATAAAACTGATAAAAAATAGATCCCCACAATTCTATCGCTTCCCGCAATCTTTCTGGACTCATTGGTGAAGCACCATAGAAAATTGTTTCCATGCTTGACATGTAATTTTCTTTTGCCCGAGGAGAATCAAGGAGGAAATAGAGCATTACAGGTACAAGCATTGTGGCGGTTATTTGATGTTTTTTTACCATGTCAAAAAAAGTGTCCGGCGTGAAGCCTTGCATCACATAGAAAGCGCCACCTTGTTGCAATACTGGCACAAAAAAAGCTGCAGCGGCATGTGAAAGAGGTGTAGCGATCAACATACGTAACTCCGAAGGAAACTCCCATTCTGCTATCTGAATTTGGCTCATATAGGCTGTAGCTCGATATGTGCTCATAACACATTTGGGTTTTCCCGTTGTACCTCCAGTAAAAGTAATTGATGAAATATCATCTGGATTCACATCTGGCACCGAAAGAGCGACAGGAGGAAAATTTTCCGATAGTTCAAGATAATCCAGTCCGAATTTCGAGGGTCCGAAAGAAAGTAGTTTTAAATTGGGTATACGATCTTTAAGTGCTGCAGCGTGGTCGTCAAATACTGTTGGATCATAAACTAATGCATCGATCTCGGCTGCTTCCATCGCATATGCATGATCATCCATTGATCCTAGGGGATGAAGGGGAGATCCTGCACAACCCGATAATTGCATGGCCGCAATATTGTAAAGCACTTCAGGGCGGTTCGTAGACAATACAGCTATTCGACTGCCGACACCAAGATTTTGTTCAAGAAGCGCCTGCACCATCTTGCTTGTTGCTTCTCTGACTTCTTTATAAGTTGCTGTGCTCTCTCCTAGAAAAAGGCACGGTCTCTCATCATAGCGATTCAATCCTTCGATTAGGAGGTCTGGCATGATAGGGGGCGAGTGCAAGTTTGTATTTACCAATGATCTCTCCAAGTGTATTTATAGTGCCAGACCATTTTTAAGTACCCGAATTGTTTCCTCGTGTGCTCTTTGGTTGATCTTGGCTTCGGCAAAAAAATGTGATCCATGGAATGTTCCTGGGAACGAATGCAGTTCAGTTTGAATTCCTTCTTGCATTAGTTTTAATGCATAGAGTATGCCTTCATCACGAAGCGGATCAAATTCCATGGTTGAAATATATGTTCGCGGCAATCCTTTCAAGTTATCTACTCGGGCTGGAGCTGCATAGATCGGCACATCATCGCCGCCAGGAGCGAAGTCGTTGCCAAGGTAATATTTCCAACTAAGCTTTGACAGCTGCTGGTTCCAAATTGGAGTGTCGGTAAACTTCTGCATGCTAGCCGTGTTTAATCTATCGTCGAGTTCAGGAATTCCCAAATATTGAAAACAGATAGGAGGGCCATTACGATCTCTTGAAAGCAAAGCGAGCGCAGCACACAAGCCTCCTCCTGCGCTGAGCCCGTAAATACCCAAACGTTCTCGATCTATTAGAAGATTATCAGCCGAATCAGAAGCCCATGAAAGCGCAGCATAGCAGTCATTAAGACCACTAGGATATGGGTGTTCAGGTGCAAGTCTGTAACCGACAGATATCACCACAATTTCCAGTTCTTTACACAAACTGATGCAGGTGGCTTGTTCAGAATCGAGACTGCCTATGACGAACCCTCCGCCATGCACGTGTATGAGCCCACCAGATTTTTCTTTAAGGCGTTTTGGAGTGTAAATCCTAACTGGGACTTTGTGACCATCGGGTCCAGATTTTACAAATTCATTCGTCACTTGAACACCTGAAAAATCCACCTCCATTGCGCTTGCAAAAGTTTCCAGAGTTGATCGACAGGCTGCAGGGTCAGAAAAGTCAAGCTCAGGAGTCCCTTCGGG
Source organism: Halieaceae bacterium (assembly GCA_029247075.1). Classification (GTDB taxonomy): domain Bacteria; phylum Pseudomonadota; class Gammaproteobacteria; order Pseudomonadales; family Halieaceae; genus CABYJX01. Next base: position 6,909 of record JAQWLX010000110.1, on the reverse strand, counting down.
AAGCTTACCCATCATCATTTTTATTTCTGGATCGAAAAAATATTCCATAAAATCGTCCCTATGCAATTCCTATCTGACTAAATTACTAATGAGTAACATTACCATACGTTCATATGGTTTTTTGCCCCTCAAGAAGTTTACATGGCTAGTTATTTCCAAGCAGTTCTCGTCTAATCTTTGGCCTAGTCGTTTTTGGTGACAACCATATATCTAAAAAGTTCTCTCCGAAATTGGGATCATTAACATTACCAATTGCCCGTTCGTTGTAAAAGAATTGATTCTTGCCATTCTTATACAGTTCGAAAGTCAGAGTATCGCCGGATTCTATATTTGGCCAAATACTTTCTAACGTTTTTATCCAGCTTAGTTGATTTTTGTCGTTTGCCATTTGCGCATCCCATTCCTTCTTGGTTTGTTTGATTAGCGCGCTAGATTTAATATTATGTTCGTAGATTATTTTAAGTTGGATCGGACGGATTCCATCTGCATATTCACCAGACTCTGTTTTTAATTCTGAAGTATAAATATCGAAAAACAAAACACGTAGCTTTGCTGTGCCGACGGTCTCTAACTCACTCAAAGGCTGAGCAATATTCTCCTTTGTAGCAATGCAAATAAAGAGAACACTTAGTAGATAAAGCAGTCTCACTCTGGAGGTGCTGGCTTAACTATGTAACTTGATATTCTGTACAATGATGGGAGGAGTACAGCCCAGATTATCGATAAAGTTAAAAACGTGTACTTTGTATCTAAACCAAATTCCACAGCCCCAACTCTTTCGCCTACTCCATAATTTAAAGGGACTATCAATGCACCTAAGATTATAGCTAAAATCGGGCGGTAACTTAAAAATGATAGGCTTCGAGTAATTGTTGTAGAAAAAGCAATCCAAAGTGTGCACATCCACAATGGCAGTAGCACGCCGTTATTAAAATTAAAGACACCGCAGATGCTTAAAACAGAGTCAACACCAATCCCTATTCCCCCTATTAAAAACGCGTGACGAATTTCTGAAACAACATTTTCTGTAATCAAAAAATGCAAGACGACTAAGGCAATGGTTAGCGGCAGCAGGTCATTTTGACCAAAAACAGCACTAAACCAGGTTGATTGAAACCAAATAGCGTTAAACCAACCTGTAAGCGAGATGCTTTGTATTTTATAAAGTACATGATTGCGATCTTTAAATAGATTCCACATAGAAAAGATACTTTGAGTTAGTTAGGAAGGATGTAGGTCCGATTTTATTTTTCAGGCCGCGGCTCGCCATGCTTGGCGAGGTAATGTGCACTCAGAGGAAGTGCTTCGAAGCTTTCATTTGTCTCAAAAAGACGATGGTATCGAGACTCTTTAATTAACCATTGGCCATTAAGTTTCTGATAGCGATCATAATAAAAGGCTGAGCCAGAGGTCTTGATTTTATCATCTAGTAGCCACATTTGATCTGAAAGGTGCCAGACGCCGGTGGCCTCAATTTCACTAAGAATTTCAATTTCTGGATGATGTCCATTATGTTGTGCAACGGACGATCGGTTAAATGCCGCTCCAATCGCTTTCACGAATCCTTCTTTTCCCGTTAAAGACCACTCATAGGTTCCACCATAAAATTCAATAATGACCTCTTCATGTAGTAGCTCCGATAGCTCAGTAACATTAGCCGTGTCTATACATCTAAAATATGCGTGCTTAAGTCTTTTTATTGCTTCAACATCTAGAAGGAACTGTATTGCGTGCTTAAGTGACTGAGGATCATTATCGCCAAGTTCCCTCGAGACATTATTATTAATACCAAGAAAATCTTTATTTAGCTCAGGTATCGGGTTAGTCATATTATTCTCCAATAAAGAAGCGATTTTGATAATACCTTACATGACATTCGCGGTGAGGTACTTGAGATAATCGGATTTAGTTAACTAATCTCAAAAAATTTTGCGGTTTCATCAAGAGCAGTTCCAAATTTTTCAATTAATATATCGATTTCAGAGATGCTACAAATAAGTGGTGGTGCCATTATCATTGCGTCCCCAGTCTGCCTTACCATGAGTCCATTCGCATTAGCTCTATCTCTGCAATATATAGCGCCTGCAGAGTCGGGTGCTAGACGCTCTCTAGAGTCCTTATTTCCAACAAGCTCCACCGCAGCAAACATACCCTTTCCACGCACTTCACCAACGATTGGATGATTCTTAAACTCAACGAGTCTTGCTTGAAAATGGGGAGCTATCTGCAGAGCAGTCTTCTCTATTATCTGGGTTTCCATAAGAATATTGAGTGTAGCTAAACCAGCCGCGCAAGAAGCAGGATGACCTGAATAGGTAAGCCCATGAGCAAATTCGCCGCCACCGCTTAATAAAACTTCCGCTATTTCATCTTTAATTAAAACGCCACCTAGAGGCATGTATCCGTTGGTGATGGCTTTGGCAAAGGTCATTAGTTGCGGCTTAAGCTGATAAGTTTCACTCCCAAACCATTTACCAGTCCTTCCAAAGCCACAAATCACTTCATCGGAAATAAGTATGATATCTCTTTCATTACAAATTCGTTGTATTTCGGGCCAATATGATTCTGGTGGAACAATCACGCCACCGGCACCTTGGATAGGTTCTGCAATGAAGGCAGCAACATTTTCCTCCCCAATTTCATCTATCTTTTTTTCAAGCTCCAAAGCAGCATTTCTTCCAAAGACATCAGGATCTTGTTCTCCTCCTAGCTCAAACCAATATGGTTGAGTAATGTGGTAAACATAATCAAGGCCGCGAGCTTGTTTATGCATTGCACTCATTCCGCCTAAAGATGCAGCGGCTATAGTGCTGCCGTGATAAGCATTTTTTCTACTTATAAATGCTTTCTTATTTGGTTTTCCTAATAGGTCATAGTATCGATGCACTAGTCGTATGTTTGTATCGTTTGCTTCCGACCCTGAGTTAGTAAAAAACACATGGTTAAATTCGGAAGGCGCTGCGTCCACGAGTAACTTTGCTAATTCTACTGCTGGCTGGTTAGAGCATTTAAAAAAGTTGTTGTAGTAAGGCAGTTCTTTCAATTGCTCGTAAACGGAGTTAATAATGTTATGTTGGCTGTAGCCTAGGTTGCAACACCACAATCCGGACATACCATCTAACATTTGATTACCGTCGCTATCAAAGATGTAAATATGCTCAGCTTTGCTAATTATCCTTCCTCCCTCGCTGGCATATTCCTGGAAGTTAGTGAAAGGGTGGAGGTGATGAGCTTGATCAAGAGCCTTTAGATCATCTGTTTTTGAAGTTAATTTCATATCAATCCTTAAACTAAAGAACCAAGCACTAAATCATAGGTTGAAATAGTCTCGTGATATCATAGTGCCTATTACGACAATAGTGTATCGAGAGTTAAAATAATCATTGGATATTGATTGAGAGAATAATGCTGAATCATTTAGAAAGCCTAGAAATGTTTCTTCAGCATCATCCCGATACTGAGGTATTAGAGGTGATGTTATTGGATCTTGTAGGGGGATGGCGAGGCAAATGGGTTGGTCGAGAGAAGATGGACTCTGTTGTCGCTGGGGAAATGAAGTTACCTCACAGTACACTTGCATTTGATTCCTGGGGTCGAGATCTGGAGGCTTGGGTTTTTGAGACTGGTGATTGTGATGCTATATGTATTCCTGATCTTTCAACACTAGTCCCAGTACCCTGGGCTGATCGACCTACGGCGCAGATGATAGTGTCGCTTCAAGAAATAGATGGGACTGCCTCAAGGATTGACCCGAGAAATATTCTAAAGCATCAAATTGATCGATTGGCAGATATTGGATATTTCCCTGTGATTGCTTGCGAGATGGAGTTTTTCCTACTCTCTTTGGAACAAGATTCACTTGGACGTCCAATTCATACCCAGACTGATCGCGTTGGCGGAAGAATGGCCGCAGGGCAAACATATGGACTTGAAATAATGGGAGACATGTCAACTTTTGTACATGCTCTAAGAGATGCTGCGAAAATACAGGGTTTGCCGCTTGACGCCTTGATAAAAGAGAGCGCTCCTTCGCAGTACGAAGTCAACCTCCAGTATAGTTCGAATGCACTTGTGGCGGCAGATCAAGCGGTAATGTTGCAGCGATTGATAAGAGGAGTGGCTCAAAGCCAGGATCTCTTGGCAACCTTTATGGCAAAGCCTTTTGGGAATATTGCTGGCAGTGGGTTTCATATGCATTGTAGTTTGCTAGATGAAGCTGGTAATAACATTTTTAGCGATGATTCGCCGTCGGGAAGTCCACTCTTAAAGAAAGCGGTAGGAGGCTGTTTAGATAGCCTTAGCGATTGCATGTTACTTTTCGCACCAAATCTAAACTCTTATCGTAGATTTCAGGCCAAGTCTCACGCGCCTCTTTCTCCGAGCTGGGGTTATGAGAATCGAACAGCAGCCATTCGGATTCCAGCGAGCGATCCTGATGCAACGCGTTTGGAGCACCGTGTTAGCGGAGCTGATGTCAACCCTCACCTCGCGGTTAGCGGACTTCTCGCTGCTATTTACAGAGGCATTCATGAAGAAATAGACCCACCGGATCCAATTGTTGGTAATGCATATAACCATTTAGATAATTCCTTACCATGCTACTGGCCAGATGCGTTGCATTTGTTTGAAAAATCTAAAGTGATTCGCGAATCTTTTGGAGGGCAATTTCAGAAGATTTTTTCTCTTATAAAGCGACAAGAAATGGCAGAGTTTGATTGTCAGGTAACGCCGCTAGAATATGACACATCGCTGTGAGTTATTGTTAAGTTATACTTGATTAACAGGAGGGTAACGTGCCGTCAGAAGAGACAGATAATCCGATCGAAGACACATCTATGTATGCGAATATCTACAGTTTTATGGGTGTGCCTTTTAGCCGCAACTTCCTTTCGGATAAATTTGATGCTTTTGTGATGGGAATTCCCTATGACTTGGCAACCAGCGGTCGAGCTGGGACACGATCTGGCCCTACCGATATTCGTCAAGCGAGTGCTAATTTACGGTGGGAAGAAAATCGTTGGCCATGGGAATTTTCCCTTCAAGATCGAATTTCGGTTGCAGATTATGGTGATATTCAGTATTGCTGGGGTGATAGCGATGAAATGTTAAGAGAAGTTGAAAGTCATTCTGCTCAAATTACCGGAGCCGGAAAAACATTGATTTCTCTTGGTGGCGATCATTTTGTTACGCTGCCATTGCTCCGCGGCCATGCCGCAACCTACGGAGAATTAGCTCTAATTCATTTTGATGCACACACTGATACCTATGATGATGGCGATAAATATAATCATGGTTGTATGTTTCAAAGAGCGCCTGAAGAAGGACTTATTAATCCAGAGTATTCGATTCAAATAGGAATTAGAACGGACTATGATCGTTCCATTCACAAATTTCAGGTGATTGATGCTCATCAAGCCAATGAGCAAACTGTCGAAGCAATTATTGAATCTGTTAGACAACGTGTTGGAGATAAGAAAATCTATCTTACTTTTGATATAGATTGTTTAGATCCAGCTTTTGCTCCAGGTACTGGGACCCCCGTGGTAGGGGGGTTAACGAGTTCTAAGGTTTTGCGTATTTTGCAGGGTATTGCTGATCTGCCCATTGTGGGCTTTGATGTTGTCGAAGTTTCTCCAGCTTTTGATCAGTCGCAAATTACGTCTTTGGCTGGAGCGACTCTTGCCTTGCAATTTTTATACATGGTAGCAAGTAGGTGCAAATAAGCTCTCCTATCAGAAATTCTTAAATAATTACCTTATAATTAGCAATTCCTTCGAAGCAATAAGCTTTGATAAAAAATCAATATGGAAGAGTACTCAACAATATGAAATACGGTAAATCCTGGAAGAAACTTAATTGGCATGATCCATTTTTATTGGAGCAATTACTATCAGATGAGCAACGGATGGTGAGAGATAGTGCCAATCAATATGCTAATGATCGACTTGCACCAAAAGTGAAAGAGGCATTTAGGGAAGAGCAGGTGGATGGCTCAATCTTTAGGGAGATGGGGGAAATGGGTCTTCTTGGATCAACTATTAAAGGTTACGGTTGTCCAGGTGTTGATTATATTTCCTATGGCTTGATTGCACGTGAGATTGAGCGAGTTGATTCTGGATATAGATCGATGATGAGTGTTCAATCTTCATTAGTTATGTATCCGATTTATGCGTATGGAAGTGAGGCCCAGCGGGAAAAGTATTTACCTAAATTAGCCACTGGTGAATTTATTGGGTGTTTTGGGCTTACTGAACCAGACTATGGTTCCGATCCTGGCGGTATGGTCACACGAGCTAAATCAGTCGATGGAGGTTACTCACTAACTGGAGCTAAGATGTGGATCAGCAATAGTCCTATTGCTGATGTCTTTGTGATTTGGGCTAAAACGGATGATGATAAAATCAGGGGTTTTATATTAGAGAAAGGCATGAAAGGACTGTCAGCACCGAAAATTGAAGGAAAGTTAGCGCTGAGAACCTCAGTGACCGGGGAAATAGTGATGGAGGAGGTTTTTGTTGCTGAAGATCAACTACTTCTTGGAGTGGAAGGTCTTAAAGGCCCTTTCGGCTGTTTAAATAATGCTCGGTATGGAATAGCGTGGGGTGCAATGGGAGCAGCCGAATCTTGTTGGCATGCTGCGCGTGACTATACTTTAGAACGGAAACAATTTGGACGCCCATTGGCTGCTACACAGCTGATACAGTTAAAATTGGCTGATATGCAGACTGAGATAGGATTAGCACTGCAGGGCTGTTACCGAGCAGGAAGTTTGATGGATGCTGATGAGATTGCACCCGAACTTATATCATTAATTAAGCGAAATTCATGTGGTAAGGCGCTGGATATTGCACGAGCTGCTCGAGACATGCTGGGTGGAAATGGGATTTCTGATGAATATCCGGTGATGCG
>JAQWLX010000107.1 GCA_029247075.1 Halieaceae bacterium | reverse complement strand
AAAAAGTAAATGATCTAAAAAGTTTTGGATTGAAACATATAACTCCTACGAAGCATCTCGCTGGTATAACTCAAAGTAATAAAGAGTACCTAAAAGCTAAGCGTGACTGGGGCGGTCCCCTACGAAATAATGTAACAGTGCCGCGGCATCTCTAAAATCACGACAATCTTCGTCTAACCCTAGAGATTTATTGGCTTGGTAAGTACTTTCACCTTCATCTTGTAAGAGGTAGGTAGCTGCTTTAGCCCAAAGTCCAATTCCTCTTCCCTCATGGCCGGCCATGTAGACTAGATAGCCACCACTATCTTCCTCATTCATTCGATCCGCGGCATGAGCTAATTGAGGTCCGCATTCACAACGTTGTGAATAAAAAACATCTCCAGTGAGGCAGCTTGAGTGAACTCGCACTAGCGGCGATTCTGATTTATGTGGGTCTCCAACGATCAATACGCTATTTACCGCCATGCTTGAAGCAAGTTCCGAAAAAAGGTTTTGTTCGCCTGTTTCACGCAATTGATTTGCCAATGATTCCACTTGATATAATTCAGTAGTTCGAACAGCTGCGTACCACAAAACCTGCAACTTTGTATTACCAATATTCAGCGGCAGAGGTATTGGCCCAATAATATTTAGTGAAAGAGATCCACTTTCAGTGGGTACGTCTGGATCGATATTTTGACCCTGTGCATCAATGCGAATCAGCTTCCCGTTTTTGATAAGTTTTTGTCGGATCTTAGGATTGAGATAAGTAAACATTTTTTTTGCACTATAAGTTGTTTTGATAAATACGAGCTTGATTGTTATTTCTTTTTCCATTTTCCGGAGATGCGAACATATTCTCCGTTGGATATTTTGCGAATAAGTTTCCCCCCGGCTTGTTGTTCGACAGTATTTAGGGAGACGCCATTTTTATTTGCAATAGCTTGGTACCGCAGTTTGCGTTTTTTATTTATGTCTTTAACAAAATTGTTTAGAGATAAATCACTCGATTCAACTGCCGCCAAATAACCACTATCAGTCTCTCCAACCAATCCGTTGCTTTTTGCCGAAGATAGATTATGCGCTAACAGCTTCGTCGATATTAGGAAAGTGGCTGTCAGGATTATCGCAATTATAGCCTTATTTATATTGGTCAGTTTCTGCCTTTTTTTCTTATTCATCGGGTTGCCCTAAAAAATATCACTATTTTCTTCAAAAACGTCATCAAGTTCTTGATCGACTTTAAGTACAACTTCGTGATCAATTTTTACATTTAGATTGATGGTGATTGGCTCGTTTGGGGTTTCTACTTTTACGGTTGGCGTGCATCCAAGTACTAAAAGAAATAGTAGGCTGGGCATCAGCATATATTTTATCATTGCACGATTTTCCCTTGCTTTAGATTGTGCATTTTTTCAACTGTTTGGCTGGCAATTGTCATGGACTCAATTAGATCCAACAGGTTTTGTTCAATATTAACATTCAAAATGATTGGTTGTCCTTTCAGTTCCTCGAAATTAGATCCTGAGATAACTAAATTTAGAATGAGATCCCCCTTTTCGTTAAGATTAGTGCCGATTTCAAGGTCTTCATATTGGAAGTTCTTCAGTAAACGAAGCATCGTGGCTATATTTTTATTATACCTTGGATCCAGTATCGAGTTTTTTTCAGCTTTGACGGAGATCGTTCCGCCAGGCTTTATACTGTATAGCTTTCCTTTATTTACAGTAAGGCTTTTTGCCGAAAAATTGACAGGAAGTTCGCCGCTTATTTTACCTGTACCACTTATACCTTGCTTAGGATAAAGATTTAGTATTTTCTCTAATTCCCAGTCCGTTATTACTAGTCCGGTCTTTGATTCAAAATCTGTAAGGGAGATTATGCTTTCTTCTAGCAATGATATTTTGCCATTGAAGATGTCTGCCTCAAGTTTTCTAATGATAATACGAGGGCCAACATTAGCTGTATGTGGCTCAAGCCTCAAATGAGAATTAATGTTTTTTAACTCTAAGCCGAGATTCAGTTTTCCAAGTAGAATTTTAATATCTTCAGATTCCCAAATATTTGATTGGTTTTTAAATTTGGCTAAAGCATCTAATCCGCTAAATTGGTATCCATTTAATGAGCCTTGGACATCATTTAACAGCAAAGAAAAAGTTTGGTCATATAATGAAAAATTTTTATTAATAGATGAATAAAAAGCAGTTTGACCTGTTCCTTTCTCAATTACTAAACCGTCTAAGATATCCTTCTCAAGGTTTAAAAAGTTTTTTGCAGCTTGAAGGTTGTCGATGTCTCCAGAGATACTAAGCCTATAGTTTTTGGAATCTAATGGAGTGATTGTTGATTTTAATGATGTGGATGTTAACGACTCAAAAAAAACTGCTTCAGTTTTTAAAAAATCTTTGAAATAGATTTCACCTTCCATTGTCGCACGAGTTTCTAGACGATCTTGGGAGGTAGCTTCGATTGAAAATTCATGATCCAACAATGAAAATGAATCATCTTCGGTGATTTTGCGTGAAAGCTTCAAGTTTCCCGTATAAACATCCCTTGAACGTTGTATCGAAAAATCTCCTGCGATACTGGGTATTGTCCAGCCTCGCGTTTCCCAAATTAGAGGATCGCTCTCCTCTATTAGAAATCTTGATGAAACCTTTTGATGTGAACCTTCTAATCTACTTGATATAGTAAAGTTTTTTTCTGGCGAAAACTCCCGAGAAGACTTCTTCCATTCTATTGATAGGTCTCCGTCAACGTAGACTTGGGGAAAAGGAGAATTCATTTTTTTTATGCTTCCTGCGGTTATATTTATTTTTCCACTGAAAAATGGTGCTTCGGTTACTGTTTCTTCCGGAGAAAAATTGAAGTTTCCAATAGAGCGAATTTCACCTGTCAAGGAATACAGTGAAAACTCAAGATCTGTTTGCGATATGAAAGATTCCCATTCTTCATCCCTCAAGGCGTTAATCAATTTTTCGGCAGATAAGATGCTAGTAAATTCAAATTGATTTTTCTCTGCTCTATTTGTTTCGGTAAAAAGTATTAAATCACCACTCCGTGAAAATTGACCGCGTGTATTGCCTAATGAATCTATTAAAAATTCTAGACGGTATATTCTGTTTGGATTAGAAATTGTATTTATATCTATATTTAATTGCCCATTGCGCACATTAATAAAGGCTCTCATCTCCGGAAGATCGATCCTGTTCTTTGAAAAATTCAGTTTAAGGATGATCGTTTTAATTTCTATTGCAAAATCCGGAATCTCCTTAAGTTTTTCGATTATCTGGAGAAACGAATTTAGATTGATTTGTTCTTCGTCTGCTTTGATTTGATTTCCCGATAAATGATTAGCCTTGACCAGAAGATCATCACTTTTCGGATCTCCTGGAAAAGCTATATGAATATCGGATGCAGCTAAATTAAGTCGAATTTCTTGACCCAAAAGAGTTGCTGTAATTTTCTCGACTTGAGTTTTTCTCCATTCAAATATCATCCCGGTTATTTCTATTTCTCGGATTTCAGTACCCGTTAGAGAATGATTTAGCGCCCAGGAAAAAATTGGTTCTGGCTTTAACAAAACAAGTGTTAGTGGGGTAAAGAACAAAAAAATTAAGATAAATATAAGTCGCTTTAAAAGCGTTCGATGAGTTGAGTATTGCTTCATGATTTAAGAAGTGTCTGCATTAGCAATTTTAGTGGAGGGTATTTTGGATCTTAATAGATTCAAATATATTCTGTAGTTTATTTCTATTATGAATCATATTATTGTGCTAATGCGTTCTAACCACTTTTGAACAGCAGATAATTCTTTAGGAACCGATTTATTTAAAGCCCATAGAAGAAAGTCGATACATACTAAGAGATCGATGTCGGCGAAGCTAAAATTTTTCGAAGCTATGAATTCCTTACTGTCTAGTCTAGCTTCAATAATTTTCCAGGTTTCAGAAAGTTTGTTTTCACCCCGCTCTATTAGTTCTGGAATCTGAGCAACTGGCCTGGGTCCGGGAAGCGCCCTGTTTTTGAAAGCAGGATGACTATTCCTAAAAATTTCTGCTGTCGGTAGCAAAAAATTATTAAAAATGTAGTGATCCCAGCTCAGAATTTCTGCTTTTTCTAAGTATGAATCCCCTAATAGAGATTTTTTTGGATATAAACCTTCAAGGTAATAACAAATTCCAATTACTTCAGTCAGTAATGTCCCGTCCTCAAGAACAAGCGCAGGTACGGTTCCGAGTTGGTTTACTGCAAGATAAGATTCTTTGAGATTTTCTTTTTTAACAAGATCAATTTGTGTGGTTTTTATCTCGACTCCTTTAAATTTCAAGAAATAATATAGTCTTTTAGGATTTGGTGCTGTGTCGAAGGTATATAGATGCATCGAGATGCCCTTTTCGTAATAATGTTTTCATCAAGTTACACGCATTTGTTTTTTTATGCGCTCTGGCTGTTTTCTGATTAGTAGTTATAATCTCGCCCAAAGGTGGAGAGTATATTATGTGTAGATATATTTTTATTACTAGTCTGTTTGTTCTTGCGCTTTCAACTCAAGCAGAGGATCTAACAAGTGAACAAAGATCGGCTATAGAGTTTAGAATAAAGCCGATGGGAAAAGTGTGTCTTTTGGGCCAAACAGATTGTGGCAGTGATCTTGTTGCGACCGTGTCTGGAGGTGATGCCGGTTCGCAATCGTCGGATGAAAAGGCTTCATCTTCAGCTAAAAGTTGTAGTTTCGATATAGAGGTAGGCGATTCCTTGCAATTTAACATTGAAGCAATGTCAGTTTCAGCATCTTGTAAAGATATTAAAGTTAACCTAAGGCATACAGGCAATATGCCGGCAAGTGCTATGGGACATAACTGGGTTTTGACTAAAGATTCAGATTCAGCTGAAGTGGCTTCAGATGGGGCGGATGCTGGTATGGATAGCGACTACGTTAAACCCGAAGATGCCAGAGTAATTGCATATACACCTCTTATTGGTGGGGGTGAATCCACCAGCATTACTTTTTCTTTTGACAAGTTAGATTCTAATAGCGAATACATTTTTTTCTGTTCTTTCCCTGGACATTCTTTTGTGATGAGAGGTGTGTTGAAGATAACTTAGTTGTTCCCAGCAAAAAGCAGCTAGACACATTTCATCGGCCCAGCTTTTCTTTTAGTAAAAATCTACGGTTTCTGATCGGATGAGGCAAGATATTCTGTCTTGCTCCTCAGCTCAGTTATTTCTTTTTCAAGCTCTTTCACATGTGCTAATGCTTTTGACAGAGCTTCACTTTGAACGTCGAATTCTGCTCTATCAACCACTTCAAGTTTATCGAGAGCATGCTTTATCGCGGTTTTGATTAGTTTCTCCAATTTACTTGTTCCTTGATTGAGCGGGAATGTTCCCTGATGATCGTTCTATTGTGTCTTCAAGAGCTCGTATGCTCAACAATTTACTTCTAAGAATTACTTTTCACAAATAAGTCACAGATTGATCTGATCCTAGCCAAGCAACAGAATGTATTGCACTTCTGTGGTGCGAACTATTTTTTTTGGTGCGAAAGTTTCTTCGAGTATGAATAAAAATATTAATTTAATTCATCCTAAAAGACCCTAAAACTATGAAAAATAGACAAAATAAGATAATTGGCACGATCTATGTATATGGTGAAGAGTGTGTAAAGAAGGAAATCGTGTGTTGATGGAAAAGATTCACAAACATACGAAAAATTATTTAGTAACCATAAAGTCAGCTGGTCATTTTCTGGAATATTTCGACCGATTAGATTTTTTTAGTACACAGGAGATTGAAAACATGAAGAAAGTATTAGCAACAAGTGTTTTGGCAGTAGCGGGATTGTCATCTATTTCTGCACCTACCTACGCAGAGTGGTCCGGCAATATCGGATATGCATCGGAATATTTTTACCGCGGTATTTATCAGGATGAATCATCTGCGAGTGCTGGTATCGATTTCGAATCGAATGGATTCAATATCGGTACGTGGGTGGCTGATGTGGGTGATGGAGTCGAGACAGACATCTACGGTGGTTATACATTCGGCGGTGACGATTGGAGTCTCGGACTAGGTTTTACCGGTTATTACTATTCTGATGACTTTGACGACACTTATGAGGAAGTGAATTTTAGTGCTAGTTGGAGCTTTATAAGTATTGGTTACAGCGTTGGTGAGTGGGACGGTTTTGGTTCGCCTCAAGATTACGACTTCCTTGAAATAGGTGTTGAGTACAATGGCTTTTCGGCGCTTTTTGGCTCTTTCGGTGATGAGTTTGATGGGGATTATTTTCAACTCGGATATGGAACGACCATAGCGGATGTCGATGTGGGCGTTAGCTTTATACATAGCTCAGATTTCGCTGATGCAGGACTTAATGGTGGAGATGATAGTCATATCATTTTCACGCTAGGCTACGGATTCGATCTTTAAAAATAAAAAAACTTTTGTCCAGCTTGCACACTAACTGAATATCCATTTAGACCTGCACGCAGGGCAAAGTAGGAGGAAATTATGAAATTAGTCATGGCAATTATTAAGCCGTTTAAGTTGGACGATGTGCGTGAAGCATTGGCCGGAATTGGCGTTCAAGGAATAACGGTTACAGAGGTAAAAGGGTTTGGTCGACAGAAAGGTCATACGGAACTTTATCGCGGTGCAGAGTATGTTATCGATTTTTTACCTAAGGTAAAAATTGAAATCGCGGTGTCAGACGCTCTGCTAGAGCAGACCATAGATGCAATCACAAAAGCTGCAAACACTGGAAAGATTGGAGATGGGAAGGTTTTTGTATCTTCTTTAGAGCAGGTTATCCGCATTAGGACGGGAGAAACTGGCGAAGAAGCCATATAACCAAAGAATTTTAGATTATAGAGAGAGTAGATAAATGGAAAACGAAATATTTCAACTTAAATATGCGCTAGATACTTTCTATTTTCTGGTGTGTGGAGCTTTTGTCATGTGGATGGCGGCAGGCTTTTCGATGCTCGAGGCTGGATTGGTGAGAGCAAAGAATACAACAGAAATTTTGACCAAAAATGTCGCGCTATATGCTATAGCGTGTGTCATGTACATGATTTTCGGCTATGCCATCATGTATAAGGGTTTCAGCTTTGACTGGATGTTTTTGCAGACAATCCTGGGTGATGGCACGGTAGCAGATGGTGACGGGATATATTCCACAGGAAGTAAAGACATTTCAACCTATGCTCCATCGGCAGACTTTTTCTTCCAGGTGGTATTTGTTGCTACAGCGATGTCGATTGTATCTGGAGCAGTCGCGGAAAGAATGAAACTCTGGGCTTTTCTTGCTTTTGCCGCAGTAATGACCGGCTTTATATATCCAATGGAGGGTAGTTGGACCTGGGGTGGTTTGCCTGTATTTGGTATGTACACCTTGAGTGATCTTGGTTTTGTAGATTTTGCAGGGTCAGGTATTGTGCATATGGCTGGTGCGGCTGCTGCGCTTGCTGGAGTTATGTTAGTCGGCGCCAGAAAAGGCAAGTATCGAGACGATGGTTCCGTCAAGCCGATTCCCGGGGCAAACTTGCCTTTGGCAACGTTGGGTACCTTCATCCTCTGGATGGGTTGGTTTGGTTTTAATGGAGGCTCTGTGCTTGCAACCGCCTCTGTAGAGAGCGCAAATGCAGTGGCAGTGGTATTTATGAATACTAACGGAGCGGCAGCAGGCGGCTTAATAGCAGCTTTAATTGCTGCCCGAATTCTATTCGGAAAAGCAGACTTAACTATGGCACTTAATGGAGCATTAGCTGGATTAGTTGCCATAACGGCCGGTCCAGATACGCCTTCAGCTATTCAGGCGTGCCTATTTGGCGCCCTTGGTGGAGTATTAGTGGTCTTCTCAATCGTCACCTTAGATAAGTTGAAGCTGGATGATCCGGTTGGGGCTATATCTGTTCATGGGGTTGTGGGTCTTCTAGGCCTTTTACTAGTGCCAATTACAAATTCCGATGCTTCCTTAAGTGGCCAGCTGATAGGTGCATTAACTATATTTATTTGGGTCTTCGGCGCAAGTTATATAGCCTTTCTTCTTATTAAAATGGCTATAGGGCTTAGGGTAAGTGAGGCTGAAGAATTCGATGGTGTTGACGTTGCCGAATGCGGTCTTGAGGCCTATCCGGAGTTTGTGTCATAAGGATATTGATATTCATGCTGTAGCACTCCCTGTGCTATCCTTAAGGGGGCTTTCGCCCTCTTTTTTTTGTTGCATAAAGTATGCTGACTCACATATCATCAGTTCATCGCAGTTAAGGTATTTTACTTATGAAAATGGTCACGGCTATCATTAAACCTTTTAAACTTGACGACGTTCGAAACGCGTTGTCAGAGATTGGCGTTCAGGGGATTACAGTTACCGAGGTAAAAGGTTTTGGTCGACAGAGAGGTCACACCGAACTTTATCGGGGTTCTGAATATGTGGTTGATTTTCTGCCAAAGCTGAAGCTAGAGATAGTTGTTGGTGAAAGCAATTTGGAGAACACGCTCGATGCCATTACTAACTCAGCTAATACTGGGAAAATTGGAGACGGTAAGATTTTTGTTACTCAATTAGAGCAGGTTACCCGGATCCGAACTGGAGAGAGTGGTGAGGAGGCTATATAGTGCCAGAGGCACTATCTTTAAGTAGATTTTTTTAAAGATCGAGAGATTTTGGATAAGGCTTTCGTTAATTCGTAAAACGAATGTATTTCCTCATCCGGGTCAAGTCTTCCCTTCCAGGGTTTTTCATTGCGATTTAACCATATTGCCTTTGCTCCAACTTGTTTTGCGCCTACTATATCTCCGGTCGGATCGTCACCTATGTGTACAATTTCTTTAAAATTTACGTTGGTATGAGCTCTTGCAGCCTCAAAAAGCTCCGGAGATGGTTTGCTTGTTCCAACATCCTCAGCGCGATATGCAAAAGAAAAATACTTTGCGACTGGAGTAAGAAAAATATCCGCGTTCCCATTGGTTAGTGCGCCTAAAATAAAATCTTTATGAAGTGCTCGAATGGTTTCTAAAACGTCAGAATAAAGCTCTACCGAACATCTCTCTTTAATGAAAATATCAAATGCTTTTTTCCCGCCAGCAAGAGCAAGTTCGCTACTATAACCTGCGTCTCGTTGAAGTTCATAAAGCACCTTGAGCCGCATTTGACTCACATTATGTTGCAGTTCAGGATAGATAGACCAAATATTCTTTTTGAAATCCAGCATTACTCGCTCATCCAAAATAGAAGTTATTTTGGGTCGATTTATTCTAAGCCAGTTATTTTGTTTTTTTTCTGCTCTAACTAGTGGTGGTCCCACATCCCATAGAGTGTCGTCTAAATCAAAAGTTATAACTTTGATGGTCGTCATATTTATTTTATTATTTGTTCCTTTTGACGGAGAGCTCTTGGATGCGCACTGTCGTAAGTTTTTGACAGATGCTGGAAATCGAGGTGAGTATATATTTGCGTAGTACTAATATTTGAATGACCGAGTAGTTCCTGTACGGCTCGTAGATCTCCGCTCGATTCCAGTAAGTGACTTGCAAAGGAATGTCTTAACATATGCGGATTTATGGATTGTGAAAATCCTGCATTTAGGCCAAGTAACTTAAGACGATTTTGGACTGTTCGAACACTTATTCTTAAACCCCTCTTGCTAATGAATAAAGCTTCATTTGTTTGTATTTTTTCTATAGAAGCTCTTTTATCTAACCACTTTTCTATTGCGGTTAATGCAAACTGCCCCACAGGCACGGATCTTGATTTCTCGCCCTTTCCAACTACTACAAGCAATTTTGTATCCGTATCAATATCCTGAATATTTACTCTCACTAACTCTGAAAGTCGAAGACCAGAAGAATAAAAAAGCTCTGCGATCGCCAAGTCTCTGGATCCAAGTAATGAATCATGATTAACATTGAATAGTTGAGAAACTTGATCCGCATCTAAAATTCTAGGCAGTTTTCGACCTTTCCTTGGAGAAATTATTTCTTTAGCTGGATTTTTTGATACTAGTTTTTCGCGGATTAAGTAGTTGAAGAACGAGCGCGTGGCAGATAGATTTCTCTGAATAGTGGCCTTCGATAAGCCGCTATTATTGAGCTCAGAAACCCATTCACGAATATCTGCTTCGAGTAGATTGCTAAATAATCTTATACCTCTTTTTTTACAAAAATCATTAAGGCAGCGAAGATCTCTGCGGTAATTGTAAATAGTTTGTTTAGATAGTCGTTTCACCTCTCTGGAGTACCTTAGATAATCTTCGATGTATCTGTCCATGTGTATATGGATCCTTTGGATTCTATTAATAATTTAGATTAGAAATAGATCGAGCGAGAATTTCTGCGATATACGTTAGAAATAGCGTGCCCATGTCGCTATTGTAGTAAGTCGCATTGGAACTTCCCATTGCAATGACGCCTATGACTTCTGTATTTATAATTGGTATTACGGCGGCTGAACCTATTCCTTTTGATTCTGGGAATAAGAAATCTAGTTCGGTTTTTCTCAAGGCTCCGCAGACGGGCTTTTGCCCTTTTATTATTGGACCAATTTTATCTGAAGCCACATCACGTTTCTCTACCCTAATAGGTTTTGTTTTTTCTGCATCACCAAAAAATATTATGCAGGAATATTCGACACTAAAAGTATTTTTCATTGCATAAGAAAAATTGGCATTTAATTCATCTAGGTTTTCAGCATCTAATAATGAAAGAATAAGATCTCGAGAGTTTTTAAAAATCGCATCATTCTTTTTGGCATTGTTGGTAAGTGTTGAAATTCTATGCCGCAATTCCACATTTTTTTCTCTGAGAACACTTACTTGCTTTTCAAATATTGACGCTGTTTTTCCACGGACATGAGAAAATTCAAATATATCTATTAAGTCGCTATGGCGATCAAAAAAATCCTTATTATCTTCTAAGTATTTTTTAACCTGTTCTTCTGGCAGATCTGAAGTTTTTTTAATCTTTTTTTTGTCCTCGCTTTGACTCATATTATTGGTCCTGCGATTTTCTTGCGCTTATAAGTTTACAATGCCCTTGAATACTAATTCCGTTAAACCGGACAAAATGACAGGTTTTCCGAACCCCTTCCAGCACACCTTAAGCTTACCTCCAGGAAATTCAACTGTCACTGTTTCATCTAGCCATCCACGAATTTTCCCATAAACCATCGCTGCACAAGCACCTGATCCACAAGCCAGTGTTTCTCCTGCTCCTCGCTCATAAACTCGAAGTAGAACTTTATTCCTAGAAGATATTTGCAAAAATTCGACATTTGTTTTTAGAGGAAAATCGGGATGTTTTTCAATCATCGGTCCTATTGTGCTCACATCAGCTTTCTTAATATCTTCAACTCGAATTATTGCATGAGTATTACCCATATTGATTGCACCAATCTCAATTCTCGAATTTTCGGTAAGAAGATTATAAAAGTCCGATTTCTGTTTGGCATTAAATGGCACTTTATCAGGATCCAATTCAGGTGGTCCCATATCAACATCAACGAGCCCTTCATCAAGGAGATTTACAGTGACCAATCTATTCATAGTTTCGAGGGAGATATTAGTTTTTGATGTAAAACCTTGATCTAAAGAAAATCTACCGATACATCTTTCTCCATTTCCGCATTGCTCTACTTCTTGGCCATCTGGATTAAATATTCTAAAACGGAAATCGGCATCCTGATTTGCTGTCGCTTCAAGTAATAATAATTGGTCACAGCCTACACCATAATGTCGATCTGCTAACTTCCTTATTTGATCTCTTTGCAAAGAATAGCCTCTTGTTAGTGTCTCTACTATAACGAAGTCATTTCCAGCTGCTTGCATTTTAACGAAATTGATCTTCATTTCGCTCTAGGTTTCTCGGTTTTAGTTAAAAGGTTTTCACCAATTATAAGATCATTAAAAGATTCTCGTTTTCTAGCCAAATGAATAGTTTCTGAATCGACAATAACTTCAGCAGCTCGACATCTGCTGTTGTAATTGGAACTCATACTAGATCCATAGGCTCCGGCACTGAGGACAGCTAAAATATCACGTTCCTTAATGGCTAAGTTACGTTGATGGCCCAAAAAATCTCCACTTTCACAGACCGGACCCACTATGTCCCAAGTTTTAGCGTCAATTCCATGACGTTTTGATATAGGTATTATTTCTAGCCAAGCATCGTATAATGCAGGTCGGAGCATATCATTCATTGCTGCATCTACGATTGCAAAGTTTCTATGAGAAGTGGTTTTTAGATATTGTACTTCAGTTATTAAAATGCCGGCATTTCCAACAATCGATCTCCCTGGTTCGATGATCAATTTTAAATTGTTGTTACCCAACTCACTCAAGATGCTGCGTATGTAATCAGCAATAGACGGCGGATCCTCATCGCGATAAGCGATGCCTAATCCTCCTCCCAAATTGATATGCTTTAAATTAATTCCCCTTATTTTCAGTTCATCAACTATTTCTAGTAATTGCTGTATGGTTTCAATTAGCGGATTAATATCGACCAATTGCGAGCCGATGTGACAATCAATCCCTTGCACACTTATGTTTTTCAGTTTTGACGCCTTTTCATAAAGTTTAATAACCTCATCTTTTGGCACGCCGAACTTATTTTTACGCATTCCAGTTGCAATATAAGGGTGAGTAGTAGGATTGACGTTTGGATTTATGCGTATTGAGATGGGCGCAATTTCTCCCGTTTTCTTTGATACTTCATTAAGTGTGTTTAGCTCTGATTCAGATTCCACGTTAAAACAGTAGATCTTTGACTTCAAAGCAGTATTCATCTCTGAAGGAGTTTTCCCAACTCCTGAAAAAACGATCTTTCCGGGATCGCCTCCCGCGGTGAGTACTCGCTTTAACTCGCCTTCAGAAACAATATCAAAACCGGCCCCAAGCTTAACTAATATATCTAATACTGCGAGATTTGGGTTTGCCTTTACTGCGTAGCAAATAAGGCTTCTATGGGAAGTGAGCATATTCTTGTATGAATTGAATGCTTCTTCAATAAGTGCCCTAGAATATATATAAGTTGGAGTTCCAAACTCTTTGGCTATTTCTACAGCTGAGATAGA
>JAQWLX010000096.1 GCA_029247075.1 Halieaceae bacterium | reverse complement strand
CATTATCGCTTCTGGGCCAAATTCCATTAAAATCCTTTTCCTCGTAATTCCATGAGATTTCGTACTTTATTTCGGATTTGATAGTACGAATTCGACCTAGCATTCTCAAACGTATGATATTCGACCGGTTGCTATATCGGTTTGTAGAAGCCTTTTCTTGGCGGACAATGGCGCCCACATTAAAATATTTTCTCAGGCCCTTCTGAAAATAATACGCATCAAGAGTAATGCTCTCAGATTTCGAAGATTGCCCTGGCCGTGGAATGATTGTTTTGGTTTGATCGATAAATGATGTTCTGAAGTATGTTCGTTTGGTAAAGAAACGAGAAAAGTATGGGGACCACCTTTCAAGTTCTAAGAAATCTTCATTCCCGAGCTTTGCATCAGCTTTGTGGAAGCTTAACCCTGATCTGGAGCCTAGAAAGGGTCCGGACACTTCAATCCCTAGAATATTGCTTTCTCGATTGAACTCCGAAAATGATCGATATTTTGATTGATTAAAACTGTATGAAGAGCCCAATTCTAACTTGCCCAGTTTAGTGCGCGCTGAGAGTCCTATTCCAAGCATACGGGCTGTATCGCTTTCTTTTAATTGAGAATCAATTTCCTTTATCGAAACGTTGCTATCGTGCATAGTTCCAACAGATATATGTGATTTTAAGTCTAGGGACGAACCAGCAGATGTCTGCTCGTCCTCTTGAGCTAGAGGCCTGTGTGCTGCATAAATGCAAAGAATAACCAGCGTTAAGTAAGCGATACGCATGGAGGCAAGTGGCTCACTAACAAATAAAGGCGGGCAGACTAACCAATATAACTAATATACTCAAGTTAAAGATAAACATAATAAAGTCATTTCGTAATTTACATGCAATGTTAATATTCATTTGTTTAAGACACATATTGGGATTTCAATTATGGAAAGCGATAGAGATGACAGCGCGCACACATGCATCAACGAATTTATAACGCTAGCAAATACTATGAAGGACCGAGGTATATCTATTACTGATGTTTCTTGGAGTCTAATGAATGCGTCAGCAATCTATTCTACATATTCTGTATCTGGCAACACCGGAGGACTAAAAGAATCTGGTGTAGAGAAGGTAGTAGATGCCTATCGTGATATAATGATTAGAGTGCAAAGCGCTAGGCGACAAGAATTAGTTGATGCCGGTGCAACTATAGATGATATCCATTGATCGTTTTTGTATTTCAGTTATTCGTCTCAGCGAGTTTTAGAAGCGTTAATTGATCTAGGTAAAATCCAGGTTTAAGCATTTGTGAAAGCTTGTCGCCACTAACGGGTTCGCTAAATAAATAACCTTGAAATAGCTTGGCGCCTTTGGAACCTAAAAATTCACATTGAAGTTTATTCTCGACGCCTTCACAAACTAGCTCTAGATTCAAACTAGAGGTCATTGCAATTATGGCGCTAATAATATTCCCACTATTTTCTTCGTTGAACAGATTAAGGACAAAACTTCGATCAATTTTTAATTGATCTAGTGGGAGTTTGGTGAGGTAGCTTAGGGAGGAGAATCCAGTTCCAAAATCATCGATGGATAGGAGTACGCCCATAGATTTCAGCGAATTTATCAGGCGCAGATTAGTTTCATTGCTTTCAAGAAGTATATTTTCAGTGAGTTCTAAGGTTAGATTTTCTAGAGGAATTAGATTATTTTTGTTCATCTCTTTTAAGTATTCTACAAGTCTCGTATTGAATTGTGATTGAGAAATATTAATAGAAATGTTTAAAGGCCTATCTATTATTTGTTTTATCTTATTTAGCTGCTCACCTATGATTTTTAGACTCCACTCGCCTATATCTGAAATCAAGCCAATATCCTCAGCAAGAGGAATAAATCGAGAAGGTGATATTGGACCTCTTTCTCGATGATCCCATCTAAGCAAAGCTTCAGCTCCTGTTATAGAACCGTTAAAAATGTCGACCTGCGGTTGATAGACAACTTTAAGTTCTTCAGAATTAATGGCTTCTCTGAGGTCTCTTTCTAAAATAACCTTTTCAACATTAGCGGCATCCATTTCTTTATTATAAAAAAGGTAATGATCCTTTCCCTGCTGCTTGGCATGGTACATTGCCGTATCCGCGGATTTTAGCAGGCCAGCAACATCAGTGGCATTTTCAGGTGCGAGAGCGATACCAATACTGGTAGTGATTGATATTTCTTTGTCATCAATATTTACTGGTTTGGTAACACTAGAAATGACTCTGTCGGCCACTCGTGCTGTAGCCTCGAGACTTTCTAGGTCAGTAAGTATAAGCGTGAATTCATCACCTCCAAATCTTGAAACATCTGCCCGAAGACTGGAAGAAGTGCTTCGTGTTACCACGTCACTTTCTCGTACGCACCTTCGCAGTCGAAGTGCAATTTCTTGGAGAAGACTATCTCCTGCTGAATGGCCCAGCGTGTCGTTTATTCGTTTGAAGTTATCGAGGTCGATGAACATCAAGGCGAGCATTTGTCCTGTGCGTCTTGCTTGCTTTATTAAAAGATCTAGTTGTTCCGTAAAAAGGCGTCTATTGGGTAAGGAGGTAAGGCTGTCAAAATAAGCCATCTCTCTGAGCTTGTCTCTAGTCTCAGTATATTTCTTTAGTGTAGTTTCATTTAATTCTTTTTCTCCACTGTCTAATGCCTTGTTAGAGTTTTTTCCAGATCTGCTGTTAAGATATTTAGATTGAGTTCCATTTTCATTTGACCGTAAAATTTCCTCACTAATCTTGTGACTGCTCAGAACCTTAGCAACACCAGAATCTTCACGTTCTTTTTTCTCATCTGCATAGCTTGATCCTATATTTTTACATAAAAGTCGCACATGAATTAAGATTAAACCTATGATGCTAATTAATGTGACAATGTATATCGACTCAATTTGTTGTGACTTCAACGAAGTATTAATATAAATAGTTACTAGGCAAGCAATTGCAGTGATTCCTAAAATCACACTCAATATTGTTAGGGAAAAGTTGGTTTTTTTGGCCATTTATTTCTTGGTAGTTATCAAGGCTAAGAAAATATTTAGTAGAGAATATAATCCAGATCTAGAATGTCTCTTCATTTTAGATGCCGGTTATTTGAGTTGAATCAAGCGGAGTTTTGTCCGGGTAAATTTTGGATAGTGTTTCGGGTATACCTTTTTCTGTAATCATTTGGGCATGAGTTCTACGCAGGAGTCTAGGATGTTTTACACCGCATGCATGAGCAATCATTTTGACCGCTTTTGTCAGATTTTGTGCGTAGTTTCCCACCCGAGCACTCTTATCAAATGGGTCTAAACCATCTTGAAGATTAGGATCTTGTGTTGTGATGCCAGTCGGACAGGTGTTTTTATTACATTGAAGAGCCTGAATACAACCGAGGGCGAACATAAATCCTCTAGCCGAGTTTACAGAGTCTGCTCCTAGGCATAATGCTGTGGCTACATCAGCTGGATTGATCAATTTGCCAGATGCAATAACTTTAATCCGGGAACGAAGGTTAAATTCGGTTAACTTATCAACCACAAGTGGAAGGCTTCTTTTAATTGGTAATCCCATATGATCGATTAGACTCATGGGAGCCGCTCCACTGCCTCCATCGCCACTATCAACAGTTATGAAATCTGGAGCATATTCAAGCCCTTTCTTTAATATTTGGTGGCACATATCATCTAACCATTCTGATTGGCCTATTACGCACTTGATTCCTGTAGGTTTGCCAGCGACATCTCTAACGTAGTTAATAAAATTAAGTAAGCCTTCGACGTTTTCTATTTCAGGATGACGTCCCGGGCTTATCGAATCTTCACCAATGGCTATGCCTCGACTTGATGCGATAACTTCATCAACTTTTATTCCTGGAAGAATCCCTCCTTTGCCTGGTTTTGCACCCTGCGATATTTTAATCTCTACCATCTTTATACTGCCTTTATTCCTTAAACCCAGCAGTTTTTCTTCACACAGTTTCCCTTCCTTATTTCTTAAGCCGTATTTCGCAGTGCCCATCTGAAAAACTAAGTCGCATGTTCCTTTTTCGTGATATGGAGAAATTCCACCTTCTCCAGTATTTAGCCAGATCCCTGAATTTGCGGCGCCGAGGGACATTGCTTGTATTGCAGGTCCAGACAATGCGCCATAACTCATTCCAGAAATATTAAAAAAACTATCCGTAGAATACGGTTGAAGCGAGAAGGTTTCTCCAAAAGTGACCGGATAGTTATCTATTATTTCTTCTGGTAAAGGAGGGAATAGACTATTAAGAAACAGAAAGTCTCCCGGAACATTCAGTGGATTAGTTGATCCAAATGCAACGGTAGCATCTATATTTTTTGCCGCTCGATATACCCACGTTCTTTGTGCACGGTTAAAAGGTAGCTCTTCTCTATCCAGAGCAAAAAAGTACTGTCTGAAGAATTCACCTAGATGTTCGAAAAAATAGCGGAACCGGCCAATTATCGGATAATTTCTTCTAATGGTTTGACGTGTTTGGGAAATATCGGAGATATATATCCAAATCAATGCTGCTATGCCTATAGCAACTCCGAGTGTGAACAGCAGAGCCATAAAGGTAACAAAGTTCTCAGCGAAGCTGTCAAGCTGTTGAAATATTTCACTCATTAGAAGTTGCCGTCGTTTTGAAATCTATTTACCTCTAAAACTATCATTAGTTCAATACCTGAATCTATTATAATCTCACTAAGTATTGAATCTGATGCTATTTGCTGGGCAGACTTGGTGATTGATGGTCTAATTTATCTTGTCTTAAATAATGGAGTTGTACCGAATGGATTTTTTAAATAGGCAATGGCTCTTGAAGGAGCGACCACCTGGAGCTTTAACGGAAGAGCATTTTCAATTGGTTGAAACACCTCTATCTGGATCAGATCTTTCTTCGGGCCAATTTTTAGTAAAAACTTTGATACTTGGTTTTGATCCAGCCATGCGAGGCTGGGTTAAAGATCGACGCAGTTATTTACCACCAGTTAAGCTTGGCGATCCAATGCGAGGAAGCGGGGTAGGCCAAGTCATCGAATCCAATCATCCAGAGTTTGCAGTTGGAAGTCTGGTTCAAGGGCTCACAAACTGGCAAGAATATCTTGTGGCAGATCAATCCGCTGGTCTTAGTCCGGTGCCAAATGGGGTAACTCCAGAATTGGCTTTAGGTGTGCTGGGTACTACGGGCTTGACAGCCTATTTTGGACTATTAGATATAGGAGAACCTTTGGCAGGAGATGTTGTGTTAATCAGTGGTGCTGCAGGTGCCACCGGTTCTGTAGCAGCTCAGATCGCAAAAATAAAAGGTTGTCGTGTAGTAGGTATTGCGGGCGGAAAAGAAAAATGCGATTGGTTAGTGTCTGAATGCGGAACAGATGTGGCAATTGACTATAAAGGAGAATCGCTCAATGACGCGCTGTCGAAGTATTGTCCCGATGGAATCAATGTTTTCTTCGATAATGTTGGAGGCGATACGTTAGAAACAGCTATTTCCCATATGGCAGAAAACGGACGGATAGTAATGTGTGGAGGAATATCGGGTTATAACGACCCTGATCCAAAACCCGGACCGAATAACTTAATGACACTAATAATTAGAAGAATAAAAATGCAAGGGTTCATTGTGTTGGATTATCTGGATCAGGCTCCGAATGCGATTGCTGAACTTTCCGATTGGTTAGAATCGGGTGATATTGTTAGTCGCGTGGATATGCAACGAGGTTTCGAAAACGTACCTTCTACTCTGGAACGATTGTTTGATGGACAAAACTTGGGAAAGCAACTTCTGACGGTGGCGGAGGCGGAATTACCAATACCTTAGGTATTCTTGGTGCTTAAGAATAAGTCGGAAAGAATCCAGTGCGACGGGGTGCGATCAAATTGGATTCTTTCGCTTTTATTGCTCGCCTATATCCTTTCTTTCATTGACCGCAATGTAATGTCGTTGTTGGTGGGACCCATACGACATGAGTTCGACATTAGCGATTTTGAATACAGTCTTCTCCATGGACTGGCTTTTACCATACTGTACATTCTATTGGGGTTGTCTTTTGGCTGGCTTGCAGATCAATCAGAACGAAAATGGATCATAAGTCTAGGAGTTGGTTTTGGTCTATCATGACCTGTCTACGTGGATTTGCTAAAAGCTTTACATGTCTATTTGCAGCTCGAATGGGTATTGGCGAAGCGAGTCTTTCGCCTGCAGCGTATTCGATGTTAAGCGACCAGTATTCGCCTGGTAAGTTACGTTGGGCAACTTCTGTATTTGCTCATGGGCATCACTTTGGGTAGTGGATTGTCCTATCTTGTAGGAGGCTGGCTACTCGATTTTTATAGTACAACTGATCTCACAGAATGGTGAGTTCTTGGGGACCTGAAACCTTGGCAATTAACCTTTATTTCGTTAGGAATCCCTGGTTTTATTGTCATATTTTTACTTACGGCTGTGAAGGAGCCAGCCCGAGTATCCCCATTGCGGATAATAATCTGGAACTGGTATCGCTTTCTAAAACCTTTGTCTGAGGTCGAGAGAAGTGGCAGCTGTACTTAGCTATTGCGCTTGGCGTATCTGCTATGGCCATTGCGGGTTATGGGCAGTTGATCTGGTATCTCGAAATGCTATTTCGTACCTATGGTGTCAGTAAAAGCGAGGCGGGTACTAGCCTAGGACTAATTTTTATGATTGCCGGCACAGGAGATGCTTTTTTCGGAGCTGCGTTGGCCTCTTTCCTAACTCGATGTGGTTATTAAGACGCGAATCTAAGGACATTGATGTGTTCTGCCTTGCTCAGCTTTATTCCTGCGTCTTTGGCACCACTGATGGAATCTCCAATAGCAGTATTGTCTCTAATTGGTTTTGCTGTCTTTTTCATTACATGCATTTTGGTGTAGCTGGAGCAGGTCTTCAACTGGCTACCCCAAATCGCATGCGAGCCTAGTATACGGCGACTCTCTTATTTCTTTCCAATTTTTTTGGGTTAGCTATGGGTGGTAGCATCGTGGCATGTCCTGCTACTCGACGCAAACAATTAGATCAGACTAATTCTTGGATAATGTCATCGATAAGGTCCAGACATAACTGAGGTGCTTGCATTGGAATGAAGTGACTAAGTTCTTTAAGTTGTATGTCTTTTCCATTGGCAAAAGTACTTGCCAGTTCTGACCAAGTTGGTGATCCCTCGAAACTCAGTTCCTTGCTTTTTTTACCATCGCTTGCTCTCACGATAGTTGCAGGACAATTTACTTGCTTAGCATAATGTAAAATATTTCTATTGGATGCGCTACTTGCATAGAATGATGCTTCTATCTGAGGCGGACAAGCTAAGGTAAATCCATCTTCAGATTTATGTAGCCCATGAATGCAGTACTTTTTTAGGCATTCTTCAGTAAATAGTGAATATGGGCGTCTATCACAAAATCGATCGATCATTTCCTGAGCGGATTGGAAATGATATTTTCTTTCCAAAATTGGCTTTAAAAAATCTTTAGGTACACCTTTCTCATTTTGAGAATAAAACTCTGGTGATCCAACAACAGGATCTAGCAATAACAAATACTTAAAAACTTCAGGAAGTCGAACTGCAGTCTCTATAAGGGTATGTCCACCCACAGAATGTCCTACACCGATAACCGCCTTCATTTCAAGGCTCTTCATTAAATTTAAAATATCCTGGGCGAGAATTGACCAATGGTCTATAGAAAGCTTTGAACTTTGTCCATGTCCCCTTAAGTCTGGAGCAATTACATGATGATCAGGTAATTGAGCTGCTATCTGATCCCAAAGACGGCTGTGAAAGCCTGTCGCGTGTAGAAATAAAATAGAAGGATTCTTACCAATTAGGTGTGATCTCCATTCAATATAAGATATTGAAACATTATCTATATTGAGCGCATCAATGTGAAATATTGATTTTTCCATTAACTATATATGCCCATTAGTAAGTTTGTCGGACAGTTTAGCAGGTGTTGGGCAGCTATCCTTTTTCTATCGTTCCCCAATACTTATCTAATTTCCATGAAAACAGATGTCGGTATTGTGATGGTATCTTTGTTAGTTCTTCTTCTGTAATTAGCAGAGATTCATGATGAGTGTAATTAACTTGATCTCTAAACCAGGCTCTTTGATATATCACGTAGATAAGAGGACGTATCTGAGAACTATTGTTGCCTATCCCGGCGTGCAGTGTCCGATAATCTAAGATTAGACAGTCTCCAACATTTAGATTACTTTCCACGCTTTCACCTTCTTTAATTAGGAGATCTTTTTTTGAAGATGGAAGATGATGGGAGCCGGGCCATATCTTTGTTCTCCCGTTGTTCTCATTTACCTTCACTAGAGGAATGAAAAGATGTATCGCGTATGGCGGTAAGTTGCTACCCAGCGATTCAAGATCTGCATCGAGAAATAGTCGTGGGTGATCGTAGTGAACATGCTGATTATTGGATTTAGGCATTGATACGACCGAACCGTAGCTGCCTATTATGAGGTGTTCGCCTAGCATATCTTCAATAAGCGGATAGACATTTTCATTGGCATAAATTTTGGGCTCGTTAAAGGGCCTTCTTACATTTAAGGAAAAGGCTCTTCGGTTGTGACCAACCAGATTTGTTTTCTCAGTAGGCTCTGGGTTTAGTTTTTCGGCGTGTTCATTTCTATAGGCGGTAAAAAGATCTTGAATAAACTGAGTGTCATAGGCATTGCGAATAATAGAGTAACCTTCTCGTAAGAATTGTTCTCTTATGGATATATCAATTTTATCGGTGCGATTAAAAGAGCCTGTCCATATATCCGATTCGTCTATTTGCATTTTCTTATATATATATTGATTAATGTTCTAATTAAGTTTGATATTGGATTAGTTTCTTCTGCAGGAACGACTGTAATATACCACGTAGACAGATTTCCAAAATAAAAAAGAAGCACTATCAGATTTAGCTTTCTCATCTATATTGGGCGATTTAAAAGTTATAAAAATCTAATTCGTTTATTTAAAAATCATTTCCAATAACCTGTTCTTTACCCACCGCCATGAGTGTTCTTAGATAAAAGAGTCTTCAAATATGATTTAAGAAGCTTAGAATTAGATTTTAGATTAACCATTTCTTGGAAGTAACCGGCCATATCTTGTCCTTCAGTAGGTAAATTAAAATCTCTTCCATCGTAAGAGGCAAAGGATAGATTATTCTCGATAATTAGACTGCTTCTATGGCCGCCATAATGCTCCGATATTCCTGTATCAATGATTAATACCTTGGAACCGAATCGAGGTGTAATTACTCCTAGGCTTGGTGTGTGGCCGATAATAATTTTTTTGACATCATGCTTTTTCAGTAATTCCTCTAAATGTGCAGTTTCCGCTTCTTCGGGGTTCATAGCCAATCCGCGGTACCATAGTGGGCCGTCTTGAGAATTACCTAATCCATCTTTATATTTAATTTGACCCAGAATTTCAGCGCGTATACGTTCGTTGATTTCTTGGATTGATAGACTAACAGCGCTAGGACCAAGTCCTGCGTGTAGGAAAAGCATATCATTTATCTTTATAACAGCATTATGCTTTGCTATCCAACTATTTATCTTGCCTCCAGGTTGCCATGCCAGCCTATGTTCTACATATCCAAGTGGAATTGTTTCATATAACTTCTTTTTAAAAGCCTCATCGATGTTAGGCAGTTCCATCTGCATCTCTAGAGATGACGATTTCTGCAAAGTTTTTTTGGTTTTGATTTCTCTGATGATTTTTTTATAGTATGCATCACGAAGTTTTGCAGATCGGGATGTTACAAATGCCTCATATTCGCCAGCATGTACGTACCTCAAGTCTCCAATCACATTCATAAATTCGTGATTCCCAATAAGCAGATGTATCATTCCTCCTTCTCGCACGGCTTGTTTTTCAAGCTTCTGAAGGTGTTTAATGATCTTTGCGGTATCTGGTCCACGATCAGAAAGGTCGCCCACCTGGACTAAATGAGTGTCCTTTCCAATCCATGATCCATGGTCGTCAATTAAATCTGAGTCATTTAATATCTGGATGTAGTTTTTATAGCTTCCATGTATATCGCCAATAGCTACAATACGAGATATGTCATTCCACTCATCTTCGATAGTTTTTTCTGCAGCTGAGTAGCTGCAAAAGATCAGTACATATGAAAATGGAAGGAGAAAGCGAATGCTAGATACGAGATTCATTTAGAGGTTATAAAATTTTGCCGCGACAAGCTTTTTTTATTCTTTTCTGAAGACTCTTTGGGTTATTTATTATTTTGTAAAACGCTTCAATATACTTCAATGATGATTTTGCTACTCTCCTGGTTACTTGAGATTGATCTCCAGCTATCGCTAAAATTTCCTGCTTTTTTTCTCGAAACAAATTTAAATTTTTTGTAAGAATCTCTTCAGGGGCACAGAAGCCGCGATAGAGCCGCTGTCTGACATTACGAATACGAAAACTATCGGATGGCAATGCATAAGACGTATTTACGTACCCAGATGAGTCGAAGTCATAAGGTACAGGTATGTAGTTCGAGTTGCTTCTATCAAGAAGCAACTTAGAGTTATGGCAGCATGAGCCTTCATTTGACGAAATAATGGAGTAATCTGTATTCCCTATCATGTACATAAATAGTGACACAAGATTTCCCTGTTGAGCATCTAATTCTTGATATGTTATTTTCTGTATCTTAGCTGCTTTAAGTCCCGTTCTTTTTGCTAACCTACTCTTTTCTTCAATTATCATTCCTAAGTGGTGGCGCGATGTCTTCTTGTCCGTATCCACATACTTTATGTTCAAAAGTCTTGATCGAAAACTAGTATTGGACAAGATATTGAAAATTCTATATGCCTGAAATTCTTTTATTAGGTAAGATTCGTAGTTCCGATTATTTTTGCACTGGACTACTAACTTTAACTTGTTTTGTTTTTCAAATAGCGTGTCTTCTACCTTCTTGCTTTTAAAATCAAGCCATAGCTGCGCATAACTACAGGTATCTTTGCTTAAACGATTATTACCTCTTGGAATATATTTAACAT
>JAQWLX010000062.1 GCA_029247075.1 Halieaceae bacterium | reverse complement strand
CGCTCAGCGATGGAAGCTGGTGCAGAAATTATTGGCGTGGGATCCGCGTTGACTGGTTTGACAACTCAACAAACAGAGGAATATTTCAAACTCCTCGAGCAAGATCTTTTAAATAATAAAGATCTTGCAAAAAAGAAAATTCGCTACGACGTCGATATGAATTTTGAACCAGTCACGCTCACTGAAAATATAAGAGTATGCGAAGATATTGCGATTCTCAGGTTCGACAAGAAAATTAACATTAAACCTGGCGAATTCGTATTTTTATGGTTGCCGGGAATCGGTGAAAAGCCATTCTCTGCCTTAGTGGATGATCCCTTCTCTCTAGTGATAATAAACGTTGGCGTATTTACTTCAGCATGCATGTCACTGGAAGTGGGAGTCAAAGCTTATGTAAGAGGACCTTACGGAACTCCCGTTTCACCTCCCAAAGGAAAAATTATGGCCGTTGCCGGTGGAACCGGCCTAGCCGCTGTTTACCAAATCGCACGAGACATTGGCAATACAGAAATCTTCTCTGGTGCTAGATCTGCAGAAAGGCTTTATTTTACGAAGGAGTGCAAGAAAATCTCTACGCTTCACGTAGCAACAGACGATGGATCGGAAGGCTTCCATGGCTTGGTCACAGAACTTCTTCGAAAACGATTAAATGAACTTTCGGAACAGGATCTTAAGGATCTTGTTTTTTATAATTGCGGCCCGGAACCGATGGTGCATGCGGCAGTAGCGGTCGAACGAGAGTACTGTAGAGATGATCAAATTTTTAGCGCTATTGATTACCTCACAAAATGTGGTGTAGGAATTTGTGGAGCTTGCTCGGCTCCGGACGGTCGCAGAATATGCGTCGATGGACCTTTTTTATGTCATAGCTAGAACCATTCTAATTAGATTCTTCACCTAGATAACCAGTTACCATGAAACCCGAACGGCACACGCCTTGGCAAATGGATAGCAGCTACTGGTCCAACAGCAATATCGCCAGCATCCAGAATAACCACATCACTAGAATCCGTATTTTGGTCATAACAGTAGGACAACAACCACCCATCATCTTCTCTTGAGTTCCCTACTCTAGGTACAAAAACTGGTTCCATAAATGCCTTGTGATCTCCAACACTATAATTTTCCGACTCGCCTTTTACTAAATCATATTTCTTTAATCCATTAGGGAAAAAGTCTTTTGTGAAAGTAGAGACATAACCGTACCGATAACTCTTTCCTGTTCGGGATTCGTTAATCCTAGGAAATTCTATTGCTGTATTATCCAGTTGTCTTTCCTTGACCTTTCCATTGCCACTTGATATCTCCCACCGGTAAAGAGATCCAATTCCTTCACTGGGACCCAGCCTATCCTTATCAAACATTTTCGAATGCCTTATCACATCTATAAAAACTGTGCCCGATTCATCTTCAAAAGCATTCATCGTATGAAAAACATAGCAAGGCTCAACTTCATGCCAAGTTACTTCATGAGCCGCGCCATCACGCGGCAGTAATCCTACGCGAGCGCCGTATTCCGGATGCCATTTATAGGGCAATGAAAACCCCGCTTCAAAAATCTCCTGATCAAGGATTACCGGAAGATCGAGTAAAATAAAATACTGCTTAGTTATTATACAATCGTGAACCATGGGTTGCCCCGAAACCGGGACATCAACCGCACGACTAACTAGCCCCATATTATCTATAACTAAGTGTTGAATGTGATGCCACATGGGTGAATATACGACCGCATGGAGCTCTCCCGTATCCGGATCAAGGTGTGGATGCGCAGACAAACCTCCTAGCAAGGTACCTTCAAGATTTGTTCTTTGTATCGTATCTAATCTCTCGTCCACTTCTATGGGGAGGTTTCCTGCTTCGACCAGCGCAAACGTCTTTCCCGCATGCTTCATAATGTTTGTATTCACAACACCAGAACCTAACTGCAGCGCGCCGCGAGGACCAATAATTTCTGGCAAGTTGAATTTCTCTACCACATCATCGTCCCGCACAAATCGACTATGAAATTTTAGTGCTTTACCGTCGCTGAGATACAAACCATGAACCATCCCACTTCCCAAAAACCAATGATGAGTGGTCGGATCTGGATCTATTGGATTTGGACCAATTCGAGCAAGACACCCATCAAGTTCTTGGGGTATTTTACCAGTCACTGACAATGTTTCGGCTGTCAATTCATCTTCTAACGGCGCAAAATTTCCGACTAAATACTGATTTTCTCTCATAACTAGGAACTCGAATGAAATATTAATTTTTAAATTTATGGTCGCTAGTTTAATACAAAAAAAAAGACTGAGTATGTATTGGTATACAATATCTCGAATTAAAATAGATTTGAGTAAAATCTAAAAATACATTCAAAAATTTGGAGATAACAGGCATCTATGCTTTCTGTAAAAAATATTTTGGTATCAGCTACCCTTATATTTAGCCATTGCGCTCTAGGGGACGTTAATTGCGCCAAAGAAACTGTTATCTTGAAAACTCAGAATGATATTGATTCTTTCCAACTAGACTATGGTATCTGTGATGTTTTACTCGGCTCTCTCACAATTCGAGAATCGGTCGATAATAATATAAAAGATCTTCTGGGACTTAATGGATTAAAGATTATTAAAGGAAGTTTAGTGATCGAATCCAATAACAGCCTAAAGACTCTAAAAGGCTTGGAGTCACTCGTCACTATAGGTTCAAACCTAACGATTTTTTCTAACTCTAGCCTCTCTGATATAAATTCTTTATCAAATTTAATTCGAGTCACCGGTACATTATTAGTTGATTCGAATGACGCTTTAAATAGTTCGGCGGGTATCGAAAATTTAAAGCAGCTAGGAAAATTACAAATTCGCAATAATGACATTCTTGATGAAATAAGTAGTTTTTCTAACCTCTATGGAATCACTGAGTTGGATATATACAATAACGATGCTTTATCAACTTTATCAGCCTTGGAAAATCTAGTTAATGTTTCCGGTGACGTCAGACTACAAGACAATAGGATTCTTTCTGATCTAACAGAATTTAAAACACTATCCTTTATCGGAGGTGGACTAGAAATAAATAACAACTCTTCACTATCCAGCTTGGCTGGACTAGAAGGTGTCATTTCTATTTCAGAGAGCTTAAAGATTCTCTCGAATAGTCAACTTAATGACTGTGAAGCTTTAGTGCTACTTCTCGGCTGGCCTGGCAATCCTTCAGAGGGTTCTGTCGGTGGCAGTATTGAGATAACGGACAACAAATCAGGATGCAGTTCAAGCAATGACATATTAGCAAACTCTTCTTATGAAGGACCAGAGAAATACACTATTCATACTTCAAGTTGTAAAGCCGCCAACCCCGGAAGCAGCAGCGCCCTGCAAAGCAAGGAAGATGGGCTTACTAACACCGATGACTCATCAATTGATATTATCTGTCCTGTTTTGCGTGTGCCTATCAACCACGCGTTAGATTCTTCAGAAGTTCTACTTGATATTGCATTGCAAGCTATGAGCAAAGATTCAACCGTGAATAAACTAAGTTGTGAACTAACGCAATCTCATGGCGACACATTAAAGCCGAGAGAAATAGATCTGGAACCCAATACACCTCTTTCCCTAGAATGGAAAAAACTTCTTCCGATTAATAAAATTACTGACTATTTAACTAGATGTTCTCTACCTCCAAGCACCTTAATTACTTCTATAAAAATTCAAGCGAGTTTTGGTTCTCAAACAAATCATTCAGTAAGCATTCCAGATATTACGGATAAAATATTTAAAAACGCTAGCCTTGACTGCGCAAGTTACGCTAACAACTACACAGGCACAGCACTTGATCAAGGTCGAAGTAAATATTTTTCATCAAGCATCTCTATAACAGCGGATGACGATAAATGTGTCATAGATACCAATGGAATTCCTAATCACAAATTTAATGACTCAGGTATAAATTTTGTGAATAACGTTAACGCCGTTAATCGAAGTTTTTCATTTTCTAGAAAGCCAATGCTTCTAGACTCTGTTACCCAACTATCACAAAGTAAATGGGATGCGGTAATGCTCAATGGGGTTACGGTAGATCTTTTATCGGCGGGTTGCTATAGACCAAATGATACTAAGGCAGATAGTTCAGGTAATGTTCAATCTGGATGCCTGTTTAATGAGGAAAAATGGCTGCTAGATCCTTTGTTCGAGAGCAATAATTTTGGAACAGACTCTCATAATGCCCATGCTCAGCCGGACGGCACATACCACTACCACGGAAACCCATTGTCCATGTTCGAAAATGAATCAAGCAACCAAGAATCCCCAATTATTGGCTTTGCTGCGGATGGATTCCCAATTTCTGGATCATTTTTTTTAGAGAATGGTATAGCTAGAAAAGCTTTATCAAGTTATCGCCTTAAAAATGAAGGAGGCTCGCGTCCTGGACGTGATGACACAAATACAGGTGGGAATTTTGACGGAACCTATATCCAAGATTACGAATACATTGAGGATAGCGGTGATCTAGACGAATGCAACGGAATGGTAGTAAATGGGAGTTATAGATATTATATAACTGAAACATACCCATGGATACTTGGATGTTTTAGAGGCGGCATAGGTGACTCATTTGATAAATAAAGAAAACCTTAAACGTGCAATATTCTCTTAACATAACCGGAATGAAGTCTAGTACTTGTGCCGAAAAAGTGCGTCTGGCACTAGCAAAGGTTGCTGGCGTAATTGAAGTACAGGTATGTCATATCAGCGGACAAGCCTCAGTAAAGCACAGAGACGTGGAAATTGAGATGATCTCCCAAACCTTAGGAAATCATGGTTTCTCTGTTTCAATTTTGACGGATAGTTTTGGGTGGAAGGATAAGAATATCTGGGCTAGATCTGCCAAGAATACCACTTGGTGTCTACTTGGTTGCTCTATAGGTGAATTCGGCACCTTAATTTACTACTCCTTATCTGAGATAACGTCGGGCATACCTCTTTTCAGCCCGCTATGGTATTTCTATGCCATTCTTCCACTTATCAACGGGCTTATTACTAGTATAATTCTTGAAACTGCTATTCTTATGCGGAAACAGATGGATTTCTCTAACGCGCTAAGCACAGCGCTAGGCATGTCTTTCATTTCCATGCTAATGATGGAAATTACGATGGAAATTACCGATCTAATTTTTACTCAAGGCAGTTTGCAAATGGATTACAGAGTACTCCCGCTAATGCTTTTGTTAGGTTTTCTTGCTCCTTGGCCTTACAACTATTGGCGCCTAAAAAAGCACGGCCGTTCCTGTCATTAGCTCGTTTCTCCTAAGACCCTTTTGCAAATCCAATAGAGATTTATATTTTTAGCTCTAGTAGTCCTTCTCCAAAACCGATTGCAATCTTAAATTTCTGTATCGAGAGAAAATCTAAAAACAGGATCAGCGTCGAGCATCTCAACCAAAGCTCCTAGCGATCCTGTCTCCGCTCTCCAATCTCTATAGGCAATAAATTTTTCCTTGGTCTCCCAAAACTCCACTAAAATGATTTTGTTACTATTAATTTCTTGATATACGGAAAGACTTTTACACCCATCATATGCGCGCGTTTCAGGAAGAACTCCTTCTAACCACTTAAGAACATCGGCACCTCTTCCTTCTGCCGGGAAAAATTCCGCTAAGACCAGTGTTAGGGGGGGAACAGCTTTTTTCTCAGCAAATACTTCATGACTATTGGCTAATGTCATTACTAATGTCAAAAAATATATTCTGGTAGAACAATTAATACTAGATCTCATTGTAAATTCCTTATTTCTTTTAAAAACTCTGGCCACGTTTGCCTAACAGATATAATAGGCAAAAGTACTTTGTAAAATTAATGATGGATTAAAGCTATCATAGACAGTTCTTTTAACGAACTTTTAATCATATCCTCTTATTGTTTACGTATTTAAAGTGACAAAAATTAATTCCTGTAAAGGTACTTACGCGATCGTCTTTTTCTCCGACCAAGAATCCTGTATCTGTATAGGTAAGCTTGGTAAAGTTAAAATTGAAAAAGGATTTTATGTTTATGTGGGAAGCACACTTGGGCCGGGTGGACTTAGATCGAGGATAAATAGACATCTCAAAAGAAACAAGCCAAACCACTGGCACATTGATTACATACGTGATCAATTGCGTCCAATCGGAGCCTGGTATTCATATGCCTTTGTTAGAGAGGAATGTCACTGGGCAAAGATCTTCCATAAATTTTCAGATAATCGACCACTCAATAAAATGGGAGCGACCGATTGTAAGTGCCGTTCCCATTT
The DNA here is from genome assembly GCA_029247075.1 of Halieaceae bacterium. Classification (GTDB taxonomy): domain Bacteria; phylum Pseudomonadota; class Gammaproteobacteria; order Pseudomonadales; family Halieaceae; genus CABYJX01. Next base: position 5,490 of record JAQWLX010000062.1, on the reverse strand, counting down.
TTTTTCTTCAAATCCTTATCTTTCTCGACTAACTTTTCAGCGTCTGTAAATAAGTTCTATGTCGGTTGGATAAAATTTTGAACGAAGAAAAAGATTACTTTGGTTATCTAGGTTAAAAAAGCATTTCATACCCTAAGAGTCGCCCTGAAAATTTGTATTCGCCAACCCACAAACGCGATCCATCGAAAGCCAAAGTAGCTGGCCAAAAAAGTGAATCGGAATCGGTTTCTGGAGTAATATCGCTATAGTTTGAAGCGCCCAGAAGCAAATCTGGATCTTTGCCGTCAATGGCGTCACTAACATTTTGCCAGCCATGAACCTGATTATTACCACGATCAGCTATAAAAAAACTGTCATTTGCAAAGAGCGTTGAGGCCAAACTCTTAGAAAAAAGAGCATTTGTTACTAATACACATGAGGCAACATCAGGTAATATTTGCGAGGGACATAATGATATTTTGCCACCAACTGTTATAGCTAAATAATCCTGGCTACAGCTAACTCTCGAAGGGAATGGAGCTCCAAAATCAACTTGAAAAGCTGGTGAGGTAAAATCGGTTGGCAAACCACTCCACGCAGTTAGAGTTCCCTTATCGTCTAACAGATATACGCGAGAACCATCACTGCAACCACCCAATAACCCGGAAAAAGAGGCACCACCAAACTCTTGCGTTAGACTAAGATCAGGTTCTCTAGAGCTAGTTGGCAGTCCATTCCAGATGTTTAGGGAACCTTGCCTGCCTGGCAGAACGAGATGTTCGTTATGCAATATGACCGCAACCGCTCCATCGGTAGTTTCGTAACTAAAATCAGGTTTCTGTGCAGTGACGGTAGGCAACGTGTTCCAGCCATGCAGTACTTGATCAAAAGCCGAAGCCACAAAAAATTGCTTTCCGTCACTTACCGGCTCGGGATTAGTAATGAAATAGTTTGTATCCAAGGTGTTGACTGAAATTGAATCGCTCCCAACAACATAACTAGGAAATGTTTCAGGATCTTCAGGAATACCGTCAAAACCCAAAAGCCGATTCCCGTTATAGTCAGACAAAATCAAGTCATCTCCAACTATTATCGCATCTGAACCATCGCCAGATCTTAACCCCAGCCTATTATTGTTCAATCTAAGATCTGGTGAGTCCTCTCCCGAAGAAGGGAAGGTGTTCCACACATACAATGTGCTTCCTAATGCTAACAACTGATTGTTTTGGCTTATCGCCCCCTGAAGCCAGATGGTTGGCGGTTCTTCCGTCAGAAAAAAATTAGCCGCCTGCTCGTCTACCGTCGGAAAAACATTCCAAACCCAACTCCCCATTTTAGAAGTTTCTCCAGACGCATTGTGATCACCTATCATTAATTTTTTCCCATCCGACGTGATTGTCCTTGGCGTACCCATCTTTCCGTTTTCTGAAAGTACAATATCCGCTTTCTGCTCTGCACTTTCTGGGAAACTATTCCATATCAAAACCCAACCTCCTCTTGCTGAGACTCCACCGCTTGTTGACTCAGATGTACTGCTTAATACCAGTCGATCACCATCAGTCCAAACGCCCCAAGGCCAGACAAATTGATCTTTGCCTGGTGAAAGCGGGAACTCCGCATCATTTGAAAAACCATCAATGGCCCAGTCAGCGGGTTGACCGTTATGGGTTGGGATGCTGTCCCACACCAAAATACGGTGATTATAAGTGTCTGCAACAAGCAGCCTAGTACCATCTGTCGAGACAGAAACCGGCCAATTGAGATTGTCCAAGTCCGTACCAGGTTCAAGTTGATGAAAATCAGGTTGTCCCAGAACAAGATCTGGAGGCGTATTTGCTTTGGGGAATTCATTCCAAATAAGAACTCTATTATTGTTTCCATCGCATAGAAAGATACGTTTCCCATCTGTGGCAATACCTTTGGGATGATTAAATAGGAGACTTCCTCCAGTTTGATTAAAACCGATACCTCCTAATAAAACCGAAGCTGGTTGTCCTGTAAGGAACCAACCTTCATAAGCACTAATAGCAATTTTTGAAATGGTTGCCCGAGCTGGAAGCGAACACCGAAGTGTGAATGTACCGGGCTTCAAAGCACTCGGAACGCGGACTCGCCAAGTATGGTGAGTAACCTCGTCCATACCAGAATTGAGAGGAATCAATATTTCTTCAAGATTTGTTTCTAGCGCTCCATTATAGCCATATAGGGAACAAGCTATCTGGCGGGCAGGTTCATCAGCGATACCATTAACAAACGAACTTGTTATCTTCAAAACATCAGGACTAACTGCGCTTGAACTTCTTTCACTCTCCCGATAAATAGGACATACAACTGCAATATCATCACCGTCAGTGTTTGTTAGACCAGTTTCGCGCCACTGCAGCATAACACTATCCCCTGAAGACACCGCCTTGCAATTACTTGCGGAAACTAAATGACTATTTGGAGCCGAAATCACTGGTAGAGAAAACCAGACCAAATACGTTATCGCTATCAGTCTTGGTACAAACCAAAAAAGCTGGCTTAGGTTCATCTGGGACCCTCATCTACCAAAAACATAAAACATCCTAAGGCACAACCACGTCAGTCAGGTCATTTGTAGTCCAATTATTTGCAAACTGTCTATCCACCATCTCTAGTACCGCTGCTAACGGATATAGATCACTGTTTCTTCCACTATTTGGATATCCCCACGCTTCAACATCTAACCAGTCTGTAGGCTCCACTCCTGCCGGATTTTCACTTGATGGGACACCGCTCACGCTTTCTACATAGGCGGAATCCGGATTTAATCTTACCCAAACACCGCGCCCTCCATCATAAAATCCATCCCTCGCCTGATGAATATGCGGCTTGTCAAATGCAGGTTGAACGTGATCTTTTTCGGCAAAGACAAGCATTACATGAACATCAGGAGAGTTGGCGATCACTAACTCATAAATATTTGTAGTGATGCGTTCCTCCCAAAGAATCTCCGCTTCAGATGCGGTGGTCAGCTCGCTATTAAGTAATGCCTTAGAATAAACTCGCTTTGAGTACATACTTGGTACCCGACTGCCCAGCACATAATCATCATCAGAAACTTCACCGTTGTCATCAAGATCAAAGTAGGGCCGCCCTGGGGTTTGCCCATTTTCCGTCCAGTCTTCAGCCCACTTTACATCACTATAGTCTATTCTAAGTTGTTGAGGATCGTACTGATCAGGATAAGTGTAAGTGGGGTTTTGAAGCGCCTTCGCACCGGGCACCCAGTGCCCCACTTCTACCGAACTTAATGCTGAAGAAGTGGGGTTTTCTCGTCCAACAAACCAGTTAACAACAGGCATAGCCTTGCCGTAAACCGCGAGTACTCGAGTCGCTAAAATACCAGGATGTGAGAATGCATAGATTCCAAGATTATTTTCATGCGCCTTGATACTTGATGCTGCAGAAAGCGATTGCCCATAGATATCTGTCATTTCCCCGCCAGCATACCTAATGACATCTCGCAAAGCGGCGAGACTTTCTGAACCGCCATAGTCCTTTAAACCCTCGCTACTTCTTCCATCTTTATCTTGATCTCCCGGGTAAAGGAGACTGATATGAATAATGCCTTGATTCTTGAGCTCCTCCCAAGAATCAAAGCCGCTCTCTGGGGTAAAAAAAGTATTCGTGTGGACCAGAACGGGAGCTCCATTTGAAAATCTCGCCTCTTCCGGTAAAGTGACACGCACCGCAATCCTCCCCGAGAATCCTTTCAAATAAGTATCGTAGCTTCCCCCGGGCGCCCAATTCCAAGAAGACACCGTTTCACTCGATGAGAAAGTTAGTCTTACACCAGGTGGAAGTTCACATTTCACATTATATGTAGTCAATCCAGGAAGAGGCATCGCTTGAATAGTCCATTGGTGAGTTTTGGAAGATTGAGGGCTTAGAGCAAGTTCAATGTCTTCTTGGCCAAAGGCCACCTGTTCTTTAGAAATCGCAGCACTCATGGCACAAGCAACAGATCGTGAAAAGCTTGATTCATTATCAACCTGAAGCGTCGCTTTAAAACCAACGTTGTAAAAACTCGATCGCTCGCCAGAGCTAGTCCAGGGAAAAGGGCAAATTACTGTAACTTGAGTGTCAGAATCAGTATTGATCAAGCCATTTTCACGCCACTGCAGTGAACTATTTTTGACAGGATCTTTCGCTTTACATATCGATGCTGGAAAAATGATGCTGTCCGTCTCTGAAAGGACAGGACCAATCAATAAAAAAAGCCCTAAAAATGACGATCCTAGCAAGAACTTAACGATGCTAGCGGCCTCTAGAAAAATTTTTACTGGTTCTATCATATTGTCGCCTCTCTCAATTATTTTTTTAAGAAAAAGAAAGGACTATAGCTAGAAAAAAGTTCTCGCTATAATATTAGAATAATAAAAAATTATGGCTATTAATATAAAAAAAATAAGCGCCAGGATCATTAAGCTTTTAAAAAAGGCTGTTCAAGTATGAAAAAAACCTCAGGCCAATGTCTATGCGGCAATGTCGCTTTTAGTATCCTGAGTGAACTTCGTGAAGTAATATTTTGTCACTGCGGACAATGTCTCAAAACACATGGGCATTTCTCTGCATACACTGAGGCGTATGAAAATGATATCGAGTGGAGGGAAACATCTAGCCTTTCATGGTATCAATCTTCACCAAATGCCAAAAGAGGCTTTTGTAGAAAATGCGGGGCAAGCTTATTTTACAAATCTGATGAATCTGATCAAATAAGCGTTTCCGCTGGATGCCTAGAAAAGCCCACAAATCTTATACCTTCATGCCACATATATGTAACGGATGCATCAGATTACTATGAAATAACTGATAATCTGCCGACCTTTAAAGCGGATATAGATTAAACCAGTACTTATTATTGGGGAGGGGAATTTCAGCTAACTAGTCATAAGTATCCGCAACTCTATAATTCTCTAACTGGATCTTGCCCGTCCCAGGCAATAGAAGCCTCCCTCACCATACTGTAGAAGGAACTTAGCCGTTCATCAGGTTCATAAATCTCGATAAAATGACCCATAAGAGAACGCGCATCAACAAAATTAAATCTCGTATCACCAGCCTTAGCCGACATGGCAAGCTCAAAACCCATACTTGCAAGCTTTTCAGTGGTAATATTTAGATCTTCCACAAAATAGGCGAGATGATGAAGACCCGTCTCTCCTGACGCATAACTGTCTTTTACAACAGACGGACCAATCCCATGATCTTGAACAAGCTCGAGCATTATATTACCCCACTGCCATATGCGGATGAATGATCATATTCTCCCGGATAACCGCGATATATAACATCAGTTACTAAAATATGTTCTCCTAAAAAAATGGGCCCGCTCCAAAATCTGCCGCCCATCGGGCGGCAGCGACCCCAGCATCGTCTACCGCATAGGCAATTTGAACAGGATTGCTTAATTCTTTCATAGTTTTCCTCATCGCAATAAATTTTCCTTTGATAAAAAAATCGACTAATTAAATTGATTATATCTTC
>JAQWLX010000051.1 GCA_029247075.1 Halieaceae bacterium | reverse complement strand
TGTTTATGAAAGAAGAGACAATGTTATAATGGTCCTTGGAAATCATGATCTACATCTACTGGCAATTTCTGCCGGTGTTAGAAAACCAAACCGCAAGGACACGCTAAATAAAATTCTTAATTCTCCAGATAAGGATTCCATGCTCGATTGGCTTCGTAAGCGACCACTAATTCATAACGAATATAACCACACCATGGTGCACGCAGGAATTCCACCAGGATGGTCCATAGATGAAACTAAAATATTCGCTGGCGAGGTAGAGTCAGCACTGCAAGGTCCTCATGCTGATAGCTTTCTGCGAGGAATGTATGGAGATTATCCAAATTCATGGTCAAATAATCTTAAAGGAGTGGAACGACTTAGACTAATAACAAATTATTTGACGCGCATGCGGTATTGTACTGAAAACGGCGAGCTAGATCTGATAGAAAAAGGACCCTTAAAAAAAGGTCAAAAAACAATCAAAAAAAGGAAATTAGATGCTTGGTTCGCTCACAAAAACCGAAAGACCTCAAAAGATAAAATCGTTTTTGGCCACTGGGCTTCAATAAATGGACAGACCAATTCATCCTATGTAATTGGATTAGACACTGGCTGTGTCTGGGGAGGGAAATTATCTTTATATGAGCTGGAGTCTGGACTAACAATTAGCTGTGATTGCAGCAAAAAAAAATAAGGTCGTTACACCATTTTTTTCGAGATACCGAGATTTGCAACGCATTTTTAATAGCCATGAGGATTTTCGCTCTGCCAACGCCACATATCTGAGCACATGGTATCCAGATTTCGCTTTGCACTCCATCCTAACTTCTTTTTCGCCAATGACGGATCAGCATAATATTCCGCTGCGTCGCCCTTCCTCCTAGGTCCAAAGCTCCATGGGATAGAATGGCCAGATGCTTTTTCAAAAGTGCGGATTAACTCCAGCACAGATACTCCATTACCAGTTCCAAGATTAATTGGAAGATAGCCACCATTACTTAAAAGATAGTCAAGTGTTGCAACATGGGCATCAGCAACATCCATTACATGAATATAATCCCTAACTCCGGTGCCGTCTTTAGTGGGATAATCTCGACCAAATATTTCCAATTTTGATAGTCTTCCTACCGCCACCTGAGCCAAGTATGGCATCAAATTTTGAGGCACACCTTTTGGATCTTCACCAATAAGCCCCGAATGATGCGCGCCAACGGGATTAAAATAACGTAATGCCGCTAAATTTGAAAAACAGCCTGAACCAAACAAATCGGCAATGATCTCCTCTACGAATAGCTTAGTTTTCCCATAAGGATTTTTTGGGGAAAATGTAGCAGATTCAGATATTGGGTTGACATTCAAGTCACCAAAGATCGTCGCAGAAGAAGAAAAAATAAACACATCGACTCCTGAGACCTTCATTGCATCTATGATGTTTATAGAGCCGCTGACATTAGAACGATAATATTTAAGCGGATTTTTGACTGAATCATCAACGGCTTTGCAACCAGCAAAGTGCATTACTGCTTTAATGTTATGCTGCTGAAACACGTTAACGATCTGATTGAAATTAAGAATATCTCCTTCCACTAAAGTGATCTTTGTTTTAGTTATTTGCTCCAATCGATCTAAAATTTTTGGAGAACTATTGGAAAAATTATCAAAAATGACCGGCTGGTAACCAGCTTCACATAGGGCAACACAAGAATGAGAACCTACATAACCAGAACCACCCGTCAATAAAATTTTTTCTTGGCTCATTTATACTTTCTATCCTTTTCAAGGATATTACAATACGACGTGCAAGCTCGTCTGGCAAATGAAGGATTCAATCAGACATTTACTCTCAAAACTCAATGGATAAATAAACAGAAAAATGCAAAAAGAACAGATATATCTTGTTGGCGGAGCCGTGAGAGATAAGCTTCTTGGCCTTTCGACCATTGAACGCGATTGGGTAGTCGTTGGCTGCTCTGCTCAAGATTTAATTAATAGAGGTTTTAAACAAGTTGGAAAACATTTCCCTGTCTTTCTTCATCCTGAAACACGAGAGGAATATGCTCTAGCACGAACTGAAAAGAAAAATGGATTTGGACATAAAGGTTTTAAACTAAACTTTCCACGATCAATTTCAATAGAAGAAGACCTAAAGCGTAGAGACTTTACGATAAATGCCATAGCACAGGATATGCACGGAAATATCATAGACCCATGGGGTGGGCAGAAAGATCTGGAGCTTAAAATAATTAGACATGTCTCCGACGCATTTTCTGAGGATCCCTTGAGAGTATTTAGGGGCGCTCGCTTTAATGCAAAATTTTCAAAACTAGGCTTTTCTATTGCCCCAGAAACACTAAAGTTAATGAAACAAATGCTTTCTGAAAACGAAATAGCGAGTATCAGTGGGGAGCGTATCTGGAAAGAAACAGAACATGCACTTGAGACAAATTCTCCAGAAGTCTTTTTCGACATTCTTAGTAAATGTGATGCTCTAAAGATCGTGTTTCCAGGTATTGAAAAAGCAAATTCTGCGCAAATTTTGTTGTCCCTTAACACACTCAAAAACGCTGCAGAGATCTCTTTAGATAGCAGAGTGCGATTTGCAGCCTTGGTTTATCAACTTACAAAAGAATTAGAAGATGTAAAAGAAGTGCAAAATAAAATATTTTCTCGACTAAAACCACCTAATAAATACAAGAGCTTGATTAAGAGCGTCCAACTACTAGCGACCAAATATCTAGCAATAATGGAACTTGATGGAGCTCATCTCGCATTGCTACTCAAAAAACTGAGTGGATCGCAAAAAAATAATGATATAGAGCTTACGGCATTGGCATGTGCGGCTATTTTTCAAAAAAATTTAAATGGAAATGAGAATATGGATAAGGTCCAGTATTTGATTAAAGCAAAGGATGTTTTTTCGAAATCTAATATTAATACACAGTCCAGAAACAAGCTGAGAGGAAAAGATTATGGGAATGCTCTATTCCAAGCTAAGATTGAGCAACTAGATTTTTGGATAAACACCAGGGAAAATAAAACTCGAAAACTCTAACGACTTCGCTCGATTAAAACACCTACCCCAGAGGCTTTGATCAATGCTTCAGGTTTAGTCAACCTAAGTCTGACCCAAGCTACTTTAAATTTTTCTAGAATTATACCTGCTAACTCTTCAGCCAAAGTTTCTACTAAGAAACAATCGCTAGCTTCGATATGCGTTAATAATTCCTGGCTTATCTGCGAGTAATCCAAGGCATCTGAAATAGAATCGGTTGAAGCTGCTATCGACGCATCTACCTCCATTTCAAGATCAATTATGACTTTTTGACGGATATCTCTCTCACAATTGAAGATTCCAATGGTAGTTTCAGCTGTCAAATCTCTAATAAATATCTTATCCATAATTATACTGTTCAGAGGGCAAAGGTTTTAAATCCTCTAGAGACCATTTTGCATTAGGCGTAGAACCGAGCAGGTCACGTTCTCCTGCAGATATCCTATGAGCACCTACGAAAGCAATCATGGCTCCATTATCCGTACAAAATTTTGGAGAAGGATAAAATGTCTTGATACCTCGGTTCTCCAGCTCTAGAGTCAATACCGAGCGCAATCTTCTATTCGCACCTACTCCACCACCAATTACTAGCGTACAGATTTTTTCCTGCTTGAGTGCTCGTTTACATTTAACAACCAAGGATTCAATCGCTGCATCTTCAAATCCACGAGCAATATCGGCCTTCTCTTTTTCATCTAAAGGTTTCTCATGTCGACGCTGTTTTATTACTCCCAACACATGCGTTTTAAGACCGCTAAAGCTAAAATCTAAGCCTGGCCGATCTAACATTGGCCGAGGAAACCTGTATCGATTTGGATCCCCCGATTCTGCCAGATTTGCAACAAAAGGTCCTCCTGGATAGCCAAGATCAAGCATTCTTGATACTTTATCGAAAGCCTCTCCAACTGCATCATCTAGAGATTCTCCTAAAATTCGATAACACCCCAAGCCATCTACTCTAACTAAAAGTGTATGCCCTCCTGATACCAGAAGCGCAATAAATGGAAAATCCGGCTTATCTTTCTCTAACATTGGTGCTAAGAGATGACCTTCCATATGATTTATCCCAAGAGCCGGAATGTTTAAACCTAGTGCAAAAAATTTCGCGAAAGTTGCCCCTACAAGTAACGACCCAAATAATCCTGGGCCAGCGGTATAAGCTACTCCCTCAATATCTCTTTGAGAGCATTTCGCGTTCTTGGTCACTTCTTCTACCAATGGGATTATTCTACGGATATGGTCTCGAGACGCTAGTTCAGGAACAACCCCACCGTAGATCGCATGCTGATCTGCCTGACTAAATAGACTATGCGCCAATAAGCTATCTTCTTTTTTATCGTATAAAGCTATTCCGGTTTCATCACAAGAAGTCTCTAAACCTAGAATTAACACAAACACCAAACTCCCAATACATTTTAGCCGCCGAATTAATACTTAAAATTAATTATCTAATATGAATAAAACAACTGTAAAATTTTGGGGAAAATTCGGCTCTATTTTCAACATGTTTTAAAACTATAACACTTAATGTAAATCGATAGTTTTTAGATTGTATTAGATCGAGTTTAAACTCTTTTGAGTTCTTCGTTAAGAAAAGAAGATTAAAATGTTGGCGCGCTTGTTATTGAAAATTTATTAATTATTAACCTTTTTAAAACTTATTAGCTTTTTGCATTGCGACATCATTGCGGCTAGAATGCGCAGCCACAATATATTTCAGTATAATCTTTTAGGGGTATGGTTTGGATGCCACATATTAGGATCAAAGAAAATGAGCCTTTCGATATAGCTCTAAGGCGATTTAAACGGTCATGCGAAAAAGCTGGAGTTTTGGCGGAAGTTCGCAAGAGAGAACATTACGAGAAGCCGACTACAGTCCGTAAACGTGCTGCTGCCGCTGCGGTGAAACGACATCTAAAGAAGCTCTCTCGTGAAAATAGGAGGCATGCTCGACTTTATTAAGATTTTTATTCGCAATGACTAAAAATGATATTTTAGCTACCGTAAAGAGCAAAATGAAAGCTGCTATGGTAGCTCGTGACAAAGACCGCCTTAATGCCATCAGGCTTATTTTAGCGGAATTCAAACGAATCGAAGTAGATGAGCGTATAGAATTGGGTGACGAAAGAGCGCTTAAAATTTTAGATAGAATGCTAAAACAGCGCAAGGACTCACTAGAGCAATATCAAGACGCAAAACGTGAAGATTTGGCAGAAAAAGAATGCTTGGAAATAAACGTAATAAGAGAGTTCCTCCCTGAACCCATGACGCCAGATGAAATCGACGCATTAATTGCAGAAGCATTTGATAATATTGGAGAGTCCAACATTCAGGCAATGGGGAAAATAATGAATTTTCTCAAGCCAAAGACTCTTGGCAGGGCAGATATTGCTCTTGTAAGTCAGCTGGTAAAATCAAAATTAATGGAGTAATAAGTTAAAAGAATACAATTGCTTCGCAATCCGTGCAAGAATTACTCCGCAAAACAACTAATACTATAATCGGGCGATGTATAGATCATGGCCGGACTCATACCTCAAACGTTCATCGATACACTGCTAGAGCAGATTGACATTGTTGACGTAATAGATGGAAGGGTAAAACTAAAGAAATCTGGGAGAAATTATACAGCCCGATGCCCATTCCATGATGAAAAAACACCTTCATTTAGCGTAAATCAAGAAAAACAATTCTATTACTGCTTTGGATGTGGTGCGAGCGGCAATGCAATAGGATTTATCATGAATTTCGAAAACACAGACTTCCCTAAAGCTATCGAGAGTTTAGCTAATGCAGTGGGATTAGAGGTTCCACAGGAAGCGAAATCGCCTAGAAATGCAAAGCATTTCGAATCAGAGAAAAGTTATGAGCCACTTTATGAGTGTCTTAGCCAAGTATCAAAGTTTTACCAGTCCCAGTTGCGAGAACACCCTGCGGCACATCGAGCAGTAGCTTATTTAAAAGAACGAGGATTGACTGGAGAAATAGCCAAAGATTTCCAAATTGGCTTCGCCCCTCCAGGATGGCACAACCTTATAAATAATTTAGGATCTAGTGAGCCGGATCAAAAAAAATTGCTCGATACAGGCATGATTGTAAAGAATGAAGCAGGCAAAACATACGATAGATTTAGAGATAGAATAGTTTTCCCCATTAGAGACCGACAAGGTAGAGTAGTCGCTTTTGGTGGCCGAGTCTTAGGGAACGATAAACCCAAGTACCTTAATTCTCCTGAAACTTCCATTTTTCATAAGAGTAGCGAGCTTTATGGGTTATATGAAGCAAAACTTAGTAATCGCTCTCTTACGAGACTTTTGGTAACAGAAGGTTATTTAGACGTTATTGCACTAGCCCAATTTGGCATTGACTACTCTGTGGCAACTCTAGGCACTTCCACTAACCAGAAACACCTAGAACGTATTTTTCGACTTTGTCCGGAGGTTATATTCTGCTTCGACGGAGATCACGCCGGCCGAAAAGCTGCTCTTAAGGCCCTTGAAGCTACACTACCAACTATGCTGGATGGAAGACAAGCCCGCTTTCTTTTTTTACCCGAGGGAGAAGATCCAGACACCTTAATACGTGCTAAAGGGAAAGATTATTTAGAGTCTTTAATTTCATCTGCCAAACCACTAGAAGAGCTTCTTTTTGATACACTTAATAAAGATATTAATATGGAGACGATGGAAGGTCGGGCTAGATTCAGTAAGATAGCGTTACCATACTTAAATCGCTTGCCTGCTGGAATTTTTAGAGAACTGATGTTACAAGAACTCGCAAACAAAACGGGGATAAGTAAGTCTTCTTTTTCCTATAATGACGAAAATGCTATTCGACCCCCGCAAGAATTTGAAGAAAAATCCAATTTGGTTACCCCCATCACATCAAATAAATCTAATAATCAAAGTTATGAATCCAACCCATCTTACTTTATAAATGCCGCCATAAAATTACTTTTGCACCGGCCAAATTTGGCCCATCAAATAGATCAATCGATACTGAACAAACTTGAAAACAAAGCAGCTATAACATTACGAGAATCGATTATAATCTTAAAGAAAAATTCTTCACCAACATCGGCTTTATTGCTCGGCCATTGGCATGGAACAACTAATGAAGAATTAATGAAAAAATTGGCAAATGAAGAACAGCTTGTCCCAGAAAAAGGAATTGAAGTTCAATTTCATGATGCAATAGCCAAAATATTACAAATCTCTGACCAATCCACGATTAGTTTAGAGATCGCTGCCTTAAAGTCAAAGTCATACTCCTCTATTACTGAGGAAGAGAAAAAAAGATTGGTTAAACTTCTCCAAATGAAGCAAAATATAGAGGAATAACGCAGAGATAAATAATTTAATGTTTTTTTATATAGCAAATAGAATCTTATAAAAACTACTGTTTAACCAATCTGAAACTAAAATTCCTTAAAGTTTCTATTTTTTGTACTATATGAACTTTTTTATTCGTAAAAAATTGTGTTTAAAGGTACAATTCGCCGCCATTTTCACCCTAAAAATCTTACGGAAATCCCTTTATGACAGATAACGTAGAACAATCAAGGCTGAGGGCGTTAATCGCTAAAGGTAAGGAACAAGGCTACCTGACATATTCAGAAGTAAATGATCACTTGCCACAAGATATTTCAGATCCCGATCAAGTAGAAGACATCATTCAAATGATCAACGATATGGGAATCAAGGTATTTGAGCATGCCCCAGATGCTGATGAATTACTGCTGGCAGGTGAAGACAGTTCTGCTGATGAACTAGCAGCAGCAGAAGCAGCAGCAGCTTTGGCAGCAGTAGAAAATGAAGCTGGCAGAACAACAGATCCGGTTCGGATGTATATGAGAGAGATGGGAACCGTAGAACTCCTTACTAGAGAAGGAGAAATAGTAATAGCTAAGAGGATAGAGGAAGGTATCCGAGAAGTAATGGCTGCAGTTGCGGTTTTCCCGGGAACAGTGGGTTATATTCTTGATGAATATGCATTGGTGTCAAAAAAAGAGCGGAAGCTTTCTGATATCATGACAGGATACTTAGATCCAACGGATAATGTCCCCTCAGCAGCAGAAATTGCTGAAGCAACTCTTGCGGCGACACAAAATTCAGAAGAAAGTGATGATGAGGATGAGGTCGAAACCGGACCAGATCCAGTGGAAGCAAAAAAACGTTTCTCTGCTATCAAACGGCAACATAATAAAGTATTGAAAACTATTGAGGCAAAGGGTCGCTCACACAAAACCAGCCTTGCAGAACTAAACAAGCTAAGTGAGTTATTTAAGTTTCTTAAGCTAACACCTAAAGTTTTTGATCCTATAGTGGATGATGCTCGCAAAGTGCTAGCTCAAATCCGAAAGCCCGAAAGAGAAATAATGCGTATAGCTCTTCGAGAAACTACGATGCCGCGAAAAACCTTCATTGAAACTTTTGTAGGCTCTGAAAGTGATTCGAAGTGGGTTTCAAAAATGTCCCGGAGAAAAGATTTCGGTACAAAACTATCAGCAAGGAAAGAAGAAATACAGCGCTTTCAGCGACGTATTTTAGATGCAGAAAAATCTTCAGGTTTAAGTGTTACTGAAATCAAAGAGATTAATCGCGCTATGTCTATGGGAGAGGCTCGTGCAAGACGGGCGAAAAAAGAGATGGTGGAAGCAAATCTTAGATTAGTTATATCTATTGCTAAGAAATATACCAATCGTGGATTACAGTTTCTTGATCTAATCCAAGAAGGCAATATAGGACTTATGAAGGCGGTTGATAAGTTTGAATA
>JAQWLX010000112.1 GCA_029247075.1 Halieaceae bacterium | reverse complement strand
CGCAGGCTTATAGACAGCCATCATTAGCAGACGATGCCCCTTTGTATGTCCTGCCAAGTCGATCAAAATATCGATTTTGTCTCGAGCTATTGTCTCCGCTAACGTCTTGTCATCTAAATCTAGAGTTGAAGTCCAAGTGTGGGTCTTCGATTTCAAATAGTCCGTGATCACATCTTCATGCACGACCGCCGAGTAAGCATATATTTCAAACTTGGATTTATCATGAGTATCGAACAAAGGCTCTAGAAAGCGGCTGGCGGAATGACTCCTGAAATCCGGTGAAAGATAGCCTATTCTAAGAATCCTATTGGCGTTTAAATTATGATCACCTTTTCGCCAAATGGGTGAGTAATTTGCTGAAAATTTATCGTTGAACTCAACGTAATTACAATAGATTTCATCAGCTGTCTTGGTGGGATGATAATTTAGTGTAAATAGTTTATTACTATGCACATCGATGTGATCAGGTCTTGCAGCTATTGCCATTTCGTAATAGGAAAGTGCTTCGTCAAACTTGCAGAGATTCGCAAGAATAATAGATATATTGTAATACCCTTCACCAGATTCTGGCTCGATTTCTATCGCTTTTTTATATGATACTAGTGCCTCGCTGTAGCGACCTAGCTCCTTTAGAGCTGCGCCACGATTATTATGCGGCGCTCTAAGCTCGCTAGGATTAATTGCTATGGCTCGTTCCGCCACTTTCAAAGATTCAGCACTTTTCCCGCACTTTAATAGAACTTCGGAGAGATTACTAAGCGCCGCAAAGTGGCAGGAGTCGATCTCTAATGCCTTGTAAAACTGATCTACTGCATCTTGATAGGCTCCACGGTTACGAAATACATTCCCTTTTATGAAATAAATCTCTGCTAAATTAGGATTCAGCTCTATAGTTCTGTTCAAAGTAATAACGCATTTGTCTAAATCACCAGTTTCAAACTGAATAGCAGCGAGATTTAGCAAGGCCTCTGTATAATAAGGAACCAGGTCTATCGCTTCTCGAAAACTTTGAGCCGCTTCGTCAAAGAAAGATAAAGATTGAAGAGCGAGACCTAAATTATTAAATGCAGCAGCATATTGTGGATCTAGTTCTAATGCACGGCGATAAGATTCTACCGCCAACTCACCTTCACCCAGACTTTTAAGGCAATTCGCCAGATTGAAATGTATAGTCGCTTCATCAGGAGAGGCTTTAATTGCTCTCTGATAACTATCGATGGCTGCAGAAGTATCGCCAAGTGAATTTTGAACAGAACCTAGGTTACACCAAACTTCCGCAGATTCCTGATTAAGACTTGCAGCTGTCTTTAGATAAGGCAATGCAGAAAGCTGATCTCCTAACTTCGAATACAGTGCTCCTGTAAAGTTTAAGAGAGAAACGCTATGTGTAAACTCTTTTAAGAAGTTCAAGGCGGAATTCAGTGCGTGATCGAATTCATTTTTGCCAATTAATTCCAAAACATACTTAGAAGCGTCGGACTCCGTAAAATTAGCCCCAAAACTTTCAATTGACTCTGTGTTCGATTTCTCCTCGAACAAACTAGATTTAGATTGAATCACTTCTTCTTTTAACGAAGACTTGGAACCTACCAAAGGCAAGAGCTTTTTACATGCTTTCTTTGCTATCCTATTACTCGGATCGGTCTCCAAAATTAAGCTATACATCTCAAACGCAGCCAAGTACTTACCTTTTTTTGAAAGTTTCTTGGCCTTTGAGAGAGCCTCATCCACGCTCAAAACTTGCTTTGGGTCCTCCTTCATCATTTGCATTTAATCGCAATACGATAGCTTGACCGAATTTGATCTACCGGACTGGTTGGTTTCTGACTCACAGGAAATAGAATTAACATAATTCTATCAAACCTGCGTTATCGGTAACTTCACCGATGACATACGGTTGAACTCCTGACGAAGTCAAAGCTCTCGATAAGCTGTCTAATTCTTCGGGCGCCACGCCCATTAGCAAACCGCCACATGTTTGAGGGTCAAATAACAATTCAGCCTCTAAGCCCACTTGATCCATTTCACTCAAATATCCTGCAGCTGCATCTTTATTTGATTGATGACCAGTGCTCCTCACATCCTTTGCCATGTAAGACAGAACGCCTTCGAAGCTTGGCAAATCCAGAACCTTTGCAGTAGCTCCCTGAGACGACTCAAGCATTTCTATGAGGTGCACAGCCAAGCCAAATCCAGTCACGTCGGTGACACATTTTACTCCGTGCTGAATACAAACTTCAGCGGCTATGAAGTTGCTTTGAGCCATAATCGCTAAGGCCTTCTCCAAATGCGAACCATCCGCTAACAATTGCATGTGGGCAGCAAACAAAATACCGCTGCCTAAAGGACGTGTTATCAAAAGTTTATCGCCTACTTGCAGACCTTTCTTAGATAGTGAATGACCGCTTGATCCTGGCAAATACCCATTAACGGCAAACGCTATTTGTAACTCAGGTCCCTGCATGCTATGCCCTCCCATCAAGATACAATTAGCTTCTTTAAAAACTGTCAACGCACCTTCCAAAATCTGAGTTAATTCTCGGGCCTGTAGAGTGGGGGTAGCAAAGGGTAATACTATCAGTGCCTGAGCTGAATGAGGTTGTAGACCACAGGCAAATAAATCACTTAGAGCATGGTTAGCTGCTAGCTGCCCCATTTGCCATAGATCTCCTACTAGACCACGCAAACCGTCTATACTCTGCCAGACTTTGTGACTGGGGAAAGTTATCTCTCGGGCATCATCGCTGGAAACCATACAGTTATCCGGGTGTTCAGCTGACAGTTTGGTGAGGACTTGGGAAAGTGCTTTCGAGGAAACTTTTGCTCCGCAACCACCACAATGAAGTTGCAATATTTCTTCCGCATAGTTCATTCTAAAGTTCAGTTTAAAACTCATTTTTGGATCTGGAAGTTTCTCGAAGCTTCTCATGAATCTTTTATCTATTAAATTTTTCCAAGACCATACCCATTTAGCAGATAGAAACAGTCTGCCCCAATTGGCTACAGCTGTCTTACTTCCCAAGGATAGGATCGACAAAAACCGCTTCTGTGGTTTATAGGACTGCAGTGATTTTCCAATAATCTTGGCACGGAGATTCCTCGCCAAAACTGGACCTTGACGCACGGCAAAAACCCCTGCCTTAGGTCTGGGTTGATAAATTTGCGAGGCACAATCTCCAACTGCGAAAACATGTTCATCGTCTAAAGATTGCAATGTATCTTTTGTAGCGAGGAATCCATCAGAGTCCAAAGATAAACCAGAATTAGCTAACCAAGGTGTTGGCGCCGCCGCAGTGCACCAAAAAACTTCGTCGAAGTCATGGCGCTCCCCCGACTTTAGAACCAGACTACCTTCCCTAACTCTGTCAACCCAGGCATCTAAGTGAACAGTTACCCCTTTGCGCCTCAAGGTCTTCAACACTGATGCACCAAGCGGTCTAGGGTATTCTGGTAGCAGTCGCGAGCTGCCACAATATAAGTCAAAACGGATATCCTCTACAGAAAGAGACTCCACCATTGCCAGAATTAACTCAACACTTCCCGCGCCTCCACCAACTACGGCAATTCTCTCGAGATTTAACGACATCTCTTGTAACTCAGTCCATCTTTGCCAAATTTTAGTTATCGGCTTAACTGGAATCGCAAAGTCTGAAGCCCCATCTACAGAAATTAGATCTGGTTCAGCACCTACATCAAAACTCACTATGTCATAAGATACTTTTGCTCGACCCGCTAGACTAAGCTGTTTTCTTTCTGAATCCAGACCTATGACTTCGGCCTTAATAAACCGAACTCCCGCCCATTGGCAAAGGCGCGTTAAATCTATATGGGTTTCTCCGTAATCATAATGACCAGCTATCAAACCAGGCAACATGCCAGAGTACGCTGAATCCGCTCCGACCGAAATCAACGTGACTTGATGATCATCTGACGGATGCATGCCAAAGTTCCTTATGACGATAACATGACTATGCCCTCCACCCACAAGGACCAAATCTTTTGATCTATCAGTTAACGGTGGTCGCAAGACTTATAATCCTTGGCCCACGCTATTACCTCTGATTGCGTCCCTTTCATCAAAACCCTCCCTTTACGCTGGGATAGCTGGTAGTCGTACATTGGGTCATAGTAAGTACGCAACAATTCACCAATCCACTCTCGGTGGCCCGAATCACAACCTTTGGACCAATGAATTTCAAAGGCATCATGTATCATTTTGGTAAGCATCTCGTGCTTTTCCCCACCAAGGCGTCGGCGAATACGTGACAAATCTTCTATTAAGCGATCGCGATGCTGCGACTTACCAGAGGCTCCATAAAAGTGGCTATACTTTTCTCCAAGGTCTAAAACGTAGTCCTGCAATACAGTTTGTATACGATCTGATAATGACGCTCGAACAAAAACTATTGGGGCTTTTTCCATGCTTGATCTAAGCTCATTAGGCAGATTAATTCGACCAATCAGTTTTCCCTCATCCTCGATGAAAATAGGTGCTTTCGATCGAGCACAAGCTTTCAAGATAGAGATACTTAACTCGTTTTCAAAACTAATTTGAGATGGCTGCTTTTCCAGCAGCTTCCCGAAGGTAGAACCGCGATGTTTTGCAAGTTTCTCTAGATCGATCCCACGATCAAGCTTGTCGATAACCCGAGTTTTTCCGACTCCTGTTCGACCGCTTACCAGCACCAGGTCAATATCCGACAGTGATTCCTCCAAGGCCTCAATAAGAAAACGGCGCATAGCTTTATAACCGCCATTCACGAGAGGATAGCTAACTCCTTCATTATCGAGCCACTTTTGTACTATAGAAGATCTTAGCCCTCCCCTAAAACAGTAGAGGCAGCCTGCGGGGTGATGTTTCGCCAAACTTACCCAAGCTGCCAATCGCTCTTCG
This sequence comes from Halieaceae bacterium, assembly GCA_029247075.1. Classification (GTDB taxonomy): domain Bacteria; phylum Pseudomonadota; class Gammaproteobacteria; order Pseudomonadales; family Halieaceae; genus CABYJX01. The sequence goes on along the minus strand of JAQWLX010000112.1, from coordinate 50,795 downwards.
CGCAAAGTACCTGTAACCAGTTTGTGCCCTAAATCAATCGCCGCTTCCTGCCCATGACGCTTATAGCATAGGCCAACCGCCGCACGCTCTTCATCATTTAATAGAGGGATATTGCATGCCGTTGAAAATGCGCCTTTCAGAAATTCTCCTGGAGAACGAACATCAATCAAAGGTTTGTTCTCCAAAAAGATATTTCGATAGTCACTAGTCGTGTGTTTTATCACCAGACGTATGAAAACTTTTTAAGCATAATGCGGAGGAGTCTTATCGAGTTAAGCATTAATAGATTGTAACCTAGCAAAGCCTCTCTTTTGAATCTCGCCGCAGTTTTTATGCGGCCATATTAATAGATACAAGTCTGGTATTTTGTTCAATGTGAAAGTAACTTACCTCTCAACAAGCAGGCAGGTCTAATCTGTTGCAAAAATTATAGGGATTAAACTGATGTCGTATTCAAAAAATATCGAACCTTGCGTTGCCGTCCTAGATAGCGATATTTCAAACTGGGATAAAGAGACTGACGTTGCTATCGTGGGTTTTGGAGGTGCTGGTGGGTGCGCAGCTATCTCTGCTGCTGACAACAAGGCGAAAGTAGAACTTTTTGAGGTGGCCAGCGCCTCAGGAGGATCAACTGCATTATCAAGTGCCGAAATCTATCTCGGTGGAAGCGGTGGAACCCGCGTCCAAAAGGCTTGTGGCTTTCAGGACAGCACGGAAGATATGTTCAACTACATGATGATGTGCGCCGGCCCACAAGCTGACGAAAAGAAAATTCGTAATTACTGTGAGCATGCGGTAGAGCATTTTGACTGGTTAACAGACACGCTAGGTGTGCCATTTAAAGACAGCTTTCACGAAAAACGCGCGATCATGTGCCTAACGAACGACGGGCTCCTATACACAGGATCAGAGAAAGCCTACCCCTTTAGTCAAAAAGCAAAGCCATGCCCACGTGGACATAATCTTTATGTAGAGGGCGATAACGGCGGCCCTATGTTTATGAGAATTGTCACGGAGAACGTGGAGAGGCGGGAAAATATTAACGTTAATTATGAGTGCAGAGCCCTTACTCTAGTGGTTGATAAGGATAAGAATGTTGTAGGTCTTATCGTTAGAGAGAATCAAAAGCAGCTGGCCGTAAAAACCAAAGGGGGAGTCATACTTTGCGCGGGCGGTTTTGTAATGAACGAAGATATGGTTAAGAAATTCGCTCCAAAGTTATCTGTTGGAACCCAACCTATAGGCAATCCTGGCGACACGGGGGCAGGAATCTTGATGGGCATGGGAGCCGGCGGTTCGACCGTCAATATGCATGAAGGATTCATCAGCTTGCCGTTCTATCCACCTGCCAGTATGACCTATGGCGTAGCAATTAATGACAAAGGTCAGCGTTTTATCAATGAAGATGTTTATCACGGCAGACTCGGACAGTTTGCGATTGAGCAACAATCCGATCGATTGTATTACATTGTAACGGTTGAACATTATGACGACTACGAACAAAGTAGCTACTTGGGTGCTCCTGTTGCCGCAACTGGTGAGAGCATTGCGGAACTGGAAAGTGAACTCAATCTAAGAACAGGGACTCTTCAACACACACTGCAGGTATACAACGAAGACTGTATGAATGGTGAAGATACCTTGTTTCACAAGTCAAGCGAGTGGATGCAACCTCTCAACCCTCCTCTAGTCACATTGGATCTCACCCCCGGCCGAGGTGCTTTTTTACCCTACTTCACCCTAGGTGGCCTTGATACCTTACCAACCGGAGAGGTGGTTAATGCCTCAGGCAAAGTGATTTCTGGTTTATTTGCTGCGGGAAGAAATGCATGTGGAGTAGTTCGAACTGCCGCTGGTTACAGTAGCGGAATGTCGGTTGGAGACGCCACGTTCTCAGGAAGGCTCGCTGGTATTCAAGCCGCAAACGGACTCACAAAGTAATAATTTTTTTTCAAATTAACTGCATAAATCGCTAAAGGAAAAAATTTGAGATACCTACATACTATGGTTCGAGCAAGAAACCTTGAAGAGACTCTAGATTTCTATTGTGACAAACTTGGATTGATAGAAACGCGCAGGTACGAAAATGAGCCCGGGCGATTTACGCTAATTTTCCTTGCAACTCCAGAAGACGCTCAAGCTTCTAACAATAAAAGAGGCGGGGCAGTTATTCCAGCTATCGAAATTACTTGGAATTGGGATGACCAAATATATGATGAAGGTAGAAATTTTGGGCACGTAGCATATCAAGTAGATGATATTTATGCTTTTTGTCAGCGGTTGATTGAAAGGGGGGTGACAATAAATCGTCCCCCTAGAGACGGACGCATGGCCTTTGTGAAATCACCAGATGGTATTTCTATAGAACTATTACAAAACGGAGAACCGTTACCAAAAAGGGAGCCATGGGTCTCAATGGAAAATGTGGGATCATGGTAACTGACAAAAGATTTTCGTAACTTCCTCAGGTCATTTCGCTTACTTAAAATTCGTCGTAAATCAATATTAGCCGTGAATATCTCGCGGCAAAAACCCAGAAGAGTGCTCTGACAAAAGGCGTTTTTAGATAGTTTCAGAATGAAGTTCTTAAATAATAGGCTCTTAATTTAATTAAATTTATTGCTTATCTATCAATAAAGTTAGTGATCCATTTGGCAACTCTTAGACTATCTGAGGGTATGGATAAGGACGCTAGTCCTGCATCAGATATTTTTTCTCCTATTCTCTCTTTTCTAAATCCAATAATTTTTCTCGAATAGCCCGGCACAAACTCGGGATGACCTTGAAAAGTTAGGATATGATCATCCAACTGACAGACTGCATTTTCGCAAAATTCGCTTCCAGCTAAAACTTTTACTCCGTCCGCATTTCTAACAACCTGATCCTGATGGCTTACAAGAATATTGAAGTGATGACTCTGACTATCATGCCACTCGGGTATTTCACTAAACGTGTGTGTATGCACTCCCACACCCCAACCTTTAGGGGATTTTTGAACCGTGCCGCCTAATGCTTCTGCCACTAATTGGTGGCCAAAACAAATACCTATTAGTTTTTTTCGTAGCTCGTGAAGCTTTCGCACGAATTCCATGAGTCTTTCAATCCATGGTTCCTTATCGTAAACACTACTCTTACTTCCGGTAATCAGATATGCATCAAATGCATCGAGGTCAGCTGGATATTCATTAAGTTGCGTATCGAAAGTTTGAAAAATTATTGATGGATCACATTTTCTAAAGACGGCCTCAAACATGTCCGGATATTCACCAAATTCGGGAACCCATTCAGTGCGGACATAATCTGTTTTTAGTATAGCCAAACGTATCAAATGAAAACCTCATCGATTCCATTTCTTATATAGAATTTTGGTGACACTAACAAAACTTGATAAATCTAATCTATAGATTCCACGAATACCAAGTCTAAAATCACAGGGACTATGGAACTAATTGCGTCCAGTCCGGCGATTTTTTGTAATTTAGCTACACCCGCAGTTAAATTAAAATCCTCTGTAGGAATTAAAATTGGGTAATTTGTAATGACTCTGAGAGTCTTATCGTTGTTTAGAATAATCAGTCTAGATTTTAAGTCGACTTCCATGCCATGAAGCTTCAATCTTCCATTAACGTCCGCGATCCGAAAATGTTCAGTCTCAAAATTCAGATCAGTAGCTGGAATTTGTGCAGAAAAAGTTGCGCTGGGGAATAATTTTGTTTCAAAAAAAAGATTACGCATCCTCTCATTACGAATTGGAATTTTCGTGTCAACGCTATCGAGATCAATGATCACATTAACAAGACCTTCGGAGGTTATATTTCCAGATATTTTTTGAAAGCTGTGGCTTTCAAGTATTTGGTTATTTTTTATTGATATGAACTCAATGGAAGAGCTCGGTAGATCAAGATTCCATCCCGCTTGAACCGTTAGAGACGTCGTTACGAGTACTAAAAAAATAAACTTGGTTGGATTAATTCTCTCGAATAACAACATAGCCAAGCCTGGAAATTTAAGCGGAAATTTGTGCAAGATCACCTTTTTTCTCCAGCCATGATTTTCTATCAGCAGCTCGCTTCTTCGCAAGCAACATGTCTAACATTTGATTTGCTCCATCTCCAGCTTCTAGTGTAAGTCTAACTAGCCTTCGTGTATCTGGATGCATAGTGGTTTCCCGTAATTGGGCTGGATTCATTTCACCTAATCCTTTGAATCTCTGAACATTAGGTTTGCTGCGTTTATTTTGTGCAGAAATCCTATCCAAAATTCCCTGCTTTTCGGCCTCATCCAAAGCATAGAAAACTTCTTTCCCCAAGTCGATGCGGTACAGCGGCGGCATGGCTACAAAAATATTTCCTGCCATTACTAATGGTTTAAAATGCCTGACAAAAAGAGCACAAATCAATGTTGCGATGTGAAGACCATCTGAATCCGCATCGGCCAAGATACAAATTTTATGGTAGCGGAGTCCAGAAAGATCTTCGGTAGCAGGATCGACTCCTAATGCCACCGAAATATTGTGAACCTCCTGTGAAGACAGAATTTCTTGAGAATCTACTTCCCAAGTATTTAGTATCTTACCTCGTAAGGGAAGTATTGCTTGGAAAGTACGATCTCGCGCCTGTTTTGCAGATCCGCCGGCTGAATCACCTTCCACCAAAAACAATTCTCCTTGGGCAGGGTCATCCAATGAACAGTCTGCTAATTTACCTGGAAGTGCTGGCCCTGATGAAACTTTTTTCCGAGCAACCTTTTTTGAATCGCGCTGCCTACTTTGGGCAGCATTGATGCAAAGTTCGGCAATTCGTTCTGCATCATCAGTGTGTTGATTTAACCACAAACTAAATGCATCCTTAGCGGCGCCGGATACAAACGAAGCTGCCTCTCTTGATGAGAGTCGTTCCTTTGTTTGACCAGAAAACTGTGGATCTAAAAGTTTAGAGGATAAAACAAAACAACATTTATCCCAGATATCTTCTGGTGCTAATTTAATACCCCTAGGCATTAGATTTCGAAGCTCACAAAATTCCCTAAGTGACTCGAGCAGCCCCGACCGAAAACCATTGACGTGTGTGCCACCTTGAGTAGTCGGAATAAGATTTACATAAGATTCGGCGACAATTTCTCCACCATCTGGGAGCCATTGCACCGCCCAATCTACTGCTTCATTATCACCTGAGAATTTACCTACAAATGGCTCCTCGGGAACACAGGGAAAATCTATAGTCGCATCTGCTAAGTAATCAGACAAACCTTGCTCGTAATACCATTCTTGCGTTTCGCCTTTTTTCTCATCCTTAAATTTGACATTTAACCCAGGGCATAAAACTGCCTTAGCACGAAGCAAGTGAAGCAACCTAGGAATAGAAATATTAATCGAGTCAAAATACTTTGGATCGGCTGTAAAGCGAACACAAGTTCCCGTATTTCGCTTGCCGCATTTATCTATCACTTTTAAGGATTTACTCTTTTCTCCTCCAGAAAAATTCATTTGATAGATCTTGCTATCTCTGCGAATCGTTACTTCGAGAGACTTAGAAAGCGCATTGACTACCGAAACACCCACGCCGTGCAAACCACCACTAAACTGATAATTTTTTGAAGAAAATTTTCCGCCTGCATGTAAAGTTGACAAAATTACTTCTACACCGGGAATTTTCTTTTCAGGGTGCAGATCAACAGGCATACCTCGACCATTATCTGTTACTGAAAGCGAGCCATCTTTGTGAAGACAGACCGCTAATTGATCAGCATAGCCTGAAAGCGCTTCATCAACACTATTGTCAATCACTTCTTGAACCAAATGATTAGGTCTGCTGGTATCAGTGTACATACCAGGACGTTTTCGAACGGGCTCTAGTCCAGTAAGAACCTCAATATCTTCTGCCGTATAATCTGTCATAAATATCTAAGGATGCTGGCTAATGAATTTCAAGATCAGTGCGCCCATTAGCAAGACAATTCTTCAACCATTCTGCTAAGAACCTATTTTGTTGATTTTTTTCGTCTTCCTGGTGCATTTCTAAATTTGGATATCTATATTTAGGCAAAACCGATTTATTAGCTTGGAATTTAGAGACTTCTAACATGCTCGCATCATGATACGCTCTCATCTCAATCGAAAGACCAGTTATCCATTTTTTGGCAAGCCCTGTTTGCTGAATTCCAAATATCGTTGTGTAACGACAGCGCTCTAGTACCTCTATACATACTCGAGCGCTACCGACAAAAAAATCCCGCTTATTTGATTTTTCATAATCAGGAAACAGCCTTGAAAGTCGAATATAGTTTGTCTCACAAACACTGTGCATCGAAGAAAGACTTACAACATAAGGGGATTTTTTAGTTTTCTGCATCACTTTAAAAAATTAAACATTAGATCACCTCTAATCCTACATGCGAAATTAACTTTGGCAAACCCCGGCTAGAAAAATTTTTAGCTCCTAATGTTATCCGAATTTTGTTTATTCACGCAGCAAAACAATGGTGCTTAAAAATCTTATTTACTAAAGTATTTTTATTTCGTGTTCATTTTTTAATAGGCTGGTAGAATTCGCTCCGCACTCAGCTACTTAATTAAGAGAGAGACTAATGCGTTTTATTCAAATGGCTGCGATTGGGATTATATTTAGCCTATTCGGATATAAGATTTCTGCCGAGTCCTTGAGCGATATTTATCAACTTGCGTTAAAAAACGATTCTCAACTTAGAGCTGAAAAGGCTAAGTACAAAGCACAAAAAGAGCAAAAATATGTTGCTCTTGCTCCGCTACTACCTCAAATAAACGCTGTATACAGGCTACAAAATCAAGACAGCACAACAGTCCGAGAAAGTATTAATTTTTCTTCGAATGGTTCGCTCGTTGCTGTGGACACAACTACCAAAACTGACATTGAAATTGATGGCTACGAGTTCAGGGTAGATCAAGCATTGTTTGATCTTTCTGCATGGTTTACTTTTGCTGCTGGCAAACAGCTATCTAAGCAAGCAGAAGCAACTTTCGCAGCAAATCAGCAAAATCTAATTACTCGCGTGGTTGTGGCCTATCTCGAGGTGCTCCGCTCAAAAGATAATTTAGCTGCATCAAGAGCACAAGAACGCGCCTTTATAAAGCAATTAGAACAAAGCCAACAACGTTTTGAAGTAGGCTTAATAGCCGTCACCGATGTCTACGAAGCTAGCGCTGCTAGAGATCTCGCAGAAGTGAATAGGATTATTGATCAAAATGACGTGGCGGTAGCTTTAGAACAACTTTCAGTACTAACTGACAAGCCACATAATGAACTCCATACACTGAAAGAAGATTTCAATGCTAGCCCACCCGACCCTATAGATCGCGCGCAGTGGGTAGAATTTGCGCTAAGAAATAATTTTTCTTTGCGGGCTAGCCAGGCAGCTGAAGAAGCTGCTAGGCAAAATTCTCGTGCATTTCGTTCCAAGCATTCACCGGTGGTTCGAGGAACTTATAACTATTCAGATTATGATTTAACGGGTAATCTTTTGCGTACACCTGCTACTGGATTTGACACTAGACCAGATCAAATAGAAGAGACAGAGAGCTGGATGATCGAATTTTCAGTACCCCTATCAACCGGAGGTTTGATTAGCGCAAATCGCCGCCGAGCAGCTCAAGAATTTAATGCGGCGAGACAAGACAGGATCAATCTGACCAGAAATACGATTGCTAACACACGCTCTCTTCATATGACCGTAGTCAGTGATGTTTCTAGAGTTAAGGCACGCAAACAAAGCATTATATCTTCAAAAAGTGCATTGGATGCTACCCAGGCTGGATATGAAGTAGGAACGCGGAATGTGGTGGACGTATTGAATGCGCAAAACGCGCTTTTTGCCGCCAAAAGAGACTATGCTAACTCACGCTACGATTATATTAGCAACCTTCTTCGTCTGAAGGAGCAGGCCGGCCTACTAACACCAGATGATATTTTTTCATTAGATGGCCATCTACAACCGATAGGCCCGGTCACTTTAAGTAGTCAATAATATCTAACCCAAAAGATTAGATATTAAGGTCAACGTTCTTTCTTTTGATCCTCTATTATTCTTCATTAACTTCTTTCCAGCCTTGCTCATACGCAAGCTCATATCTTTATCGTCTATTAGTTTTAACAAGTTACTTGAAAGTAACTCCGGTTGAATTTGTAGCATTGCACCAGAAGAAACAAGTAATTTAGCAATTTCGTCAAAATTGCGAGTGTAGGGGCCGGTTAATATAGGAACACCCCATACAGCAGCCTCTAGCATATTATGTCCACCATGCGGGACAAAGCTTCCTCCCACTATTGCCAAATTTGCGACACCCATGAGTTTTAAGAGATCACCCATAGTATCAACCAACAAAATATCGTGCTCAGCATTGATAGGCATTTTTTCTGAATAGCGAGTTACTTGCCAATTCTTAGAAAAACACTCTTTTGAAACGTCATCGCATCGCTCTATATGACGTGGTGCCAAAATTAATATCGAATTCTCATTTTTCTTCTTAACCTTAGCGAAGGACTCCAAAATGGCTTTCTCCTCACCAGGGTGAGTACTCGCTGCTAGAATTACAAAGCGCGAGGTGAGGCCGCTAGATTCTATAAATTCATTTCTTTCGGCTTCGAGAGTCGCAGAAACTTCCAAATCAAACTTCATATTGCCCGTAACTACGATCTGTTTAGGCGACAAACCAAGTGAAATAAACCTGTGTGCATCTTCCTCAGATTGACAGGCTACTATATCCAAAGAAGTGAGCATGCTAGACGCGATCGAACTAAACTTTTCATAATGGCTAGCAGATCGCTCAGATAAACGAGCATTAACCAAAACCATCGCGCACCCGCGGAAATTAGTTTGGTGAATAATGTTAGGCCACAGCTCTCTCTCTATTAAAACTAGTAACTTTGGCTCTACATTATTTAAAAACCGTTTTACAGAACCGGGTAAATCCCATGGGACGTATACGTGAAAAACACTATCGCCAAAAGCTTGGGTAATTAAATCGCTACTAGTTGGTGTCGTCGTTGTAACGACTAGTTTAAATTTTGGATAATTAGTTAGAAGTGATTTTATTAGGGGCGTCGCCACGAACACTTCACCTACCGACGCAGCGTGAACCCAGATAATGTTACTTCCTTTCAAATTAGTGGTATCTAAAATACCAAACCGTTCCGAAAATCGCCGACGATAGCCCGGCATATTTAAAGAACGAGTCAGCATCCTTAAAACAAAAAGTGGAAATACTAAATAGAGAAAACAGTTATACAGGGTTCTAGCCAACTATCGAGATCCTCAAATGGATTTATATTTAGGATACCTCCACAAAAGATAGCAAGCTAGCACCTCGTGCTTGATGGTCTTGCCTATAGAATCCAAAAAGGATAACTTCAAGGTAGCATTGCGTGCGAGGTGGAAGCAAAAAATGGCTAAGTTTCCCGAAAACCTATCGGCTATGAAGGGATTTCTATCGGCTGATGAGGGCGAAACCCTGTATAAGACCGCAGAAATGGCATCAAAATTAGGCCCAATTTTAGAGATAGGCAGCTACTGCGGAAAATCCACGATTTATCTCGCCTTAGGTTGCCGTGAAAACAACAAGATTGTGTTTACGATAGATCACCACAAAGGATCAGAGGAACATCAAATAGGCGACTCCTTTCACGACACCGATCTGGTAAATCCACAAACCGGCGAAATAGATTCATTTGCAGAATTTAGAAAAAATATTTCTAGCGCGGGGGTCGAAGACAATATTGTACCAATCGTTGCAAAATCTACTGTTGTTGCCAATGTTTGGCAAATTCCTTTGGCAATGGTCTTTATAGACGGTGGTCACAGCCTGCAGGCAGCATTGACCGACTATCGTAGTTGGTCTAAATTTTTATTAAGGGGTGGATTTCTCGCCATCCATGACGTATTTGAAGCTCCAGAAAAAGGAGGGCAAGCACCAAGAGCAATTCATGATCTCGCTATTAATTCAGGTCTTTTTTTACCACATATGGAAGTGGATAGCTTGCGAGTTCTGCAGAGGTTATAGATCAAAAGACAAGTTCAAACGGACCGAACTTAGTGCATTTAAATAGCTCCAAATAGACCAGATAGACAAAAAAAATTCATTCATTTGTTCTATACTTTTAGAGCAGGAGCATCACGCTAACAATCTGAGAGTTTTGACTTAGATTAATTAAGCAGCTGTTTCAAATTTGTTGCAAAGTTATACTATTCGCCAACTAAAAAGGTTGGGGAATTTAATAAAATCACACATCCACCAAAATAAACCATCAATCACGAAAGATGACCTTGATAGCGCGGATAAGATTTTATTAAAGTTGTAACTTATTATGCGCTATCTTTAGGTTCTAAGTTAATTGAAAATGAATAGATGTTAGAAATTCTCGATCAAAATCAGGTAGATGTCTTTCAAAAAAAAGGATTTTTACTAATCAAAAATTTTTATGATATAGAAAAAGATATTTTGCCGATACAAACTAAAATTGGTGAGCTAATAAAACTTGTTGGCAGTAGTAATGGCTTGAAGCTAGGGCATCCCGAAAATCCCTCTGATTTTGATCATGGATTTTCTAAGTTAATAGCCCACGATCGAAAGCTTGGCGGCATCGTATATGATGCCGTTAAACAAATACCGGCATTCATTCGTTTGGTAAGCTCCTCTCGGCATGAATCTATATTCAGTCAAATAAGGAGCACTGACGTCAGCGGTGTAGCTGGAGGCGGATTTGGAATCCGAATTGATAACCCAAACGAAGAAAAATTTCGAGCAGATTGGCACCAGGAATATCCAGCCCAATTAAGGAGTTTGGATGGAATTATTTTTTGGAGTCCGCTTGTGCCTGTCTCAGAGGAGATGGGACCAATTAAAATTTGCGTCGGATCACATCTTGATGGGATAGCTCCAATAAAAACTCGAGATCCAGATCATCCAGAAAAAACTGGTGCTTATAGTCTAGTCTTATCAGATAAAAGTAATTTAATTGATCGTTATGAGAAAACTGCTCCTGAAACCTTTCCCGGGGATTTGCTCATAATGGACTTTCTAACACTCCATTGTTCTGGTCATATATCCTGTAATCGGTCACGCTGGTCTATGCAGAGCCGACTATTTAATTTTCGAGAATCGACAGGCATCCGTCACGGCTGGAAGGGTTCCTTCGCTGCAGGTTCAGATTTCCGTGCTTTTCATCCAGATATTGTAAGAGACCCATAAATTATGACCAACCCGACCTGCAATATCTGCGCAAATCTAATTTCTGAGTCGTTTTATAACTCTGGTCAAAGTGGCTCACTAACTTCTTTAAATCGTATTGTCGAAGTATCGACTATAGTGCGATATTGTTCTAGCTGCCGCCATATACAGACCGACCCGACCTTCGATACGTCTGCCTATTATGATACTGACTATGATATTCTCATTGAAAGCGAAGAAGATGATCAAATTTATAAAGTTATCGAAGGTAAACCCCTATTTCGAACAGACCATCAAGTGGAGGTATTGTTAGAAAAACTTACATTGAAAAAAGGGAGCCGACTTCTAGACTACGGCTGTGCAAAAAGTTCAACTTTTCGAAATTTATTAAAAAAACGACCAGACCTCGATCTAAATCTATTCGACGTAAGTGAAAGATATGTTCCATTTTGGTCGTCTTTCCTTACAAAAGACAAGTGGGCTACCTATACGCCTCCCTCTGCCTGGGATTCTTCTTTTGATGTGATTACTTCCTTTTTTGCTTTCGAGCACATCGAGAAACCTAGTAAGGCCTTGAGAGATCTATCTCGCCTGCTCAATAAAGGAGGTACTTTCTATTGCGTCGTTCCAAATATATTAACTAATATAGCTGACTTGGTGGTAGTAGATCACTTAAATCACTTCACAAAAGACTCCCTTTTAAAAATGTTTTCTGATGCTGGATTTACTCAAATTGATATCGACAGCGAAATTCATGCCTCTGCTCTCGTCATTACCGCAACGACAAATAGCGATTTAGATTATACTACTAGATTAGAAGAAGAGGACATCCAATCAGAGCTTGTTAACATGAGTAAGTTCTGGTCCTCGGCCCTGGAACGAACACGACAATTCGAGTCCTCTCTAGATGCCGGTTCAGAGATCGCCATTTACGGCGCAGGCTTTTATGCGGCCTTCATCACAGCCGCATTAAGCGAGCCGGGCAGGATAAAGTACTATATAGATCAGAACCCTCATTTAGAAGGTCGCAAGATGAACGAAAAACCAATAATTCACCCAAAAAATTTTAGTTCGGATGTGCAGTCCCTTTTCGTCGGTCTTAATCCCGATCATGCGCGAGATATCATCAAGCCATTAGAAACTTTACAAGGTCTCAAAACATTTTTTCTTTAAGAGGCAACGATGATGCTTAAAGGTGGCAAGGTGGAACTTAGGGCTTGGCAAGAAGAAGATGTTGCCACCATGAAAACGATTCGCAACGATGTCCGGCTTCAAGAAACACTAATGAGCGAGGCAAGACCAAACTCGATAGAGCGAACGCGTCAATGGTTGTCGGAAAAAACTCAACATCCAGATACTCTTTTCTTTGTCATCGCTAGCACTGATAAAAACCAACCCATAGGATTTGTTCAAGTAACCGACGTTAATAAAAGAAGTGGTTGGGGATATCTCGGAATCTGTCTAATACCTTCGCAGCAAGCAAAAGGACTTGGCTCGGAAGTGCTCAATCTCTTAGAGAACTATCTCATTCAAGTCACTGGACTTAGAAAACTTCTTTTGTATGTTGTTGGAAATAATACTCCTGCAATAAAGCTTTATAAAAAACAAGGTTTCAAAGAGGTGGGGGTCTTAAAGGCTCATTACAAGCACTCTACTGGTTATCAAGATGTAATACTAATGGAGCACCTCTTAGCTAGCGGCTAAGTAAGAGAGCAACTCGTGAAAATAGTGATTTCTCAACCTATGTATTTCCCGTGGGTAGGGATGTTCGAACAGATAGCACTTGCTGATGCCTACGTCCATTACTCAGACGTACAATTTTCAAAAGGTAGTTTTTCAAATCGCGTGCAGATAAAAACGGTTACTGGATCGAAATGGCTTACAATACCAATAGGGAAATTTAAGTTCGGCCAGCTCATTAATCAGGTCTTAGTAAACAACCAGTCTGACTGGCGAGAAAAACATCGTAGATTGCTTACAGAAAATTATCACCAAAGCCCTTATTTTAATGACATGATGAATATCGTTAATGCGGTTTTAAGTAATGATTACAAAACTATTTCGGAAATTAGCGAAGCAAGTATTGCAAGCGTTTGTGACTATTATCAACTAAACCTTCAGTGCAAATTCTTACACTCTTCTAAGTTCAACAAAACAAGCTCAGGCTCAAAACGCGTGCTCGACATAATTCGTGAAGTTGGTGGGACCGAATATATTACAGGACATGGCGCTAAAAATTACCTTGATCATACGTCGTTCGAGCAGGAAGGAATAAAAATCTCTTACATTGATTATCTCAAAAAACCTTACAAACAATTACATGGAAACTTCACTCCGTTCGTCACTATACTTGATCTGATCGCGAACCTAGGTCCTGAAGGGAGATCTTTTATATGCTCAGGAACTGTTTCCTGGAAGGATTTTTTAGCCAATGAATGAAATAGATAATTTTAGAACTGAAGTAGCTGCGAATATTGAAGGACTTGGTCAAGATGAGGAAATTCAAAAACTCTCGACATCTTGGATTCGTAGCGCTGGGAAACATAAGTGGTCATATAATTTTTCTTGGATGGGCAGACCCGCAATCCAATTTCCAAATGATGAATGGGCTATTCAAGAAATAATATGGGAAGTTCAACCTGATCTAATTATAGAGACAGGAATCGCGCATGGTGGTTCACTAACTTTTAGTGCTTCAATGCTTGCCCTTCTAGACATGTGTGATGCTATTAATAAAAACGAAACGATAAACCCCAAACAGTCATCTCGAAAAGTCCTGGGCATCGATATAGATGTACGAGCCCATAATCGAAGAGCTATAGAGGAGCACCCTATGGCATCAAGAATAGATATGATTGAAGGATCCAGTATCGATCCAGAAATTGTCAATCGAGTCACGGATATTGCCAGTGGCTATGAGAATATTATAGTGTGTTTGGATAGTAATCATACCCATGAGCATGTGCTAGCAGAGCTACAAGCCTATGCGCCACTCACTAGCCTAGGGAGTTACTGTATCGTCATGGATACTGTTATAGAAGACATGCCCTCCGACGGGTTCCCCGACCGACCTTGGGGGGTTGGCAACAGCCCGAAAACAGCTGTGCATAAGTATGTCGAAGGTCATTCTGAGTTCGAGATAGATAGAACTATTCAGCATAAATTACTAATCACTGTAGCGCCTGATGGATACTTAAAACGGGTTAGATAATAATAATTAACTTATTATTCTAGCTTAGAAAAACATAAATCATCTCTTTATTCTATACCCAAACTAGAAACTTTTGCTTTAGCATCGGAGATCAGATTTACTGATGTAAAAAGATTAGCAGCACCAGTATGCTCGGTTAAAGCATCTGCGGCCAGCAAGATAGCTCCAGCCGTCCAAGTAGGTTGCTCATCCGGCCAAAGGATGTCCTCCACTAGTTGATAACCTGTCCAATAAGCTCCACTATCTTCTCGCCATTGAGACAACCAACTAAAGACCTCTGTCGCAGTAACTCTGTCATTGATGGCAAGTAGTGCTAGCACCATTTCACAAGATTCCGCGACAGTAACCCAAGGCTGATCAACAACACACCTACAGCCTAATCCTTCTTCTACAAATTCGTTCCAACGCGAATCTATACGTTTTCGCGCATCTAGGCTTTGCACGACTCCTGTCAACACTGGGTAAAACCAATCCATCGAGTAACGAGCTTTGCTTTCCCAGGTTCTATCGAAACGCTGAGGCATTCCCCGCAATGCCTCACCTAATTTCTGTCTCGCTTCAAACCAGTCAACCCGATTATGGCCTAAAGTTGAGGCAATATTAAAAGCACATTCGAGGCTTTTATAAATAGATGCGCAACCAGTAACCAATGAATCACCTGCCGCAGTACCAGTAGAATCAACTGACCAGTCAACATCTCCATACTCAGACTGCAAAGACAATACAAAGCTTATCGCTAATTCAACCACCGGCCACATTTCTATTAAAAACCTTCTATCCTCGGTAACTAAATACTGGTGCCATATTCCAGTTGCAAAATAAGCTACGAAATTACTCTCCCTGCGCTCCCCATTATCTATCTCGGCGCCCCTATAGCCCGACCACCAACTTCCATCTGTTAATTGATTTTCTGCCAACCATCTGTAAGCTCGTTCTGCAGCGTTCCACTCTCCCCCTATCGACAACCCCATAGCAGCCTCGACATGATCCCAAGGGTCGCTATGGCCTCCAGAAAACCAAGGTATTTCACCTGATTCCTTTTGAACCTCTAGTACAAACTCAACAGTTGGTCGAAGAAAATCCTTTGGGAACAGGCCACGACTTAAGTAAAGACCACTCATATTGAAGGGTCCTTGCGAAAGTATAAAACCACACTCTTACCCATAATAGGATTTAGCAGAGACTCCAAAAGACGAGTTATTAACGGTTGTCGCATTAAGTCCCAAACCAACATTCGATGGTATAAGGAAACAAGTAGATTAGTGTTTTGGGATTTCCAGAAAATGCATTTCAGCCACCAAAATGGGACATGTAATGCATGAGCCCAGTGTCGACGATAATACTGCATGCCAAGGCTTTCTATCTCCTTTCGCAGTTGCCCCGTCCTAAAAATATGGATATGTCCGCCCGGTACTTCATGATATTCGCGACTTAGTGCCCAACAAATTTTTTCAGGCCAATGCCTAGGAACGCTGGCGCAAAAAAAACCACCATTTCGCAAAACACGCCCGATTTCTTTCAATACAGATCGGTAATCTCTAATATGTTCGAGTACCTCGCTGCATATAACAGCATCAAAGCAATGGTCTTCAAATGGCAAGCGTAATGCGTCGCCCACGATAAATTCGGCTACACTTCCATCTCTTATTGTGACTTCTTTTTCTTTTTCTCTAGCAGATAACAAATCTTCCTTATTTAAATCGATGCCGAATACATTAATATCTAAGTGGCAAGCAGCCGCAATAACGTGTCTACCTTCGCCACAACCAAGGTCCAAGACAAGATCCCCAGTACGAACAGGCAGGTAACTAAAATCAATCGTCTGCATTGGCTACAATACTCTCATAATATTTAGTCATATTTTTCGCACAAGCTTCCCAGCTAAAACGTTGCCTAATGTGTTCACGAGCCTCTTTTCCCATAACCTCGCGCAAGCTAGGCTTCTCTAGCAATTTTGAAGCGGCATTTGCCAATGCCTTAGAATCACGTGTCGGGACGATCATCGCACTGTCACCAACAATTTCCGGCAAGGCACCTCCGTTGGTGGAAACCACTGCCACTCCGCAAGACATTGCCTCACCCGCTGGCAATCCAAATCCTTCATAGACCGAAGGAACAATTACCAGTGTGGCTTGCGCATACATTTTAACGAGCGCTGTTGTGCTGATGCCAGATACAAAAGATATGTTAGAAATCAAATTCAAGTCTTTAATAAGTTGCTCGGTATTTCCTCCCTGATGCAGCTTTCCAACCAAGACCAATTCAAGATTCGGATACTTTTGAAGTAAAATTGCGAAAGCTTCAAGAAGATATCTAACGCCTTTCAGGGGAGCATCCGCAGATGCTGTGGCCATCACCAGATTTGAGTGTCTCTTTATTTCTGGAATAGGCTTAAATACATTAGTATCTATCCCGTTATAAATGACACTGATTCTGTCTAAGGATAGAGCAAAGTCTGATGCAATATCTTTCTGTGAACATTGAGACACTGTAACAACATGTCGCAAACGCCTGGCTACTCGGACTTGCATCTTAAGGAAAGAATGCCATCGCCAAATTAATAGTCTAGCCTGCCAGGTCGGCGCGTCTGATAAAGCTATTCTCAAATCACTAGTGATTGGATGATGAATCGTCGTGACCAACGGAAATCCAAGGTTTTGGATTTTTAGCATTCCAAAACTTAGAGATTGATTATCATGAATCAAATCATATTCATCTCTATGTTTAAGTAAATACTTCAAAGCACGACGGCCAAATGAATACGGTTCGGCAAATCCGCCGGTGAGCTTACTGATCCATTCAATCAGGTCGGTTATCGAAAGTAAGTTTCTTGGTCTAATAGAGTCAAGTCCATTCTGGAATAAGTCCAAACTTGGAAGTTTTATTAGCTTTATCCTAGGATCAAGCCGAGGGTAAGGTGGTCCAGAGATAACATCAACGCGATGCCCGGCATCAGTAAGAGCTTTACTAAGATAATGTATGTATACGCCTTGACCTCCACTATAAGGGTCACTGCGATACCCAAGAAGCGCAATTCTTAGAGCCCGGCTGCCAGATGCTGAAGCGGAACTCACCAAACTGTCACTAGACGTATGTGAATCGAGATCAGATCTACTTTCAAAAAAATGCACTGTATCAGGTTGCTTGATAGCAGCCTCCTTCAAGTTTATCTCACTTGGATTTGCTGGGACGAGCGGGCTTAGGCGACACTCAAAACTCCTCAACTTATAACGCCCTACCGTGAGCCGGATCAGATTTTATCAGCGATTATCTAAAACTCCAGTGTCATCTTATAAACCGAATTATCTTAGTGATAAGATAATTGTCACTAATGCACGGATTCCAACTATAATTGATCCTGACGCGGATGCTTCATTCAAAATATGACAAACACACACTATAAAGGCATTATTCTCGCTGGTGGCGCAGGAACAAGACTATTTCCTTTAACCACGACGGTCAGTAAGCAATTGATGCCTGTATATGACAAACCAATGATTTATTACCCGTTGACTACTTTAATGTCGGCGGGAATTCGTGACATCTTGATTATCACAACGCCGAGAGATCAGATGGCGTTCGCTGATTTGCTAGGTAATGGATCACAATGGGGTCTGAATCTTCAATATGTTGTGCAACCAACTCCGGAAGGACTCGCACAAGCATTTTTGTTGGGAGAGGAATTCATTGGAAATAGTCCAGCGAGTCTGATATTGGGAGACAATATTTTTTACGGCAGCGGTTTTACTGAAAAATTACAAAGTGCTGTCAGGCGAGATAAAGGTTCAACCATCTTTGCCTACTACGTCAACGACCCCGAGCGCTATGGAGTAATTGAGTTCGATAAGGAAGGAATGCCATCTAGTATTATCGAAAAACCAGACAAGCCGAAATCTAACTATGCTGTAACAGGGCTATATTTCTATGATAACGAAGTCGTAGATATTGTTAAAACTATGCAACCCTCTGAGAGGGGTGAGCTAGAAATTACAGATGTTAACCGAATATATCTTGAACGTGACAACCTACACGTAGAAATTATGGCGCGCGGCTCGGCATGGCTGGACACTGGAACACATGGGAGCTTGCTCGATGCAGGAAACTTTATCCGTGTCATTGAAGAGCGCCAAGGATTAAAAATATGCTGTCCAAATGAGACGGCCTATCGGCAAGGCTATATTAATGGTGAACAATTATTAGCACTTGCAGCTCCGCTAGTAAAAAGTGGGTATGGTGAATACCTAAAAGGACTCATCGACCCCGATAAAGCGCCTTTTAATGAAGGTTGAGAATACCCGTCTTAAAGACGTATTTATAATCACTCCTGAGATATTTGGTGATGACAGGGGGTTTTTTTTGGAAAACTGGAATTCCAAGAATTTCAAATCAGCTGGTTTGGATATTAACTTCGTACAAGACAATACTAGCCGATCAAATAAAGGAATTTTAAGGGGCTTGCATTTCCAGCTAAACCAACCCCAGGGGAAATTAGTCAAAGTTGCAAGGGGTGAAGTTTTTGATGTCGCTGTTGATTTACGAAAGTCTTCCCCCAGCTTTGGTCAGTGGTTTGGAATCACATTAAATGATGTAAACCACAAAATGCTTTGGATTCCCGAAGGCTTTGCTCATGGCTTTTGCGTTACTTCTAGCACTGCCGATTTCCAATATAAGTGCACGAACTATTATGATCCAGATAGTGAATTCACCCTAGCGTGGAACGATCCTACTGTTGCGATTAGTTGGCCGCTTCCTGATCAAAAGAACCCAACGCTGTCAGGAAAAGATAGCAATGCACTTTCCTGGCCTGAAATACCATTTTTTGATTAGATCTATGTAAGTTCACGCCACCAATTTTCACGTTCTAGATACCAGCTGATTGTGCGCTCGATTCCACTTTCAAATGTTTCTATAGGTAAAAATCCAAGACTTTCCTTAATTTTAGTAGCATTGATCGCGTATCGCCTATCATGTCCCGGCCTGTCCGCTACTTTAGTAATTAGATCACGATTCAATTTTCCCTGAGCTGCGGGAGATTTTGGAAATTGCCTGGGAAGTATGTCGCTGCATTCAAAACGGGACTGCAATTCATCACAAAGAAATTCTACAATGTGAATGTTCTCTCGCTCGCAGTTTCCTCCAATATTATACGTTTCACCAACCTCACCACCTTCAATAATACGATCTACTCCCCGACAATGATCTTCTACATAGAGCCAATCTCGAATATTTCTACCATCACCATAAACTCCGATAGGATTGCCCAATAGAATATTTGTAATTGTTTGTGGGATTAGTTTTTCGGGATGCTGGTAAGGCCCATAATTATTGGAACAGTTGCTAGTGCTAACCTGTAGACCATATGTTTTAAAGTATGCTCGCACTAGATGATCTGAACCTGCTTTAGATGCAGAGTACGGAGAGTTGGGCTCGTACTGACGAAGCTCATGGAAAGCTGGTTCTTCGATCTTAAGTGATCCAAACACTTCGTCAGTGGAAATATGGTGAAAGCGATGCTCTTGCCCAGAACCTGTTAACCAACACCTTGTCGCCGCACTTAACAGAGTATGCGTTCCTACAAGGTTAGTTTGAACGAACACATCTGGTCCAGAAATAGATTTATCCACATGACTTTCGGCAGCAAAATGCACGAGAGTACTTATCTTGTAATCTTGAATGGTAGCTAAGACCTTATCAAAATTACATACATCTCCCTGCACGAAAAAAAAATTTTCTGCTCCTTCTAACGACTCTATATTTTTTCTATTGCCAGAATAAGTCATCGCATCGTATACGAGTATCAAATCATCTGGATGTTTTTGTTTCCAATAGTGCGCAAAATTAGAGCCAATAAAGCCCAGACCGCCTGTAATCATTATTGATCTAGACATTACTGTTTCTCTTCAAATCCTCAAGCATTGATTTTAACTGCGAGCGCCACGGAAGCGAAGAAATGCCAACATCTCGAATGGTGGAAGAACAATCAAGCACGCTATAGTCAGGTCTAGTCGCTAAGGTTTTATAATTCTTGGATGAGATTGGTTCCACCTGCGCACAACGTTTTATTAAGCCAATCTTAACCGCTTCCTCAGCAATAGCTTTGGCGAACTGATACCAACTACATATTCCTTCATCGCTCCAATGATAGATGCCTCTGATATTATCCTTAGACAATGAAGCCCAGAGCATTTCTGCTAAACCTCTTGCCCAGGTTGGAGCTCCTATCTGGTCTTCAACGACTCTCACCGTATCACGCTCCTGCATTAATCTAAGCATAGTCTTAACAAAATTTTTGCCATACGCAGAATAAACCCAGCTTGTCCTTACTATCAACGCTGTTGACAACTCCTCTAAAATCTTTTCTTCACCAAGTAATTTTGTGCGGCCATAGTTTCCTAGCGGGGATGTTTTAGAATCTGGTTTGTAGGGAGTATTGCCCAGGCCATCAAAAACAAAGTCGGTAGAGATATGAATTAGCAATGCTCTATTTTTTCGACAGGCCGCTGCTAAATAACCTGGCGCCAAGCTATTAATTTGCTCGGCTTCTTCAGGTTCTGCTTCAGCTTGATCGACAGCGGTATATGCCGCAGCGTTTATTACCGCCGTTGGCTTAAACTGACTAATCGTATCGGCAATTGGCTGAGCAGCACCTATATCCAGCTCATCTCGACCAAGAGCTAACAATTCGAAATTTTTGGGGCCAGTTTTCTGCAGTTCAGTCCCAAGTTGTCCATCGGCACCTGTTATTAAAATCCTTTCCATCAAAGCCTCTTATAAATCCATTCCTTCATGTCTGACATTAACTGAGGTCCCTCAGGCTCATTTAATATTTCGTGATAGACACCCGGTAATATTTTTAATGTCTTATCCTGGCTTGAAATATTCTTTATAAATTCTGGAGATCCTTCTGGAGCCGTCAGAGTGTCAGCTTCACCGTGCAGTACTAAAGCAGGAATAGAAATGACACTTGCGTTGCGCTGGAGATTCTCAATGGCTTTTATAAATTCACTTATCAAACGTGCACTGTACGCCTTGTGATGAACCAATGAATCTTTTAAATATGCGTCTACAATATCTGGATCTCTACTGACTTTTTGCCCATCTATTTTCATAACACCCACTGTAGGCAAAAGAAAAGCGAGAGTATCTACTACCCAACGAAGTAGTTTTGAAGGGTGCTCCACCAAACGAAATGCGCCACCAGAAAAGATCGCGCCCGCAAATCGATCTTGGTTTTCAACAAGGCACGAGGCAGCAATCAATCCACCCATGCTGTGGCCCAGCACAAAGCAAGGGATATTTGGATAATCTCGCTCAAGCTTATCGCGAATTTGTTCAACTGCAACAAAATAGTCCTCAAACCTTTTAACATGGCCTCGCCTACCTGGAGATAAACCATGACCTAAATGGTCGGGGCAAAAAACTACCAGGTCCTGAGCGCAAAAATATTCTGCGAGCTGTTTATAACGACCTGAATGTTCTCCCAATCCATGAATTACAATCAGCGTAGCTTTAGGATTAGAAGTTTTTGCCCACTTCCGATAAAAAACTTTGCTGCCAAGGTGTCCTTGCTCTTCCATATTCCTTCCAAATTTATTTGCTTTGCGCTAGAAAATTAGGCTTTCAGCAAGATTAAGAAAAAATTTCCTCAGGAAGCTACAGGCGCTAACCAATCAGAGTGCTCCTCGCAAGTCCCTCTGACGGCGTCGAAATATTTTTTCTGAAGCTTCTCAGTAATTGGGCCGCGCTGCCCTGAAC
The DNA here is from genome assembly GCA_029247075.1 of Halieaceae bacterium. Taxonomy (GTDB): domain Bacteria; phylum Pseudomonadota; class Gammaproteobacteria; order Pseudomonadales; family Halieaceae; genus CABYJX01. The sequence continues at coordinate 28,632 of JAQWLX010000112.1, read as the reverse complement.
CAATGTTTCTCCCATCTAGCTCACGAATTGGAACAACCTCCGCCGCAGTCCCTGTGAAAAAGGCCTCATCAGCAATATATACCTCATCGCGAGTGATGCGGCGCTCGTCGATGGATAAACCCATTCCCCGCGCCAATACAAAGATACTATCGCGCGTAATCCCCTCCAAACAGGAAGTCAGTTCCGGCGTGATTAATTTGCCATCTCGCACAACAAAGATATTTTCGCCGCTACCTTCAGCGACGTATCCTTCATTATCCAACATCAAGGCTTCATCAGCCCCACTCTCCAGCGCTTCACGAAGCGCCAACATGGAATTTATATAATTCCCGTTAGCTTTGGCCTTACACATTGAAATGTTTACGTGATGTCGCGTAAAAGAAGAAGTCTTGACCTTTATGCCCTTCTCACTCGCTTCAGGATCCATATAAGAAGGCCACTCCCAAGCCGCAACCATGACATGAGTTTTCAATCCGTCTGCTCGCAGACCCATGCCTTCAGAACCATAAAAACACATTGGCCTCAGGTACGCTTCATCCAGGTCATTCAGCCTTATAACGTCTCTATGCGCTTTATTAATAGCTTCTTGATCAAAGGGCACTTCCATTCGCATAATATGGGCAGAGCGAAAGAGTCGCTTCGTATGGTCTTCCAGGCGAAAAACGCACGTGCCCATAGAATCAGTTTTGTAGGCTCGAACACCTTCAAACACGCCTAGGCCATAATGAAGTGTATGAGTTAAGACATGAACTTTAGCTTCACGCCACGGCACTATGTCCCCATCCAGCCAAATGTGTCCGTCACGATCATCAAAGCTCATAATAAACTCCCTACAGCAAGCGCCACTAACCTAATATTATAGCAGTATGCCTCAGTCAGTTTTTAAAGAGAACAATGCTCCGATTGCAAAAAATTAATCTATTAAAGATATGAAAAATTCACAGATTTTTTATCAGTAGACTATAGCTAGTTTTTGATTCGCAATTATAATTCGCAATTTAGAAAACCACATGACGGCATGCAGATGGGAACGAAAAATACGCTCATCAGTCTCTTTGGTAAATCTCCCCTTCGGCCAATTCAAGAGCATATGAAAGTTGCTGCCTCTGCATCCAGCCAACTGCCTATCTTTCTAGAAGCTTGTTTTGCTGGTGACTGGGATTCTGCGAAGACAACTAGAAAATATATTAACGAAAGGGAAGCGGCAGCTGATAAACTTAAAAAGAAAATTCGACGTAACCTGCCAAGAAGCCTCTTTCTTCCAGTTGCCAGAGGCGACCTACTAGAACTTATTACCTCCCAGGATCGCATCTGTAATAGAGCGAAAGACGTCGCGACCATTTTAATCAGTCGCAGAATGCAAGTACCCGAAAAGCTGCACAAACCTCTAATGAAGCTAACCAAGGTTGTTGATGAGACCGTTCAGCAGGCGTGCTTGGCGTCTCAGGAGCTAGATGAATTGCTGGAAGTAGGTTTTTCTGGTCGAGAAGTGTCTCGAGTAGAACGGATGCTTGGTGAAGTTGATAAGCTCGAGGGAGAAACGGATAAACTTGCGTCTAAGGCTCGCGATACTTTATTCAAAATGGAAACAAGCCTTAATGCCGTAGATGTAATATTTCTCTATGACTTAATTGCCGTGATTGGTGGTATTGCTGACTCCGCAGAGAGCGCTGCTGATCGACTTCAAATCACCATGGCGAGATAAACGAAAGAGAGACGGTCGACATGGAAATAATTACTCAATACGGCAGCCTGCTGCTAATACTTGCATGTGTATTTGGCTTCTTTATGGCATGGGGCATAGGTGCTAATGACGTTGCCAATGCGATGGGAACGTCTGTTGGGTCAGGAGCGTTAACCCTCAAGCAAGCTATTTTAGTTGCCATGATTTTTGAGTTTGCTGGCGCCTATCTTGCGGGAGGCGAAGTTACCTCGACTATTCGCAAAGGAATCATAGATTCAAATTATGTTGCAGACCAACCCGAGGTGATGGTGTTCGGTATGCTATCAGCTCTTTTAGCAGCCGGGACATGGTTGTTGATTGCCAGTCTTCGTGGATGGCCTGTATCTACAACTCACTCCATCATCGGCGCAATCGTCGGTTTCGCAATTGTAGGAATATCTGCGAGCGCAGTTAATTGGGGAAAAGTTGGCACCATCGCTGCAAGTTGGATCGTTTCTCCCCTGCTAGCAGGCACCATCTCCTTTTGTTTATTTATGAGCGTTAAATCCTTAATCCTCGATGCCGACAATCCTTTTGAACGTGCCAAAAGATATGTGCCGATTTACATGTGGATGGTCGGGTTTATGATCGCAATGGTCACTTTACTAAAGGGACTAAAGCACGTTGGCCTTGAAATAGACTTGGGATCAGGGTCAACATTCATTGACGCTGCAGTCATTTCTTTCCTGGCGGGGTTGGCCGTGGCGCTAATAGGTTTCTTAATGCTAAGAAAACTTAAGCCTATTGATAATGATACTTACCGCTTTGCCAGTGTAGAACAGGTTTTCGCAATTCTAATGATTTTCACTGCCTGTGCTATGGCTTTCGCCCACGGCTCAAACGATGTGGCCAACGCGGTAGGCCCCCTCGCAGCGATCGCTAGCATCATTGGTTCAGGAGGAGAAATAGCTGCGAAGTCAGCGATGCCGTGGTGGATCTTGGTAATTGGCGGGATGGGAATAGTTGTTGGACTAGCAACCTATGGCTGGCGAGTTATCCTTACTGTCGGAAAAAAAATTACCGAGCTAACACCTAGCCGAGGTTTCGCGGCCGAGCTAGGGGCAGCGACCACAGTTGTCCTTGCCTCAGGCACTGGACTCCCTATTTCGACAACGCATACCCTGGTCGGCGCAGTATTAGGTGTTGGTATGGCAAGAGGCATAGCTGCAATTAATTTACGTACTGTGGGATCAATTTTTCTCTCGTGGATAATCACACTACCGGCGGGAGCGAGTCTTTCTATTCTATTCTTCCTTATTTTTAGAGGAATATTTAGCTAAGATTCACGTGTTAAAATCGAATACGTAAATTGAGCTAAAATGCCTTATAAAAAAGATCCCAGTCCAAGAGAAATTATCAGTCGACTAACCGAATTGGTCGCAATACCATCCATTAGCTCTTTGGACCCTTCGTGGGATGAAGGCAATCGTCTGGTAATAGACTCCCTTGCAGAATGGTCGGAACACATTGGGTTTTCCTGCGAAATACAAAACGTTTCGCCAAACGGACATAAAGCTAACCTGATAGCAACCCGTGGCACAGGCCCTGGCGGACTAATATTGGCAGGTCATGCAGATACCGTCCCATTCGACAAGGATAGCTGGGAATCTGATCCCTTCAGATTATCGGAGCGGGAAGGTCGACTTTACGGGTTGGGAAGCGCGGACATGAAAGGCTTCTTCCCGCTGGCACTTGCAGCAGCTTCGAAGTTTTCAGAAATAAAGCTTAAGCAACCACTAATTTTGCTAGCGACCGCTGACGAAGAAAGCTCTATGAATGGTGCGAGATCAATTGCCACCTCGGGCTATCCAAAGGCTCGAGCCGCCATAATAGGCGAACCAACTTCGCTAGTGCCAATTAGAATGCACAAAGGAATTTCTATGTTCTCCGTTAAGGTAACCGGGCGGTCAGGGCATTCATCTAACCCTATGTTAGGAAAAAATGCCTTGGAGGGTATGCATCAGGCTATAGGACAAATACTTGATTATAGAGAAGCAATCAGACAGGGCCGCACAAATTCCCTATTTGACGTCCCCGGACCAACGCTAAACATGGGATCCATTCACGGGGGAGACAATCCTAATAGAATATGTGGAGAGGTTGAAATGCAATTTGACCTTCGCATTACTCCCGACTGTAATTTCGAGGCAATCAAGGAAGAGCTTAAAAATAAGTTGCTTACAGTTGGCAATGCTCTGGACCTAACCATTGATCTGAAAACACTAATGCCACCGATCCCACCTTTTGAGCAAGAAGGCGACAGCGAGATCGTGCGTCTATGCGAAAAACTGACAGGGCATGGTGCATCGGCAGTTAATTTTGCTACAGAAGCACCTTTTCTCCAAAGCCTGGGGATGGAAACAATCGTCATGGGCCCTGGCAGCATCAAAAGAGCGCATCAACCCAATGAATATCTCGAACTTAACCAGGTAAAACCTTACATCAGTCATCTTGAAGCGTGCATTTCTAAATACTGCCTTTAACACCTGTGAATTATTGCCATTAGGAAAATCCATGTGATTTTAGGTACCCTGTCGCGAGAGAATGCACCCATTAGGAAAAGATAGTGACGCACAGTAGTATCGACAACGCGCGATGGTTCCGAAGCATGGCACCGTATATAAATGCGCACCGTAACAAGACCTTCGTACTCGCATTTAGCGGCGAGGCTCTGCTGCATTCAAATTTTAACAACTTGTTGCACGATATAGCGTTACTAAATAGCCTTGGCGTACAAGTTGTCATAGTGCATGGCTGTAGGCCGCAGATTGACTCTCGATTGCGTCTTTCTAATATTGAGAGCTTTTACAAAGATGGTCTAAGAGTTACTGGCCCAGATATAATAAATCACGTAATTGATGCAGCCTTGGCAACCAGAAATCATATAGAGTCAAAGCTTTCAATGGGATTGCCAAATTCCCCAATGCAGGGATCAAAACTGAGAGTATGCTCTGGCAATTTCGTCACAGCTCATCCATTGGGAATTGTTGATGGCACTGATCTTCAATTTACCGGAAAAGTTCGTCGAGTGGATTTTCAGGCCATAACCCATCAATTAGGATTGGGTGCCATTGTACTTCAGTCACCGCTTGGATATTCCTCTACTGGAGAGACTTTCAACCTTTCAATTGAGGACGTTGCTGTTGCAATTTCATCCGAGGTTAAAGCCGATAAGCTTATACTGTTTGGAGAACATTCTGGCCTGCTGTCTGAGAACAAGTTAATCAGGCAGTGTCGAACCAGCGAGATGGCTCAACTTGAGTTAATCGACGAATCTCAGCGCTGGTTGGCAGGCGCTGCAATTCGAGCATGCAGCGCCGGAGTTTCTCGTAGCCACATAATAAGCTATGTGAATGAGGGCGCGCTTCTGGAGGAGTTATTCACCCATGATGGGGCTGGCACCTTAGTGACTGAAGACGAATATGAGAAATTAAGAACAGCAACAATCGAAGATATTGGTGGAATTCTTGAGCTTCTCTATCCTCTTGAAGAAGAAGGGATACTTGTAAAGAGACCTAGAAAGTTATTGGAAGAAGAAATTTCTCAGTTCAGGTTACTGGACCGCGATGGTCGGATCATCGCGTGCGCGGCCTTGTATCCATTCAAACAAGAAGAGATGGCTGAAGTTGCATGTGTCGTCACCCATGCGAACTATCAGGACAAATCTCGAGGATCACGCTTGCTAGAAATGCTCGAAAAAGAAGCCCTGGATATGGGTCTAAAAACACTTTTTGTGCTTACAACTCAAACCGCTCACTGGTTCCTAGAAAAAGGTTTTGTGGAAACTTCTATGGAGCAGCTTCCGAAAAGCCGACAATCGATTTACAATTTACAAAGAAATTCAAAAGTGTTTTTTAAAACATTAACCTAACCTAAGCAGTATCTTGCCTAGTCTAAGATACAGATCCGAGATTAACTGATGCCAGATTATCGCTCAAAGACAACAACTCACGGTCGAAATATGGCTGGCGCACGAGCACTTTGGCGAGCGACTGGAATGCAAGATGAAGATTTCGAAAAACCTATCATTGCAGTAGCAAACTCCTTTACACAGTTCGTCCCTGGGCACGTACATCTAAAGGATCTAGGACAATTAGTGGCGCGTGAGATAGAGAATTGTGGAGGAGTAGCCAAGGAGTTCAATACCATTGCCGTCGACGACGGAATCGCTATGGGCCACGATGGCATGCTCTATAGCCTTCCTTCTCGTGACCTTATTTCAGACTCTATTGAATACATGGTGAATGCGCACTGCGCTGACGCCATGGTATGTATTTCAAACTGCGACAAGATTACACCGGGTATGCTCAACGCTGCTCTGAGACTCAACATACCTACAGTATTTGTTTCTGGCGGGCCAATGGAGGCCGGCAAAACTAAGCTCTCCGATCAAAAACTTGACCTTGTGGATGCTATGGTAATCGCAGCTGATCAGAATGCAGATGATGCTACGGTTGAGGAATATGAACGCTCTGCTTGCCCCACATGTGGCTCATGTTCTGGCATGTTTACCGCTAACTCTATGAACTGTCTGACTGAAGCACTTGGTCTCAGCTTGCCCGGAAACGGCTCTCTTTTAGCAACTCATGCTGATCGAGAGAACCTTTTTCTTAAGGCCGCTTCGGTGATCGTAGATTTATGCCACCGTTATTATGACAATGATGAAGAATCAGTACTTCCTCGAAATATTGCCAACTTTAAAGCATTTGAAAATGCGATGAGTCTCGATATTGCGATGGGAGGGTCCACAAACACCATCTTGCATCTGCTCGCTGCAGCTCACGAAGGAAAGGTTAATTTTTCTTTAGCTGAAATCGATCGGTTATCACGAAAAATTCCGCAACTTTGTAAAGTTGCACCAAGCACACCCCAGTATCATATGGAAGATGTTCATAGAGCAGGCGGCGTAATGGGGATCTTAGGTGAATTAAGCCGAGCAGGTTTACTTCACGGGGAATGTCAGACTGTGCACAGTGACACCTTGGATATCGCTCTCAAAAAATGGGATATTGTAGTCAGTGAAAAAGACGATGTGCATAAGCTTTATTCTGCAGGGCCAGCAGGGATACCTACCCAAACAGCTTTCAGCCAAGCTACTCGCTGGCCATCACTAGATTTAGACCGCGAGCAAGGCTGTATACGGAGCTTAGAGAATGCTTATTCGACCGAGGGTGGTCTTGCAGTCCTTTTTGGAAATATAGCCGAGGACGGCTGTGTGGTTAAAACCTCTGGGGTCGACGAAAGTATTTTTAACTTCTCCGGACCCGCGTTTATATGCGAAAGCCAGGAGGGTGCTGTTGAGGATATTCTTAACGGAAAAGTAAAGGCTGGAGATGTCGTAATTATTCGATATGAAGGGCCTAAAGGAGGTCCTGGAATGCAAGAAATGCTTTATCCTACCAGTTACTTGAAGTCGCAGGGATTGGGCGCCGCATGTGCATTGATTACTGATGGGCGCTTCTCTGGAGGAACTTCTGGTTTATCCATTGGTCATGTATCACCTGAAGCCGCATCTGGTGGCGCAATTGGTTTGTTGCAGTCCGGAGATATCATCGATATCAATATTCCAGCTAGGTCGATTAATGTAAGACTGGAGGAAGCTGAGCTTGGGAAGCGGCGTAAAATAATGGACGAAAAAGAAGATAAAGCTTGGCAGCCAATAAGTACAAGGGAGCGTCGGATTAGCCCGGCTCTAAAAGCTTATGCGCGCATGGCAACGAGTGCGGATAAAGGCGCTGTCAGAGATATTAGTATGCTTGACTAAGAAGCGCCGTTAGCCTGCGCTGTCAGTGTCTCGATGTCTCGCTGCCATTTGGCCAGCTCTTTGCGCAATTTCCGGTCTTGTTTTTTAGAACGGCTATTCAAATTCCTGGCCACAATATTTCGTATTACTGAAGTATTCCATTCATAAACCATTAGATAATCTTCTGAGAGATTTTTTTCCCTATCAATTAGTAATTTTTTCAAATTATCTTGCCAGCGCGGTTTTCGTTCTAAAACCTTTTCCACTCGATCTATCCATCGAGCTCGTTCGTCCAGCCAAGTTCGATCTGAACGCTTTAATTCGGCTAACTGTGAATCTATCAACTTTCTTTGCTCTGGCGTTATAGATCCTAAATATTTTTTCAGTATACCTATAAGTTCTTTTCTTGCTCCTTCTACAAATTCAGCATCTGTCCTAGTAAGATATTTCTTTTCATATTTATTTTGCTGTTTTTTAAGTTTCTGGAAAAAATCTTCAACCTGCTTAGCGCTTAAGGTAGTTGCTAAATTTATTAGCCAGTCTAGACTCCGTCGTTCCAGACGAACCCATGCATACTCAACTTCATCTTCTAACCGCTCCAGATCTGCAGGCATGACTTCATCATCAAGAAGCCCCTCAAAGTCCTTAAATGTTCCGAGATACTTAGGTAGTTCCTCAGCTTTATGCCAGTCAAGGAAAGGGCTTAATAACGAATCCAAGTCTCTTTCCTGGTGTTGATCAAGATTTACAAAGCGATTTAGATACCATGGAAGCAACCAGTCAAGCTGGTTATAAGAAAAAGTTGTTTTGCTACAGCCCGCATTGAAAAGACTAACGGAAAGCAAAAGAATTATTAGATGATATTTCGGGGTGGTTCTGGAGTAGACAGTTTGTGATTTTTTAGGGCACTTCGATTCTATTCCTCCCCCCTCGTTTTGCTCGATAGAGGCATTCATCAGTTTTTTGGAACCAGTGCATGGCACTTTTTGTTCCTTTGTTGTCACAAACTCCTGCACTAATCGTTACCTGGTAGTCCGAAATAATCGTGGCGGAGGAAACAGCCTCTCTTAATTTATCCGCAATTCTAGGTCCAATATTATCAACTGAATCGGTGATAAGCAGCGCAAATTCGTCTCCGCCAAGGCGACACAGTGAATCCGTCCGCCTTATTTTTGATTTTATCAATTTAACAAGCTCTCTCAAAGCGGCGTCCCCTTCGGGATGACCTAATTTGTCATTAACCTTCTTAAAATTGTCGACGTCAAAAAGAATAAGGGTGCTTAGCTTGCCCGTGTTTAAAAGTCGATTGTGTGCGCCTAGTAGCTCCAGTTCTAAATGCCTTCTGTTATATGCCTGGGTTAAAGGATCACGCATAATTAATTTAACGTGCTCAATGCCTCTGCGATTAACCAGATTCATGAGCCACCAGCTTACTAGCAACGTCTGACCCATGCTCACCACAATTATTATCGCGATAACTTGTTCATACCTGAGGTATATCATCGGGCTCAGCGCTAACAGGCAAAATAGACCCATTAATACACCTAGGTTAGTGCGGATTACCCCTGGCAGCGCCGCCAACAGCGGATATAGAAGAAAAATCCCGTGGTCATAACCATTGGAAATCAGAATTAGAATCAGTGGGAACGCCATCAAAAGTGGCACCGCGGGAGAAAGCATCGGATTCCTAGCAAATGTTAGTCTATAGATATCGAAAAGAAGTGTGCCCCCCAGGCCTAATGCCACGGCAGCGGGTAAGAACAGATCTAAGTTCAAGAATGATATTGCGATTGGTGTGAGTAATGAGGTTAATAAAATTAGTATATAAAGTTGCGTACTATTAATTTGGCGGTTTATAGCGTTGGAACTTTCGTGTGCTTCATGTGTTGTTGGAGTAACCAGATCGCCGACCAATGCATTACGAAGAGAACGTTTAAAATTTAATGGTGAAACGTTCATCAAAGTATCCTCTTAAGAATTAGTATCAGGGAACAAAGACTTTTTATCATGAGCTTATTATTCAGCACATGATTATTAGTACTTATCTGAAATCTTTCGGAACTAAAAATCGCTATTAGCTTGGGGGAAAGCTAATCTGAATTAGCTGGTGATTTGTCTCGACGTCAGAAAAAACTTTGGATCAACATTTCCACCACTTAGGACGGCAACGACTTTTTTTCCCTGAAAATTTTTGTATCCCTTTAATAAAGCGGCATAAGTTACCGCACCGGAAGGCTCAACCAGCTGCTTCATTCTTGTCCAGATCAAGTACATCGCATCTAAAATCGTTTGATCGTCTACAGTCACAATGTCATCTACGTAAGTTTGTATGAGTGGAAAATTTAGCTCTCCTAGGCTAGTAAGAAGACCGTCCGCTATTGTGTTTGGTGATTCTTGCGGGATGATCTCGCCCGCTTTAAATGACCTAGCTGCATCATCAGCGCCTTTTGGTTCCACTCCAACAACCAAAACTTTTGGGTTAATATGCTTCACAGCCAAGGCACAACCCGAGAGCAAACCGCCACCGCCCACTGGAACAAGCAATACATCAGCGTCAGGAGCCTCATCTAGTATCTCTGTGGCAACAGTACCCTGGCCTGATATGACATGGGCATCATTGTAGGGATGAATTGCAGAGGCTTTGTTACTAGTCACAACCTTTTTTAAGGCTATCTCCCGTGCCGCCAAGGTTGGAGCACACTCGGTCACGCGAGCTCCATAGGATAATATCGCTGCCTTCTTTATATAAGGTGCGTTGTTCGGGACTACTATATGGGCAGGTATGCCTTTTGCCTTTGCGGCCGAAGCCAATGCCGAGCCATGGTTTCCAGAGGAGTGGGTAGCAACCACATGCAAGAAACCTTCTTTAGATAATTTACATAACGCATTTGTGGCTCCTCTGAATTTAAAGGAGCCAGTGTTTTGGAGATTTTCACACTTGAACCATAACCGACTAACCGATGCTTTTTCCGCCAGTATGCTACTGGTCATCAATGGTGTTTTCTTTACCAGACCTGTTAAATCATGCTGGGCTCGAAGTACATCTTTGAAATTTGGAGAATCGAGCTTATTAGTCATAAAACAATCGAGTCTCTATCGAGACAAGATAGTATGTTAGATAATACAACTCACGCTGCATCAATCGCGTTTTGCTCTGCTGCCGAATTAATTGCGCCGAGAATCCCATTCAGTGACGCTTGAACAATATCGTTGCTGCGACCAACCCCACATCGTCGCTCTCCGTCAATATTTAATTGGATGTAGCAAATTGCCTCCGCGTCTGCACTGCGACTCAACGCATGCTCACTATATTCTACCAGCACTATTTTCTGACCCAGAAACTTCTGCATCGCATCTACAAATGCCGCTACAACGCCATTTCCTGATCCTGTCAGGGGATGCTGCGCTTTGCCTTTAACAAGGAGCATCGCGTTCAGAAGGTCTACTCCACTCTCTCTTTTTACCTGATAATCGCCGAGCGCCCAGCGATAAGATTCGGGAAAATAAGTTTGCTGGAAGAGTTCAAAAATAGTATCCGATTCCACTTCGGATTCTTTTTCTTCAGCAAAAGCTTGCACCGCTGAACTAAAATCGATTTGCAACCACCTTGGTAGAATGAGTCCATAGTCCCTTTCCAACACGTAGGCTATTCCACCCTTGCCAGACTGAGAATTTATCCGTATCACCTCTTCATAAGTTCTACCTATATCTGTTGGATCAATAGGAAGATAAGCGACTTGCCAAGATTTGGTTTCTTCTTGTTTGGATAAGCACTTCTTGATCGCATCCTGATGACTTCCTGAGAAGGCGGTGAATACTAATTCCCCGGCATAGGGGTGCCTCGGATGAACTGGCAATTGTGTACAGATTTTTACTGTCTCAATGACTTCATCCATTCTGCTCAGATCAAGATTGGGATTGACTCCTTGGCTATATAGATTCATCGCCATGGTAATAATATCCATATTTCCCGTACGCTCACCGTTGCCCATCAGCGTACCTTCTACACGATCAGCTCCGGCCATCATTCCTAATTCACCTGCTGCTACCGCACATCCTCTATCGTTGTGTGTGTGCAATGATATGACCACGCTTTCTCTTCGGTTAACGCGATCGCAAAACCATTCGATCTGATCTGCATAAACATTGGGAGTGCTCATTTCCACGGTCGCTGGCAAGTTAATTATGCACTTACGATCATTAGTCGGGTTCCAGACATCGATTACTGCATTACATATGTCCAATGCGAAATCTAGTTCGGTTCCCGTAAAGCTCTCCGGAGAATATTCGAAAACCCATTCCGTCTCCGGATACTTCAGGGCGCAATCTTGCACTAATCTTGCGCCGTCTACTGCAATTTCAATTATGCCATCACGGTCTAAATCAAATACCTGCTCACGCTGCACTGTCGAAGTAGAATTATAGACATGCAAAATTGCGCGCTTGACGCCCTTAAGCGCCTCAAAGGTTTTACCAATTAATTCAGGACGAGCCTGGGTTAGCACCTGTATGGTGACATCATCGGGGATACGGTTCTCTTCGATAAGTTGGCGAACGAAATCGAAATCTGGAACCGAGGCAGATGGAAATCCAACTTCTATTTCCTTAAAACCCAGCTTAACAAGTTGATCCCAAAGGATGGATTTTTGGCGAGTCGTCATGGGCTCAACCAATGCCTGATTGCCGTCTCGCAAATCAACACTGCACCATGAAGGGGCTCTATCCAGAACACGGTCAGGCCAACGTCGAGAAGGCAGGCTTATAGACTTAAAAGGCTCATATTTTTTGTGATCAAACTGTGCCATTAATTTTCTTCCCAAATAAATCTACCCAGAATATGCACGGAAGGATAACAAATTATCAAGGGTGAATTATTGCAATTTATCTATAAAATTAGATAAATTTGTCAATTTATATCTAATAAAAATATATATTTTAGAGATAAACACTACTTTTGACTTTTTTTAAGCTATAGTTAACCTATGCCGGTAACTAACATAGATAGAATTGATAGGCGGATTCTCAATGCCCTGCAAAGCAATGGGCGAATTACCAATCTAGAGTTGGCTGAACTCGCCGGCTTATCGCCCACACCCTGCGGACGAAGGGTCAAGCGACTCGAAGATTCAGGAGTAATCCGAGAGCATGTCACGCTACTAGATCAAGCAATGCTCGGACTGAAGCTCACGGCTCACATCAGTGTTACCATGGATCGACATACCCCAGACCGATTTGAAGCCTTCGAAGCGGAAATAAGGAGCTATTCAGAGGTCATTTCATGCAGTGTGGTAACCGGGCAATCGGCCGATTTTTTGGTCACCGCCGTTGTGCCAGACATGGCATATTATGAACGCTTCCTGCTCGGGAGGTTAACTCGCATCGAGGGTGTATCGGCAGTACTGTCTAGTTTTGAGTTAAGGCGGGTGGTGGATAGAACCGCGCTACCTTTGGAATACATGGAATAAGGAAACAAAATGGATGGTTTTAAAGGGAAAGTTGCCTTAATCACTGGCGGCGCAAGCGGCATGGGAAAGGTCCTCGCTCGCCGACTCTCAGAAGAAAAAGCACAAGTTGCAATATTCGACGTCAATGAGGATGGGCTTGCCGACACAGTCAGCGATATACCGAACGTTGCTGGCTTCAAGTGCGATGTCGCATCTAATCAAATTGTGAGAGACAGCGTTAGGAAGGTTGAGGAAACACTAGGGCCAATTGACATCCTTGTGACAGCCGCCGCGTTGATGCCTGGGCATAAAGTAATTGATGAGAGCTCAGAAACCATGGGGCGATTATTCGATATTAACTACTTCGGTACCTACCACATGATTGAAGCTATTCTCCCTGGGATGCGTGCTAGAAATACTGGGCGCATAATCGCTTTTGGTTCAGTTGCGGGCTACGCGCCCGTACCTAACATGGCTGCATACTGTGCAACCAAGGCTGCAGTCAATAGTCTAATTGAGATATTGCAAAACGAGCTGCGCCATGAAGGCTCCAAAGTTAGCGCACAACTTATTTGTCCTCCCGCGGTTGACACTCCGTTGGTTGATCAAACACTTGCCACCGATAGTCCTGGCAGCATCAAACATGCAAAAGGATCCGGTCGGTTGTCAAATCCAGAAAAAATTGTCGACGCCATCATTAAGGGGATCAAAAAAAATCAGCCGATTATTTTCCCCGCAGAAGCCAAAGTGCTCAAGCTGTGGCACGACCTGCTGCCCGGGTTGTGGTGGAAAACCGTGCTTAATTTTGAGAAGTAGCAATAATAAAAAAGGCGCCTATCGGCGCCTTTCTCAGTAGTGCTTTTAAGATCTACATTACCAATTGTAACCAAAGGTCAGACCGTAGGTCTGAGGATCCAGATAGGTATTATTTTTAAATAGCCCCTGAACCTGCGCGGACGTGTATCGACCGATCAGGAAATCATCATCATTTATATTCTTAATCCACGCCTCGATATACCAGTCATCTTCTGAGCTCGCAATTCTTGCAGTCGCATTCCAGACATCAGCTAGGCACCCTGTCATGTGGCTTATTATTCTGCCTTGACCAGTATGAATCCTGATAGTAGTAGTTCGTGCTAAGAATAAGATCAACTTCACCCAGCGGCATGAAATAGGTCAAACCGAGGTTATAACTAAATCCAGGCGCACCCAAAAGCTCGTTTCCTGCTTGGCTCTGTGGCACACCAAATACCGCACAAGGAGGAATTCCTCTTGCGGGATCTGCCGCCAGAGCTAAGTTAGAATTACAACTCATCAGTCCATCGGAGTTACCGGTGCCAAGGGGATCAGTTGTGTCAAAGTCCTCAAAGTCCTGAATTTCGGTATCTAACCAAGACCCCTGCAACGCCACTACCAGATTGGCTGCCGGCATCCAAGTCATCTCCAGCTCAGCACCCATCACTTCAACATCGGTATTTACGTTTAACGCCGTCACACCAAAGATTTTAGAGGTCTGCATATCTCCGTAGTCGTAAAAGAATGCCGTCGCATTTAGCTGCATTGAGTTGTTGAGTAACGTCATTTTGGATCCAATTTCAACAGAATCAATAGTTTCTGCATCGAACCCGAGGTTGGCTGGGTCTGCCAATGCGAGTGGTGAACTATCGCTGATGGGGTTAAATCCACCGCTCTTGAAACTATTTGCAAAAGTCGCATAGAGAAGAATATCGTCACTAGCCTGATAGTTCACATTAAGCTTCCAGCTGACCTGATCATCTTCATACTTTGGATAAAAATATCCATTTGTCGCACCGCCAAGCATAGGTCCACAAGGCAGGAAGAAGATATAGCAGGTTCGCTGCTGTGAAGTCTTTTCTTCATCTGAATAACGCAGTCCAATTGTGGCTCTCAAACGATCAGTCATCTCCCAATACATCTCACCGAAGATCGCCCAACTCTCAGCTCTGTAATCACGGGTGTCATTATCGTAGCCCTGCATGTAAGGATTGCCTTCGCTATAAGGGTCACCTGGGTCACCCATTGAAAGCGGTACTGGCGGTAATCCGGCACCCGCCAAGAAGGCAGGAGCAATAATCTGCGAAAGCAATGCTAGGCCTGAGCTATTAAGGGTATAGTGCGTCTCACTCTTAAAATCCATGTAGAAGGCGCCCAACAAGAAGTTAAAGTCGCCATCGAAGTTAGATTGCAATCTAAGTTCCTGCGTAAACTGCTCTGGTGTACTCCAGGATGTATCAGTGGAGTAAAGGCTGCGATGCCTGGTAAAGGTTCCATCTTCGTTGCGAGTATTCACTCCAGAGCCATATTGCGCCAAGTAAGGGTTACCAACCCAAAGCGCCTGACCCAACCCAGGAGCAAGCTCTATAGCAAATGGAGCAAGAGCGGAGGCTCCGGCAGCAGCAAATGCTGCCGACATTGGAACTGTATTGCCGGTACCCGGGAGAAAGTAAGGTAACGCCGGAAGGCCAGAAATCCCAGCAAGATATCCTAAGGCTGGACCCCAATCACCCGTCGCAGCGGTCTTGTCCACATCCTCCGAACCATAAAACTCGGCATCATGATAGCCTGTCAGTGATGTGAACGTAATATCCCCAAAATCCTGAATCCACTCGAGAGTGATCATGGTTTCTTCGACATTATATTTTGGCTTGAAATCCATGTGTGTGGTTCTAATATCATCTGGCGTCACAGCACCGGCAAAATCATTCAACGGCATTAACCCGCCTGGTAACGCCGGATAACCAAAACTAGGTAAAAGTGCCTGCAAGCCGCCTAAAAGTGGATTTATTTGAGAAAGTATCAATTCACCCGCTATTGTAGAGCCACTTGGCGCCACACCAAAGCCAAGATCACCCGTGGGCAAACAGCCTAAAAGGCCAGTAGTATCCTGATTACACGACTGCTTCTGCGAGCGAACACGAGAATCATCTTCTTCAAAATGCTGGACCATGAAGTTGACCTGGCTACGATCGCTAGGCGTCCATGAAAAGGAGAAACGACCCGCTTGAACATCTCGATCGTCGATGTCTGTTTCAAGGTTGGTATCATAGAGAAAACCATCTCGCTGTTGAGTAAAACCAGCAAAACGAACCGCTAGCTCGTCATTAATAGGAAGGTTAACGTGCGCCTTAATTTCACGTGCTGAGTAGTTTCCAACGTTGACACTAAAGCCGCCACTCACACCTTCTGTATCCGCTTTCGCGGTAATAACATTTAGTGCACCTCCGGTTGTGTTTCGACCATATAACGTACCCTGAGGGCCGCGGAGCACCTCCACACGCTCTACATCAAAGTACTGAAGTTCATGCAAACGACTAGCACTTAGATAAGAACCATTTATGTGGACCCCAACCCCGGCATCGCCTGCGGAACCAATCGCACTATTACCGATACCACGTATGCGTGGAGAGCCACCTGCTGAAAAGTTACCACGGGAAAAGTGCATGTTTGGCACATTAAACTGCAAAGTCATCGCATCGCTAATAAGACGCGCTTCGAGACCTTCCTGACTATAAGCGGTCACCGCAATTGAAATATCCTGGATACTTGCTTCGCGTTTTGCTGCCGTAACAATGATCTCTTCAAGCTCACCAGCTTGGGCAAAAACCTGACCCGCAAATACCAAAGCCAACATCGGCGACACAAGTGCGAACTTGTTAAAAAATGATTTCATGGAACTTCCCCCTGAGAAACTCTTATTAATGTGCAGCTACTTCCCCTTATAAAAATTGCAAAAAGAGCGGTCGACGACCTCACTAAATTGCATAAGCTGCACTTAGTTATTTTAAACGCACTATCGAATGATTGAATATATCAAAAACTCAGACAAATCCAAGCGATAAATCACTACGAACGGCTTTTTCCCAATTACTCGATTATGGTGAATAGCGCCTTAACACCCTATCCTTTCTAGTATCTTCGGCAAAAAGAGGGTCATGTAACTTCTCATCCACATAATCCTGAGCCTGATCTGAGTAATAAGGCGAACTCGAGTCCAGGGTAGCCGAGCCATATTGGTGAGTCCCTCTTATAGATTGTCTTCCCTGACTATCCCACTCGACAAGGTAATACAAGCCATCACCGGCGACGTTGGTTAAAAATCCGTCCTCTTCCAAGCCCAACCCATATATGGCTCGAAGCGTATCGGGGCCGCCAGCAACAGGAAGATTCATTCCGCCTCTTACGTGCCGATTAACGTCACTCCAAAGTGGGTCTATGCGTCCCTTAGCCTTAAGTAATACATCGGTACAACGTTTCAGTTCAGAAAACGGATCCGGAGACGGATCGCCCGCCTGCTCCGCAAGCCATTCGCCTCCAATAATGCAGGTTCCAAGCGCAGCGCCACGATTATCTAAATCGGTAGATAAATCCCAATTTGAGAGATGTCGTTGCGCATCGTGATAACGATCAGCGATTTTATCGCTCAGAGGCAAGGCAACCACACTCTGAACATATCTAGCAGCACGAGAATTTGTCGAATACGCTTTATCATGTTTGATTTCATCAAATTCTTTTGCGGAGATGGGGCCTAACGATGACAACAGTTCGAGTCCTCTATCGGCCCTATTGGTCATCCGCGTGGGGAAACCGTCTTCGATGCTAAATTTGGAAATGTCCGGATTGTAGGGCGCCGCGGTCACCTTAAAGGGCGTTTGATTCGCACTATGAACATAACCCGACTTAGGGTTATAAAGTTGGGGCAGTGCATCAAAGGGAAGGTACGAATCCCAAATCAATTCTTTTCTATCCCCAGGCAAATATTCAGACCAGTCAAAACCTGATACCCGATTCGGCGTCATCGAATTATGCACAAACATAATATTGCCACCTGAATCTGCAGCAACGAAGTTAAAGCTGGCAAAGCGATGAAGCCGCATCGCATCGCGCCACTCCTCTAAATTTTGGGCTTTTGACATCGCAAGCCACTGCTCTATCTGGCGCATCTCTCCCGCACCAGCATAACGCACCGCATAGACCCCATGGTCCGTCCTTAAAACCGGCCCATGAATAGAACTTAAAACTTCTCGCTTGAAGGTCCAATTAAGAAATCCAAACAGCTTGATCCTCAATGGAACTTCTCTACTTCTTAAGCTAAGCCACTGGCCATCCACGCGATAGCGCATCGAATCATCAGGATCCATGTCTAGCAAAAATACATCCACTAGATCTGGTTTGTTAACGGTCGCCGCCCAAGCGACATGCCTATTAAACCCCACTCCAATGGTTGGGCTAGCCGGGAACAAGCCGCCCATAATATCCAGACCCTCCCCACTTTTTATATGCGCCTCGTACCAAGCAACTGGCCCAGTGGTAGGCTGATGAGAATTAATAGCTATTCTAGTGGCACCATCTTCACTATAAGAAGGAGCGACCGCGAACGC
Organism: Halieaceae bacterium; assembly: GCA_029247075.1. Taxonomy (GTDB): domain Bacteria; phylum Pseudomonadota; class Gammaproteobacteria; order Pseudomonadales; family Halieaceae; genus CABYJX01. Next base: position 10,323 of record JAQWLX010000112.1, on the reverse strand, counting down.
ATTAGAGCCAACCGGCAATCCATCGCGATTAACACCTGGTGATTTACCAACTTGACGCTGCCGGGTAGGTTGGTTGAGTTCCTCTAACGTAGAATCGAATCCATAAAAGAGTAAATGTTGAACCATATAACCCGCCACAAGATCTTGTGCTGTGACCGGCAATACATCGAGGGTAACTTCCTCTGGGTGAATTGAGGCATAATAGTTTAGCCCTTCAGCAAAAGCCTCCAAATATGCCTTGCTGGCCTCTCCAAGTTGAGTTTCATAACCTGAATCTATGGCTCCCCAAATGTCGAGCCACTTAACGATAAAATCTGTTGGCGCAGCCTCCTTGCCGACGAAACTTGCCCTGTTTCCTCTATAAAAAGGAATGGCAGACTCAATCAATGCCCAATGATCTTCCGCCTGCGCATAAGCCAGACCAAAGGCGGCGTCCACATCACGCATCCCAATAACATGCGGGACACCTCGGAGATCTCGTTCTATAACGACTTGATAGGGATGACTAAGTAGCTTAGCAGGCGGTGTAGAAAAACCAGATTCGGATAAAATCAGCAGGAGGGTCAGGGCAGTAAAAGTGAATCTGGTATATTGCAAATAATTCATTAATCTAGACCGTGCTAGGCAATAGCGTTAATGAAATCGATAAAGCTGAAAACATGTGCTTGAGCTGGTTAAGGACACACGCAAACTTAATGGCTTTCAGGATTATGCTAGTTAGCTTCCCGCTGACCCGCGCTCCTTCTCTATAAGATAATCGGCTATCTTGAGCATATTTGTTTGGTTTCCTGCTTTCCTTGTGCTTATTCGATACTTACCATTAATAACTATTTCTGGGGTGCCTGTAATTTTTGCTGACCGTGCACGAGACTTAGCCTGACGAACCTGGCTTCCCACCCCAAAAGAATTAAATGCATCAAAGAAATCGCTCCTCAGCACCCCGCTGGACTCGAACAATGTGGCAATATCTGACTCAGATGTTAGCGGCCTGCGATCCTGATTAATTGCTCTAAAAATAACTGGGTTTATCTTTTCGGAAATACCAAGCACTTCAGCGGTATAAAATACCTTAGCATGAATCTCCATTGTTGAATTCCAAATTGCTGGCGAGCCCTTGAACATCACATCATCAGCCAAGGTTTTTTTCCAAGCAGCTAATAATGGTTCGAAGGTATAGCAATGTCCGCAGCCGAACCAAAAAAATTCCATAACCTCTATCTTTTCAGGATTGGAGGTTCTCAAGACCGGCGAGACGGCATCATAATGCTCACCTTCATTCCAAGGCTGACCCACCGCAAAATTCATGGCCCCCAGAGTTAATAACAAACTTGTCAGAAAAGCTCGAAACATTTTCCTCACCTCCAGTTTCAGTATTCTACTTAGACTAAAATTACGAGACTCCGTTCAATTTCAGTCAAAAAAGGCGGCCATCGCCGCCTCAACTAGCTCTTTAAAATTCAGTAAAGGCCCGCCGCATAGCTTGACACGGCCTCGATTTCTAGATCGCTTAACGAAAAAGCTGTCGTTCTCATGATCTTACTATCACCATCATTTGTGCGCCCTGCGTCATCCTCATAACCCTTACGATACATTTTTAACTGAGTCGCTATATAATCAGGGTGCTGCCCGCCCAAAGACGGAAAGCCGGCGGGTGCATTTCCCTTACCATTGAGTGAATGACATGCGGTGCATGCCGCCACATTACGGCTCAATATCCCTGACCTATAAATTTGCTCACCCAGCTCTACTTTATCTGGGTCTGCATAGTTTATGGAAACATCCTGAGAAGCATAATATGAAGCAATATCAGCAAGGTCTTGTTCAGACATACTATCCAACTGACCCATCATGGTAGGAATGGGTCGACGACCTTCTTTTATATCGAGAAGCTGCTTCAGTAAATATTTCTCGCCCTGCCCAGCCAGCTTCGGAAACATTGGCACAAGACTATTTCCATCAACTCCATGGCAGCCACCACAAATCATTGTCTTTGCTTTCCCTGATCCGGGATTCCCTTTTAGCGGCTCTGCGGCAAACACATTTGCAGCTAAAATCGCTAACAAAGTAACGAATAGCATCCTCAGATTAATCATGATCATTTACCCTTAAAATCTCAACTTGCGGATGTTGACATATAGGAAATCAACGCTTCATAGTCTTGGTCGGAGCAGTCATAACACATACCCTTCGGAGGCATTCCATTAAGTCCTCTATTACTCGCTCTGATCAAACTCTCCATTCCCTTTTCCAGCCGCGGACGCCATGCATCAACATCACCCGTCTTCGGGGCTCCGCCAACTCCATTAGCGTGGCAGATTCTGCAGGTTCTATCATATTTATCCGGCGCAGAATCAGCCCAAGACACGCTAGAAACAAGAAAAAGTGCTGCCAGTACTAATCTAGTCATTGTAAGACCTCTGGAAACTGGGTAAATTGACCTTTGCAGAATAATCTGCCCAAACCACCGTAATTGACGTCCTAATCAGCTGGGGCGGCATTATATACGGAAAAAAGCCTCTAAAAAAGTGATGTTCAATGAACGCTCCACCAGACGACTCTACCCGACTACTAAACTTTCGAGCAACCTCTTTTCTTATTAGTGCTGCAAAAATAAGTCAGTGTCCAGACGATTCAGGTGGAGAAGTCGCATTTGCGGGCCGATCAAACGCAGGGAAATCAAGCGCCATCAACTGCTTAACGGGTAATAAGAAACTAGCACGCACCTCAAAAACACCCGGGAGGACCCAGTTGCTGAATTTTTTTAATTTGTCTGAGGGCTGTCGCCTGGTAGATTTACCAGGTTATGGCTTTGCAAAGGTTCCAGAAAAAACAAAGCGAGACTGGAATCGTTTGATGGAAAATTACCTTAAATATCGGCAAAGCCTGAGGGGGCTGATACTTCTTATGGACTGTCGCCATCCTTTGCAACCATTCGATCAACAAATGCTGGCTTGGGCGATGGCTGCTCAAATGCCAACCCATATTTTACTGACAAAAAGTGACAAAATGAAAAAAGGGCCAGCAAAGGCAGCATTGCTCGCCGTTAGCAGTAAAATAGAAGTTTACGGCGGTCTTATTTCTGTTCAGCTTTTTTCTGCAGAAAAAAATACTGGCCTCTCTGAGCTTATTGAGACTCTTAGCTTTTGGTTAACCACAATTGATTCAGAATAAGTATTGAAAAATTAAATTAGGTATCTCAGTGAGCTTCATCCCAATTTTCTCCAAAACCAACATCAACCACTAAGGGGACGTCCAGGCTAGCCGCACCTGACATCAGCGCGTTAACTTCCACAATCAGAGATTCCAATATGGACTCGTTCACTTCTAATACCAATTCATCATGTACCTGCATTATGATCGAAGCATCAACATTCTCGTTAAGGAGCCAGCGATCAACATTTAGCATTGCTTTTTTAATAATATCAGCCGCTGTGCCTTGCATGGGGGCATTGATTGCTGTGCGTTCCGCAGCCTGCTGACGCATCTTATTTCTAGCATTAATTTCCGACAGGTATAGCCTTCGACCAAATAGTGTCTCCACAAAACCTTGCTCATGAGCGACTTCCCTAGTTGCATCCATATAGTCTTTCACACCAGGATATCTAGCAAAATATCGATCTATATATTCTTGCGCTTGATTTCGACCCAGCCCTAGCTGTTTAGCCAAACCGAAGGCGGACATCCCATAAATGAGTCCAAAGTTAATCGCTTTTGCCTTTCGCCTCTGTTCACCCGAAACAGCATCTTGATTAACTTCAAATACCTCGGCTGCTGTAGCTGTGTGAACATCCCTATCTTCATTAAATGCCGACAGCAGTCCAGCGTCCTTAGATAAATGTGCCATTATTCGCAGCTCTATCTGTGAATAATCTGCAGCAACCAGCGTAAATCCCGGTGGAGCGATGAAAGCCTTTCGTATTCGACGACCCTCCTCTGTTCGTATCGGTATATTCTGCAGGTTTGGTTCCGATGAAGATAAGCGCCCGGTCGCCGTAACAGCTTGATGATAAGATGTGTGAACTCGCCCGGAAATCTCAGATACCATCATAGGCAACTTGTCGGTATAAGTAGATTTAAGCTTGCTAAGGCTCCTGTGCTCGAGTAATAATTTTGGAAGCGGATAATCAAGAGCAAGCTCGACCAATACATCTTCAGCTGTAGAAGGCGCACCCTTAGGAGTCTTCTTGACAACGGGAAGCTCTAACTTTTCAAATAGGATTTCTCCAAGCTGCTTGGGCGAACCTAAATTAAATGCCTGACCAGCAATTTCATGCGCCTCTTTTTCTAGCTCCAAGATTCGTGTTTCCAAATCTCGACTTTGCTCGGCTAGTAAATCGATATCTAGCAGGGCGCCTTTTCTTTCTATACGTGACAGAATCGGGACAAGCGGTACCTCTATTTCATTAAATAGGCGTATTAGTTTTTTCTCTTTCTCTATTTTCGGCCAAAACACTTCATGCAGCCGCATAGTAATGTCCGCATCTTCCGCCGCATAAGGTCCCGCCACTTCTAACGGTATTTGATCGAACGTAAGCTGCTTGGCTCCTTTGCCAGCTATATCCTCAAAGTGAGTGGTTTTATGACCAAGGTATTTTAGTGCAAGACTGTCCATGTCGTGCCGGCTGCCAGTCGAATCCAAAACGTATGACTGCAGCATCGTATCGTACTTTATTCCTTCCAATACTATTCCATGGTTAGCCAAGACCGACGCATCATACTTAAGATTCTGGCCCACCTTAGCCCTCTTAGAATCTTCAAGTAGAGGTTTAAGTTTCTTAAGGGCCCAGTCTCTATCTAATTGTTTTGGTGCACCAGGGTAGGCATGGGCGAAAGGCACATAAGCAGCTTCGCCGGAATTTACTGAAAACGAAACACCAACGACTTCAGCTTTCATATAATTAAGTGATGTGGTTTCAGTATCAAAAGCAAATAGATTTGACGCCTGCAAACGAGCGAGCCAAAGCTCAAACTCTGCCTTCGAAAAAATCGTGGAATATTTACTTTGTATAGCAGCCGAAACTTCAGCATCAGTTGTGTTGCTCGCAAGCAGCTCTTCCGTCCAGCTCCTGAATTCTAGCTGTTGGTAGCACTCCAGAAGTTTTTCATTGTCACCTTTTCCATGCACCAATCCATTTATATCGGTCTGAAGCTCAACATCGGTTTTTATAGTAGCCAACTTGTAAGAAAGTTCTGCCAAATCTCTGCTAGATTCAAGTTTAGATACTAAAGTTTTAGCGCCCCTAACAGGCAAGCTCTCCACTTTATCTAAAGAGTTATAAATGTCTTCGATACCGCCGAGGTTCTGTAAAAGCGCAAGCGCAGTCTTCTCTCCAACACCTTGCACCCCTGGGATGTTGTCAACCTTGTCTCCCATAAGCGCTAAAAAATCGATAATTAGGCTTGGAGGAATTCCAAATTTCTTTAACACTCCGGCTTCATCTAACAACGTATCAGTCATTGTGTTAACAAGCGTAATATTTTGATCTACAAGCTGCGCCATATCTTTATCGCCGGTAGATATGAGAACTGATCTGCCAATCGCACTGGCTTGCTTCGCGAGCGTGCCAATGACATCGTCTGCTTCTACGCCAGGTATTATTAGGAGCGGCAATCCCATCGCTTCCACAATTGAATTCAGAGGGTCAACTTGTTCACGAAGCTCGTCGGGCATTGGCGGGCGGTTTGCCTTGTATTCTCCATAAAGCTTGTCCCTAAATGTTTTTCCCTTTGCGTCAAAGATCACCGTGACTGTGCTGGTCGGATAATCCTGACATAATCTTCGCAACATGCTTACCACGCCCTTGATCGCACCTGTTGCCTGGCCACTTGAATTGGTCAGCGGAGGCAATGCATGAAATGCCCGGTAAAGATAGGAGGAACCATCGACCAGGACTAGAGGTTGCGGTGCTTCAGTCTTCGACATATAAAAAAAATTTTAGCTCTGTCATTCAGTGCAAACGTCCATGTTAGTTTTTGTTAATCGTCTATTTAAGTTTTTGTGACTGTTAAGCTTTAAATTAAACCAAGAGGAATTAAATAATGATCAATCAACATGACGACGAATAAAACCATCAAGTAAGTAATTGAGAATTTAAAATTATGCATGGCAATAGTTGAGTTTTCATCACGCATTAGTTCAGCAGATAGCCACAAAAATCGACCTCCAAGTAACAATGCTGCCACTAGATAAATTTCTCCGCTCATGCCGGACGCGTAAGGCAAGAGAGAAGTAACTACCATTAAGATCACGTATAAAAAGATATGTAGTCGAGTAAATATCGTTCCGTGGGTCACTGGCAGCATCGGTATATCAACCGCTGCATAGTCATCTTTACGATGTATTGCCAAGGCCCAGAAGTGAGGCGGTGTCCACGCAAAAATTATCAATACTAAAAGTAGTGAATCGCTTTCTACTTGCCCAGTGACCGCGGTCCATCCCAGCAATGGCGGCGTTGCCCCAGCCAATCCGCCAATCACAATATTTTGAGGTGTCGCACGCTTTAAAAACACCGTATAAATCAAAGCATAGCCCAATAATGAGGCGAGCGTTAGCCACGCAGTAAGTGCATTTATTTTGGTAAGTAGAATCCAGAAACCGACTATGCCTAATATTCCTGAAAAGACTATCGCTTCAAAATTTCCCACTCGACGTTGGGCAATGGGTCGATTTCTCGTGCGACTCATGACTCTATCAACAGCTCTATCAACGAGATGATTTAGCGTGGCTGCAGATGCCGCACATAGTGCGATTCCCAAATTTCCAAGAATTAAAATTTTGGTGGGAACCAGGCCCGGAACAGCCATAAGCATCCCAACAACCGACGTTAGTAGCATCAACGCTACAACGGTCGGCTTGGTTAACTCCAAATAATCTTTAAAACTAGCCGATTGATCGTGTATTGCTTTTTCCATGTCTAGACTTTGCCAGGCTTTCGCCAATTTGCGGTACGCACAGTCTAACACCGTGGCCGTTAACGTGGCCTCTACGAAGGTATTATTTTTAAAATAAAATGCTCTCTTGCAAAGCCAGAGTGAAATATGGGATTTTCCCTAGAAAAGACGAGGACTATTTAAAACATTTTTCAAGCTTAGCTTTCCAGTTACGTATCGATCCTATTAAAAGATTGATTTAAGTTAGTACTGCGGAAAACAAATACGGCTAAAGTAACAAACGCCATAGCAAACCACTGCAGTGCATAGCCAATATGACCACCTGAACGAACTTGCACCTCGGGCCAGTTTGCTTCAAGGCTGCCAGCTTGATTGGGGTCAATTCGCACAATATGGGGAAACACTTGAATACCAAGTCGATCCGAGAGCCTCTCTACTAAATCACTCACACTCACGGTCCGAATTTTTAGGGGCCACGGACCTTCAAGTTTTTCTGACAATAACGGCGGGGCCTTCCCTTGAGGCACATGTATTTTTCCAGTAAAAGTCAACTCACCCAGCTGATCTGTTTTCAGGCTCGAGCCCCGCTCTCCAATAGTTTGTGGTATCCATCCTCGATTTACCAAAACAGCACCGGAACCGTCTGACAAAATCATTGGTTCAACCACATCTGAACCGACTTTTCCTAACCGAATTCGGTGAGTTAAGAAGATTCTGCTATCTGGCAAGAAAGTACCGGTGACTTGAATTGGTAACTGCTGCAAGCTCTGCTCGTGATCGTCCATGACTTTCCACGAGAAAATCCTGGCTGATAAGCCCTGCCTCTCTACAAGGAGGTTTTTTAATAAGCGTTTTTCTTCGGCCCTATCCAACTGCCAAATGCCTAAACCACAAAACATAGGGAATAGAATTATAGTGACAAATATTCTCTGCCAGTCAAAGAAAAATTTCACTTATATAAGCCTAGCCAGATAATAAATGTATGATTGTTCAATCAAAAAGGGACTGTAGATTAAAGGCCTTGTTAAAGCGGCTTTGGCCTGTTTTTTAATACTTCTTCTTTAGCACGATCTCCGCTCAGCGCAGCGTAAGCTTGCTTTTTGAACTCACTTAATCCATCAAGCCCTATAACATTGAACGTAGAGGGAATCGCCATCCCAACCAACATCGATATCGGCAATAAAATCCATACAACTTCTGTACCCAATTTCTTATGGAAATTTGACTGTGCGAAATTTGCCGATTTTCTATGGTAAACAGTTGAATAGAATAAAACGCTGAATACTATAACAGACACAATGATGCAAAAACCAAATAGCATCAACCTAAAATCTTTCGATGATTGGCTCACAAGTTCTGATTCAGCTCCGACAACCAGTGAACTTGTGGCAAAAACACATGTTGCTAGAAGTAATTTTTTTCCAATAACCATACGCTTATACAATTAATCGTCTATTAGCCTAACCAGATCAGGTGCGGATTGTACATTGGATGATTTAGATTTCTCAATGCCTGTAACCCCACGATTTATATTTTCCTTATCAGACGGGCGTTTTTCATAAAAGTCGCATGAAACACAGGCTATCGCATCGTCAGCCAGATTTACAAAAATCTTGTCAGACAATCCACAGTTTGGACAAACTGCTGCCGCTATAAAGCGCCTTTGGGTTTTATCTATATTCAAAATCAATTTCTCAGCTAAGAGATATTTTACCAATTCCCTATGATAGCTGATTTGTTCTCAGTTGGTTTAAAAGCAGTTTTGTATTGGGTCGGACTCCGTGCCAAAGAAAAAAAGATTCTGCGGCTTGTTCGACTAACATGCCTAGACCATCAGTCAGCCCCATAGGGTTCCGCTCTGCAGCCCAATTTTTAAATTCAGTTGGTGCTGAACCATATGCAAGATCATAACAACACACCTTTTCGTTAACGAGGCTAGTTGGCAAGATTAGCGGCTCTTGTTTTACGCCAGCAGATGTAGCATTAAAAACGAGATCATAGCGCTCGCTTACAATGTCATCAATTCCAGCTCCCTCTACCGAACCAAGATCAGAAAATTGCCTTGCCAAATCGACCGCCTTGCTTTTTGTTCGGTTAGCTATATGGATATACTTAGGATCTTCTTTTAAGAGTACCTCCAATATTCCTTGTGCCGCCCCGCCAGCCCCAATCACTAAAATACGTTTTGATTTTATAACCCATGATAAGTTTTCTTTTAGATCACACACCAAGCCTGCACCGTCCGTATTGTCACATACTATTGCGTTCTTTTTGCTAAGCAGCGTATTTGCAGCTCCAGCTCTATCTGCTCGCTGACTTGCTTTTGCAGCGACTTGAAAGGCCTCGGACTTGAATGGAACGGTTACATTAATTCCACAACCTCCCGCAGCAAAAAAACGTTCCACAGAATCTTCAAAATCATGGGACTCAATAAGCTCTGCTGTATATTTCAAAGAGATAGAGAATTGATCTGCAAAAGCGGCGTGAATAACTGGCGACAAACTATGTTTTATTGGATTACCAAAAACGGCAAAGACCTTTTCTTTATCCATATTGGTTAGTTCGTCTCTAATGAAAACTTAAATCTGATGAGCATCTGGTAAAGATTGATCTAATAGCCAGTCTCTCGGTTTAAGATAATAAGAGGTTAGTTCTTCTTCTGGAGAACTGCTCTTTGGCCTATAGTCGTATTCCCATCTCACCAAGGGGGGCAGTGACATTAATATTGACTCGGTTCTACCATCAGACTGCAGACCGAACAAGGTACCGCGGTCATAGACCAGGTTGAACTCTACGTAACGGCCTCGTCGATACAACTGAAATTCTCGCTCACGATCCCCATAATTTTCCTCTCTCCTTCGCTGCACTATCGGCAGATAAGCGGAGATGTAGGAATCTCCGACCGCTTGTAGGAAGGAAAAGCTCTTCTCAAATCCCCACTCATTTAGATCGTCAAAAAAGAGGCCTCCTATCCCACGCGGCTCTTTACGATGCTTTAAATAAAAATACTCGTCACACCATTTTTTGTAGCGAGGGTAAACACTATCGCCGAATGGAGAACATACTCCTTCTGCTGTTCTGTGCCAATGAATACAGTCCTCTTTAACGCCATAGTATGGCGTTAGATCATAGCCTCCACCAAACCACCAGATAGGGTTTTCTCCTTGTTTTTCTGCCACGAAAAATCGAACGTTAGCGTGAGAAGTAGGTACGTAAGGATTTCTAGGATGGATGACCAGTGATACGCCCATCGCCTTGAAGCTGCGTCCGGCCAGCTCAGGTCGAGAGGCGCTAGCAGTTGGAGGCAAGTTATCTCCGGTAACTAGTGAGAAGTTTACACCTGCCTTCTCAAAGATCTTGCCATTTGTAAGAACTTGGCTTCTTCCTCCACCACCTTCTTCTCGATTCCATTCATCGACAATAAAACCCTGC
>JAQWLX010000103.1 GCA_029247075.1 Halieaceae bacterium | reverse complement strand
GCAATTGATTCAATTCGTGAAGAAGTGATTATGGCCTTGGGGTGTTATATCGGGCCAGAAAAAAATTTGCTGAAGCCTTCGCCTGAGCATGCGGAGCGATTACAAATACCTCATCCAATACTTTCAAATTCCGAATTGGCAGCAATAAAAAATCTCGATCACAAAGGGTGGTATGCCAAAACTATAGATATCACTTTCCCAGCAAATTCAGGTCATGACGGTTTATTAGAATCCTTGCAAAGAATAGTAGTTGAGGCGCATAAAGCAGTTGAAGATGGCAGTAGTATAATCGTTCTGTCAGATAGAGGTGCTGGGTCTGACAGAGTTCCAATTAGTTCTCTCCTAGCGGTCGGTACTACTCATCATGCTTTGGTTAAAGCAACCACTCGTACTCGTATTGGTCTAATTCTAGAAACTGGTGAAGCGAGAGAAGTCCATCACCACTGTCTTCTATTTGGTTATGGGGTGGATGGAGTTAATCCATATCTGGCTTTTGAGGCTTTGTGGGATGCGCGACAAGCTGGCAGGTTAGATGGAATTCAGCATCTTTCTTGTGACGAAGATGTGGTGGCGGCTTATAAAAAAGCGGTAGGTAAAGGCATGCTAAAAGTTATGGCAAAGATGGGGATATCAACACTGCAATCCTATAAAGGAGCTCAGATTTTTGAAATTGTGGGATTGGCTGCTGAAGTCGTTGATCTTGCCTTTAAGGGTACTGCCAGCAGAGTGGAAGGTGTGGGGATGAAAGTTCTTGCCGAGGAGATGGAGCGACGTCATAGTTTGGGATATCCAAAGAGCAATATCATTCCTATCAATTCCTTGCCTAACCCAGGAGATTTTCATTGGCGTCGTAATGGTGATGCTCATATGTGGGATCCATTCTCAGTCTCGACTCTTCAGGAGGCTGCTCGTGACAATAACGAACAAGCCTATTGGCAGTTCTCCAAAAAAGTAAATGAAGAAAATACTAAAAATGCCACTTTGAGAGGTTTGTTAGACTTTAAAAAAACAAAGAGTATTCCTTTAGATGATGTTGAATCGATCAAAGAGATTGTAAAAAGATTTGCCACTGGAGCAATGAGTTTTGGATCTATCAGTGCAAATGCGCATGAATCCTTGGCGATAGCCATGAATCGTATGGGTGGAAAATCGAATACTGGTGAAGGTGGAGAAGATTCAGAGCGTTTTACTCCCATGGCTAATGGTGATTCAAAACGATCGGCTATTAAACAAGTAGCTAGTGGTAGATTTGGGGTCACCATTGACTACTTATCTAACGCGGACGAAATTCAAATAAAGATAATTCAAGGTGCGAAGCCAGGAGAAGGAGGAGAGCTACCTGGAGGCAAAGTGGATGAATATATTGCTAAATTACGTCATTCGACACCCGGAGTGGGTTTGATTAGCCCGCCTCCGCATCATGATATTTATTCTATAGAGGATATGGCGCAATTAATTCACGATTTAAAAAATGGGAATCCGGACGCGAGGATTAGTGTAAAGCTTGGCGCAGAAGTTGGAGTTGGAACGGTAGCTGCTGGTGTGGTCAAAGCAAGGGCCGATCATATAGTTATAGCAGGTGGATCTGGAGGAACCGGAGCTTCACCGTTGACCTCTATAAAGCATGCAGGAGTGCCGTGGGAGTTGGGAATTGCCGAAACACACCAGACACTTGTCCTTAATAATCTCCGCTCAAGAGTAGTATTGCAAACAGATGGTCAACTTAAGACAGGCAGAGATGTTGCTATTGCAGCCATATTAGGTGCTGAGGAGTTCGGCTTTGCCACAGCGCCATTAATTGTTCTTGGTTGCATAATGATGAGAAAGTGTCACTTAAATACTTGTCCTGTCGGTATTGCGACGCAAGATCCTAAGCTTAGGGAAAAGTTTAAGGGTGCACCTGAGCATGTAGTTAACTATATGTTCATGGTTGCGAAAGAATTACGACAAATTATGGCAGAACTTGGAATTAGAACTATAAACGAATTAATAGGTAGAGTTGATCTGTTGGAAGTGGATGATGCACTTCGTCATTGGAAAACAAATGGACTTGACTTATCTAATATTTTATCTGCCGCTGTTCAGCCACCCGATTTCACGGGTACCTATGCACTTCACTCTCAAAATCATGGTTTAGACAAGAGTTTAGACAATAAATTAATTCAGCTGTCGCAGCCAGCGTTGCTAAGAGGCGAAAAAGTGGCTGAACAACTAGATATCGTTAATACAAATCGAGTAGTTGGAGCCATGTTGTCACATAAGATAATTCGTGAAGTTGGTTCTAAAATGTTACCAGACGATACTATTCATTTTAAGTTTAGCGGAAGTGCTGGGCAGAGTTTGGGTTGCTGGCTAGCTAAAGGAGTAACACTTGAAGTGGAGGGCGATGCGAATGACTTCATTGGAAAAGGTTTATCTGGCGGCAGAGTAATTGTTTATCCTCCTAAAGATAGTCAGTTTTTAGCTGAAAAAAACATTATTGTCGGCAATGTTGCTTTGTATGGTGCAACCTCTGGAGAAGCCTTTTTTAGCGGCATCGCGGCGGAACGATTCTGTGTAAGAAATAGCGGCGCAGTGGCGATTGTGGAAGGTGTTGGTGATCATGCTTGCGAGTATATGACTGGCGGCAGTGTAGTTATTTTAGGTGAGACAGGTCGAAATTTTGCAGCTGGAATGAGCGGAGGTATAGCTTACGTATGGGATCCAGAGCGTAAATTTGAATCTTCGTGTAATTTGGATTCCGTAGAGCTTGAAACCATTGAATTAGGCACAGAGGAAAGATATGTCAGAAATCTAATCCACAGACATGTAGTCTATACAGAATCACGCATTGGAAAGCAAATCCTAGACACATGGGATGATAGTTTCACCTGTTTTGTTAAAGTCATGCCTGTGGAGTACAAAAGAGTTCTTCAAGAGAGGGAGCAGCAGTCAAAAAGTGCTTAAATTTTTATGGTAGATATTTTTACTGATGGGTAAGACCACCGGATTTTTAGAGTTTGACAGAGACCCTTCGCCGTATCGAGATCCGATGGAACGGCTGGTAGATTTTAAAGAAATCTATGATGAAGATGACTCTGAACGTTTGATGACACAGGGTGCGAGATGCATGGACTGTGGCATACCTTTTTGTCAATCAAATGATGGTTGTCCAATACATAATCTAATTCCTGAATGGAACGATCTGGTTTATCAGGATCAATGGATGGAAGCACTTGATCGTCTACATAAGACGAATAACTTTCCTGAATTTACTGGTAGAGTTTGTCCCGCTCCTTGTGAAGGTGCTTGTGTCCTTGGGATTACTGATCCTGCTGTAGCGATTAAAAATATTGAAATGACCATTGTTGATAAAGGTTTTTCTGAAGGTTGGATTAAACCTAGGAACGTAAGAAATAGAAGTGGCAAATCTGTTGCTGTGATTGGTTCAGGGCCAGCTGGACTAGCGGCTGCGGACCAACTTAACCAGGCAGGTCATTCAGTGACTGTTTTCGAAAGAGCAGACCGGATTGGCGGGTTGCTCATGTATGGAATTCCAAACATGAAACTGTCAAAAGAAGAAGTTGTTGAAAGACGCATTAGTTTACTGCGCCAAGAGGGGATCAGATTTTTGACCGAAACAAATGTTGGTTACGAGGGATCATCGGTTAATAAAATCCTCGAAGATTTCGATGCAGTATTATTATCGACCGGAGCGACAGTACCTCGAGATTTAGATATTCCAGGAAGAAATCTAAGTGGGATTCATTTCGCCATGGACTTTCTGACGGCTAATACAAAGAGTCTGCTTGATTCAAATCATAAAGATGGCAGGTATATTTCTGCAAAAGATAAGAATGTAATAGTGATCGGGGGTGGTGATACTGGCACAGACTGTATTGGAACCTCCTTGCGCCATGGATGTAAAAACCTAGTAAATTTTGAATTATTTCCTAAACCACCAGCTGAAAGATCGTCAAATAATCCTTGGCCTACATTCCCAAGAATTTTTAAGTCAGATTACGGGCATGAAGAGTCAACTAGAATATTTGGAAATGATCCTCGCGTTTATTCAATTAGTTCTGCCAGCTTTATTGGTGATTCAACTGGGAATCTTGTTGGTGTTCGCACTATTGATGTTAAGTTGGAGGAGGGTAGGCCGGTTAATATAGAAGGGTCTGAGCGCGATTGGCCGGCTGATCTGGTGCTATTAGCCATGGGATTTTTAGGTCCTGAGCACTATGTAAGTGATAATTTTGGCTTATTGTATGACCAAAGATCCAATTATGAGGCCGGATATGGTTCTTTTAGCACCAACGTGGACGGTGTCTTTGCCGCTGGTGATTGCCGTCGTGGCCAATCCCTCGTAGTTTGGGCGATAAACGAAGGTCGCGGGGCTGCCAGAGAAATAGATCGTTATTTAATGAAAGTGACTTCTCTGCCTTAGAAATATATAAACAGCTGTCTGTAAATGGATAGACTGTTGATGCTTGTTTTAGACACTCATCACAACTTAATGTTTAATGTCTTATTTACACCTTGGAAATGATACAAATAGTTAGCTTAAAAAATGACCGATTTCTTCGTGCTTTATTGAGAAAGCCTGTTGATCGCACGCCGATTTGGATGATGCGTCAAGCGGGTAGATATTTACCAGAATATAGAGAGACAAGACGACTAGCGGGTTCATTCTTAGATCTATGTAAGAATACTGAATTGGCCTGTGAAGTAACTATGCAGCCGCTTAGAAGGTATTCTATGGATGCGGCAATACTTTTCTCAGATATATTAACTGTTCCAGATGCAATGGGTTTAGGCCTTTACTTTGAGGAAGGCGAAGGTCCTCGATTTCGTAAATCCATCAATAATGAATCAGATGTCAAGAATCTCAAATCAATTAAGGCTGAGGATGATTTAAGTTATGTAATGAATGCTGTTAGAGCTATTCGAAAGGAACTAAATGGAGATGTTCCGTTAATTGGATTTTCTGGTAGTCCCTGGACATTAGCAACATACATGGTTGAAGGTGGCTCTTCCAAAGATTTTGCAAAAATCAAAACAATGGCTTATAGCCAACCAGAGTTAATGCATTCACTGTTGGGTATTTTGGCGGATGCAGTAGCAGACTATTTAGGTGCGCAAATATCAGCGGGTGTTCAAGCGGTCCAGATTTTTGATACTTGGGGAGGCAGTCTTAGTTCGCAAGGATACAAAGATTTTTCCTTGGCTTATATGAAGCGCATAATCGAGCAGCTTTCAGTCACATTAGCAGGGTCTTCAGTACCAGTAATTTTGTTTACAAAAGGAGGTGGGCAGTGGTTGCCTTTTATAGCCGAGACAGGAGCGCATGCGATTGGAATTGACTGGACGACTGATATTAAAAATGCTCGTTCGCAAGTAGGTGGTCTAGTAGCCTTGCAAGGCAATATGGATCCGGCAATATTATTCTCCTCGCCTAAACGCATAAGAGAAGAAGTTGCACATATCTTAGAAAATTTTGGCAAAGGTACTGGGCATGTATTTAATTTGGGGCACGGTATCACACCAGGTGTGGATCCGGATAATGTTAGCGCCTTTGTGGACGCTGTTCAGGAATTATCTCCTAAGTATCATATATAGCTTTGAAACAAAAATTTACTTTATTTCGAAGTCATGATCCATTTCTGCGGCAGGTTGTTGACTGGATGGTTTGCCTACAGGAATGGCGGGAACTCCAGCGACCGTGGTATGAGCTTGTACATCTTTTAAAACAACACTTCCAGCACCTACTTTAGCGCCATCTCCAATCGTAATATTACCGAGAATTTTAGCTCCAGCACTAATTAGTACCCAATTACCTATTTTGGGATGTCTGTCGCCTTCCTGCTTCCCCGTTCCTCCAAGAGTTACTGATTGAAGAATGGAAACATTGTTTCCAACTACAGATGTCTCTCCAATAACCAATCCCGTAGCGTGGTCTAGCATGATTCCGCTCCCAAGCTGCGCCGCAGGATGAATATCGGCTCCGCAGATGCAAGAAGTCCGATTCTGGAGGTAGAGCGCTAATGATTTTCTATTCTGTATCCACAACCAATGGGCAACACGATGTATTTGAAGGGCGTGAAAGCCTTTAAAATAGAGTAAAGGTAAATGAAGTTCATTACATGCTGAGTCGCGCTCTAGCACTGCCAATAGATCTTTTTCAGTAGCCTCTAATATTTTTTTGTCCTTGCAAAATACTTCAAGAAAAATTTCTGTTAGGATCTCAAAAGTTGCAATGGGTTCGCTTAATAGTTTAGCGAGTATAAACGCAAGAGATTCATCTAGAGATGCATGATTAAGTACCGACTGCTCAAAAAAATCAGATAAAACGGGTTCTTTATATACACATATTCTTATTTCTTTATTAATCTTTTCCCATGTTTCTTTCACAATTATTTCCGCATAATTAGTTATAAAAAAGTGATGGGCACTTTATCCCATAGTGTATGGTCAGTCAGCCTAAAGTTTCCCTTTATATTTCCATAGGACATGACCACTATCCTGAAATTTTTTCTCAAAAGGGCTTACAGGAGTGTTTCCAGTTAATAAACTGACCGCTCCAAATATTCCTGCAATTAAAAGTGATATTCCCAATTCCTCAATGTAACAGTCCCAATTTGATCGCACTTCTATATTGCCTCCAAGTCGAATAAGACTTGGAAAACTTGGATGCCCATAGATTCTCCTTTTCAGATGTTTCGATTTGGGCCAAGGATTCGGATAATAAATATAATGGAAATCTACTTTTAGGCCACGTTCAATTAGGTGCTCCCAAATATTTTCGCAATGTTCATTTAGAAGCAAATAGTTTTTAGATGGGCTTTTTTTGTGCTTTCCCATTCGATAAGAAGATTTATCAATGCCTAACACTAAAAATTCAGGATGCTTTTTTGAGAGTATTTTTGTGCTCTCTCCTGTGCCGCAGAAAGAATCAATTACTAAACCTTTATAGGGGAAAGCTAAATGTTTCTCCAGTAATTCAGTAGATTCACTATTTAGCTTGGGTTTTGGTTTTTTCCAAGTTTTTGTTAAATGTTTCCTTACCGTGGTTTCTAACTTCGGATGCAGTTCTTTCTGATTGCTAATGATTAACTTTGAGATTTCTTTATTTATGACTTAGTTCCTTTAAAGGTTATAAATTTGCTCGTAACACATACTCTTGAGATCATAAGACACTAGGTTTTTTTCCTCTATAGGAAATTGATAAGTCATGCGCGAAGATCTTAGACCATATTGGATAAAAAAATACTATTTAAAAATAGTACACAGCTATACCCGTCATTTTCTTCAATCAAAGTGTGCAAGTTTTGGTGCTCATGAAATGATTATGAAACCATGGCACGTAAAAATATCTGGGCCTAATATACATATTGGGAAGTGTTTTACTGCAATCGGAGAACCCATGCATCCTATAGAGATTGGTGTATGGGGAAGAGAAGCTGGCCAAGGAGCGATTCGAATTGGTGATTTTGCCCTACTAAGTCCAGGGGTTCGAATAAGTGCGAGTGACGAGATTATTATAGGTGATGGAGTAATGATGGCTAATGGGTGCTATGTAACTGATTCTGACTGGCATACATTATATGATCGAACTCGTCGGTCGTTGACCCCCACACCTGTTGTGTTAGAGAAAAACGTGTGGCTAGGTGATGGAGTTACCGTTCTAAAGGGTGTTACCGTAGGAGAGAATTCAGTTGTTGCAGCCAGATCAGTGGTTACTCGAGATATTCCAAAAAATACTGTGGTGGCAGGAAATCCAGCGAGGATAATCAAAAAGCTTGATGCGGATTTGGGATATATTACTAGAGGAGAGCTATTTTCTGACCCCTCTTCAGTCTTATCTTTCTATGATGCGGTAGACCGAGAAGTATTATCTAAGAATTCTCTGTTTAAATGGATTTCGTCTCTGATATGGCCTTCAGCATAAAATAATCTTAATTCTTATAGAAGCCTAAGAGTTTCTTCTTGAATCGCGGATAATTGTTCACGCAGTTCAAGAATATGGTCAGACCAATATCTAGGGGTATTAAACCATGGAAAGCTTTTGGGAAATGCTGGATCAGACCAGCGTTTGCCTAACCAAGCTGCATAATTAATAACTCTTCTTGTTCTTAGGGCTTCGATTAATCGGATTTGGCTAATATCAAAATCACAAAATTCTGTGTATCCCTCTATTAATTTAGAAAGCTGAAACTCGCGATCCATTTTTTGACCGTTTAAAAACATCCATAGGTCTTGGATTGGAGGTGCATTGAGGCAGTCATCAAAGTCAACAAAATGCGCCACATTGTTCCTCCACAAAATATTTCCTACATGACAATCTCCATGTATTCGTATCGGAGAGATTCGATATGGAGTCTCAAATATAACGAGGCAGGTCTTTATAAGATCTTCTATAAGCGTCTCGTAAGCATTTTTTAGCTCATCTGGTACAAAATGCTCAAGGAGAAAGCTATAAGAATCTTTGATTTCTTTTTCAAAGCACAGCTCTGGTCGCGCATCGAACTTTCCAGCACTACCTACCGAATGTATTCTACCTAGAGTTCTTCCTAATACTTTAAGACTGTTTTCATTTTCAAGTTCAGGCGAGTGTCCGCCCATTCGAGAAAATAGTGCAAAGCGGAAAGTTTCATATTTAAAAAGAGTCTTCTTCTGATATTCATATGGAGCGACTACCGATATCTCAGCTTTTGCCAAATCAATACTGAATTGATGTTCTTCAAGTATTTGTTGATCTGACCACCTTTCATCACGATAAAACTTCGCTATAAGAGGTTCTCCATTCTCTACCCCAACCTGATAAACTCTATTTTCGTAGCTATTTAATGCAAGCAGGCGGGCATCACATACGATTCCAATGGACTCAACTGCTGAGATGATTTTATCAGGACTAAGATTGTCGTAGTGATGCATTAATTCGTCACTCAAAGATATGGATCGAATTCATAGATTATTATTTATGCCATAATCCAATTGTTGAGGTTATATCGTAAGTATTGCTGTAATAGTAAAGTTTGCCAAGAAAAGATTTTCCCTTACACAGAATATTCAAGTTGCTACTCTTTCTGAGATTGAGGATCATTTTGTCTGTATAAATAAAAAGTTCAAAAGGATAGCTTTAAAAGCTAATTGATATCGTGGAGGAAAAGATGCCCACTTATAAAGCTCCCTTGAGAGAAATTCATTTTGTGATGCATGAGCTTCTCGAATCTGAATCTTTCTATAAAAGATTACCCGGATTTGAGGATATCACCAGAGATTTAATGAATGCGATCTTAAAGGAAGCCGCCCGATTCTCTGAAGATGTTTTAGCACCTTTAAACCGACAGGGTGACGAGCAAGGATGTTCATGGGATGACGGAGAAGTCATGACGCCAGATGGATTTGCAGAAGCATATGATCAATATGTCAAAAACGGATGGGCTTCATTGGCCGCAGATAGAGAGCATGGTGGCCAAGGGATGCCAAATTTACTCGGAACGATCGTTAATGAGCTAGCTGGGACAGCTAACTGGTCATGGCTTATGTATCCAGGGCTAAGTCATGGTGCGGTAAAAACGATTGAATCCCATGGAGATCCTGATCAGCAACGAAAATTTCTTCCGAAACTCATTACAGGTGAATGGACTGGCACCATGTGTTTAACCGAATCTCAATGTGGCAGTGATTTAGGTTTGCTACAGACGAAAGCGAAACCACAAAAAGATGGAAGCTATATTTTGTCTGGTACTAAAATATTTATTAGTGCTGGTGAGCACGACATGGCAGAAAATATCGTTCACATTGTATTGGCGAGATTGCCAGATGCCCCATCTGGGACGAAAGGTATTTCCTTATTTATTGTGCCGAAATATAACGTAGACGATGATGGTGGTATTGGATCTAGGAATAATGTTCTATGCACTTCCATTGAGAAGAAGATGGGTATACATGGATCGGCAACCTGCGTATTGAATTTTGATGAGGCAAAAGGATTCCTAATTGGTTCCGAGAATAAAGGATTGGCATGTATGTTCACCTTTATCAATACGAGTCGAATTGGAACTGCAATTCAAGGTCTTGCTCATGCAGAGTTATCATTTCAGGGTGCACTATCTTACGCAAAAGCTAGATTAGCAATGCGGAGTTTGGGGGGACCAGTTAATGCAGATGGGCCAGCTGATCCCATAATTGTCCATCCCGATATTAGGAGAATGTTATTAACTCAAAAGGCCTTATCAGAAGGTAGCAGAGCTTTCTTATACTACTTGTCCCAGTTGGGAGATTTGGTTGATGCTGGAGACGAAGAGAGCGCAAGAAAGGCAAATGATCTAATGGCATTACTTACACCAATTGGGAAAGCTTTTGTGACCGAATCCGGGTTTGAGGCAGCGAATTTAGGTATTCAGATATATGGTGGTCATGGATTTATTCGAGAATGGGGAATGGAACAAATTGTTCGTGATGCTCGAATAGCGATGATCTATGAAGGTACAACGGGAATACAGGCTTTGGATCTGCTAGGTAGGAAGGTTTTAGGGAGTGGCGGGAAGTTGTTAGTTGGATTTACGACTATATTAGAAAGCTTTTGTGATGAAAATCTAAACGAAGAAACAGCAACTTTTATTGACCCAATCAAACGCCACAAAGACGAGTGGCTAAAAATTTCTATGGAGATTGGAGAGCGGGCTATTAAGGATCCCAATGAAGCAGGTGCGGCCGCATATGATTATCTTATGTATAGTGGATATATCGTTCTTGGTTATTTTTGGGCAAGAATGGCAATATTGTCCCAGAAAAAAATCGGATCTTCCCACACATCTTTTTATGAGGCGAAGTTAATGACGGCAAAGTTCTACTTTGAGAGAATATTACCTAGAACGCGATATCACTGTGAATCAATATCTTCGGGAGCAGAAAACTTAATGGAAATGCCTGCTGATATGTTTTCTATTTAACCTAGAAAGATGAATTTCTGTATTTCGAAGTTAGGTCATGTCTCTTATGTTTGGTCGGGCTGGCAGGATTCGCTACTAGACTGCGCTACAGCCCGAAAACTCTATGACGTTTCTTTATTAGCAAAAAAAGAATGCTCTTGATTTCGAGATTAATTTATAAATAAATTAGAATAAAGCTGAGATTGGGAGTTGCTAGTGGAAGAAGAAAACGAAAAGAACTTAAAAATAGGCAGTTTGGAAGAGACCGACCATGCAGAATCTATGAGACAGTTGTGGTGGACGCTAGGAGTAACTGCGGTCGGGTTGGGTTTTATCGCATATTACACTTTGTAACGCGAATAAATTATTCCTGGAATGATTGCTGAAGTCAGATATCTTAGGAAACATAAGAAATCGTGTTGCTTCCTTAGAAATCTTAAAATAAACATAATAATACGGTATTGGCTACTTTGATTAAGTCTCTAATAATATTTTTGACAATAGCTAGTCTAAATTCATCTTTGGTTAAAGCGGAAGCTGAACTTGAGGTGGGAGTATTCAAGCTGGGTGTTAAGATTGAGAGTCTTTATGAATGGCTTAATAAATCTTGCAGATTAATGAATTTCTCTAAGGGGGTTATAGAAAATAAGGATGAAGCTCAAATAAAAATTTGCACTCTAAGAAATGATGCGGATTTAAAAATATATGGCTACAAAGTTAAAAAGGCTATTTTTCGTTTTTATGGCGACGAGCTATTTCATGCAGCTTTTGATTTTAAGAAAAGTTGCAAGTGTTTTGAAGAAGTAGCGATATCGCTCGCCAGTCGTTATGGTGAGTCAAATCATACTAGTTTGAATGGCGATCTGATTCGATATGAGAGAGCCACAACTAAAATTAATTTCCATCAGCTCGCAGGAGTGCAAAGATTGTGGTGGTACAATGTGCCTTTACTAATCGAGGCTAATTCCTTAATTGGAAGCCCAAATTTAGTGAATGATTAAGTTAACTGTTTAGTGACAGTGAATTTCAGTCATTTAAATATAAAATCGGATGTCAAAAAAATATCTAGGATTTTTCTCTTGCGTAAATTCGATTTTAAATCATAACAGGCCATGATTACAATTTATCATCAGAACAGAGCTTAAAATACTCGGAAAAGCGATCCATTGGTTTAGACAAGATTTAAGATTGTCGGATAATCCAGCGTTATCTGAAGCGAATCTTCATTCAGAGGTCTTCCCAATATATTTTAGACAATCATAATTCCGGGACTGAGAATATAGGAGCGGTATCTCAATGGTGGTTGCACCATTCTTTGACAAAGTTAGATCAACAACTGGGGGGGAATTTATCTATATTTTTGGGGGATCCAGGGAAGATATTGACTACCGCTTGTTAAGCGAAATGAGATAACACACGTTTTTTGGAATCGTTGCTATGAACCTTGGCGTGTATCACGTGATAAAAAGATTAAGGAGTTTTTAGAAGAGCAAGGAGTGCTTGTCCAGACGAAAAATGGATCTCTACTTTGGAAGCCCTGAAGAGTTTTAAAAAAAGATGGAAGTTCGTATAAAGTTTTTACTCTATTTTACAAAAGAGCCTGTCAAAAAACGAACTCCCCCCCCCGCCGGCCTTTGCCGGCAGTTGATATTAGAAATCCTAAAAAAATGTCGAGACTTTATCTGTTGATAGTCTAAATTTGCTTCCAAAAACAAGAGGGCACGACCAAATAGAGGCCCTTTTGAAACCTGATGAACGAGGTGCGAAGAAAGCATTAAATAGTTTCTTGAGTAGCGGTTTAGCTGGATACCAGTTAGGGAAAGATTTTCCAGTCCGAGAAAATATTTCTAAACTATCACCTCACTTGCATTTTGGGGAACTATCTCCTAATCAGGTCTGGTATTCAAAATCCAGTGAAGGCATTTTAAATTGTTCTTCTGATGATGGAGTGTCATTTTGTAGACAACTTATTTGGAGAGAATTTTATTACAACCTTCTTTATTTTTTTTAAGATCTCCCAGAAGAAAATTTTAAATCCAAGTTCGATGGATTTCCTTGGGTTGTTAACCAAAATCATTTGAAGTCCTGGAAACAAGGCGACACGGGAATTCCTCTCATAGATGCAGGAATGCGTGAGCTTTGCCAGACCGGGCATATGCATAATCGTGTTCCAATGATTACAGCTTCATTTTTAGTAAAAAATCTTTTGATCGACTGGCGAGAGGGACAAAAATGGTTTTGGGATTGTTTGTTAGACGCGGATCTGGCAAGTAATAGTGCGGGTTGGCAATGGGTGGCGGGTTCAGGAGTAGATGCCGCACCCTACTTTAGAATATTCAATCCGGTATCTCAGGGAAAGAAGTATGATCTTGAAGGCCTTTATATCAGGAAATTCGTTCCAGAGTTAAGTCAAATACCAAATAAATTTATCCACGATCCTTGGAATGCCCCACCAGAAATTCTAGAGAAAGCAAATGTTATATTATGTCAAAATTATTCATTCCCTATAGTTGATCTTAAAGAGTCTAGACAGCGAGCACTTTCAGCTTATTCGGAGATAAAAGGTGCCAATAATTTATAACTCAACTATGCTAAATGACATCTTAGTAAATAGAAAAATGCCGATTGTTAAGATGGAGATATCAAGCTTGTATTACAATAGACTAATCTGTTGTTTTTTTGAGGGATAAGATGCGAAAAAATCTGTTTTATATATCCTTAGCAGCTCTAATTTTTTCCAGAACCGCGTGGGCGGAGACGCTTTTAGGTATCAAAGAAATAAATCCAGGAATTTCACTTACTTTTGAAATAGTAGCAAAAGATACTATCCTGCCAGCCGCATTTTATTTGCCTGAAAAAGATACGGATATACATGTTGAAATGCTTGCTGTTTGGAGCGACTCGACACCCGCTGGATCAATGATAGGAGGTTTTGTTGCCTATTTAACGGTGACTGGTGAGATTAAAAATCAAAAGACTGGGAAAACCTTGGATTTTGAATTAACCCCACATATTAATCTCTCAGATAATCTTCATTACGCGCAGAACATAATATTACCAGGTGATTTGAGTGATACTTACAATTTATCATTCAAAATATTTCCTCCAAAACCGGGCGACTTAGGGATGTATTTGGATTGGGTTACGGCGGTTGGAACGGAGCTATGAGGTTGAATTTTCAAATCTAAATTTAAAAGAAATTGCCTTATCTAGTAGGAAATAGCTTTGGATTGAAAATTAGGAAATAAAGTGAACGCAGTAACAGTATTTCAATTTAAGACGAAGCATTGCGCATGGATGTCCAGAATTCGATTTGAAAAAGCAGAATTTGCTAGATCTCAGATCAAAATTCTGTCTTACGGAGA
>JAQWLX010000089.1 GCA_029247075.1 Halieaceae bacterium | reverse complement strand
AGCCGAGCAAAAACATCGGTGTATTATTTATCACAAGCCAGTTGGTCAGATTTGCTCTAGAAAAGATCCAGAAAATAGAAAAACAGTATTCGATGATCTACCTAAATTGAGCGACGGCCGTTGGATTTCAGTTGGCAGATTGGATTACAACACCTCAGGAATAATTTTATTTACTACGGATGGAGATTTGGCTCATGCTTTGATGCATCCATCTTCAAAAATAGAGCGAGAATATATTGTGCGGATTAGGGGGGATGTGAAAACAGAGCATCTTGAAAATATGATTGAGGGAATAATGCTCGATGATCGTTTGGCTTGTTTTAGTGATATCCAATATGGCAGTGGAGAAGGATCTAATAGCTGGTTCTATGTTGTCTTAATGGAGGGTCGTAATCGCGAAGTTCGAAGACTTTGGGAATCTCAGGGTCTTAGTGTGTCTAGATTAAAGCGAGTTCGCTTTGGTCCTGTATTGATCCCTTCAAAATTAAAGCAAGGGAATTGGATGGAAATTAACTCCCCAATGAGTAGAAAGCTATATGAAATGGCGAGTTTATCTTTTGATGAGGGGAAGAGTGGTTTTAAAGAAGCAAAAAAGATGAAAAAATCTTTTAATAGTAGGCCTGACAAAAAGATACAAAAAAATCGCTAATTTGACTATTACAATTTTGTTTGCAAATTGTTAGCGTGCGTCAAAAGATTTTCCCGTAATTCCGGTGCTTTTCTCTCCCATTAGATACAGGTATGCGGACATGATTTCCTCTGGAGATGGATTTTTACCAGGATCTTCTCCTGGGTAAGCGGCGCGTCTCATTGGTGTATTAGTGGCTTTGGGATTTAGGCTATTTACCCTAATCTTTGATGTATTTTCAAGTTCATCTGCCAGTAATTGCATCATGCCTTCGGTAGCAAATTTTGAAACCGCATATGCCCCCCAGTAGGCACGTGCCTTTCTTCCTACGCTTGAACTAGTAAATATGATGGATGCATTTGGAGAATGCCTCAACAATGAAAGGCACGCTTTTATCAAAAGAAAACCGGAATGCATGTTCACTTGAATAACCGTATTCCAAGAGTCAAAGCTTACATTTTCTAAAGGTGATAATTGACCCAAAACTCCTGCGTTTAATACTAAGCCATCTAAACATTTAAAATTTTCTTCAAGGGTTTTTCGTAGTGTTAGATATTGGTTCTCTTCAGGAATCGATAGATCCATTGGTAATATTATTGGTGTTTCAAACCCCGAGTCGGTTATCTCATCATAAACATCTTCAAGCTTTGCTGCTGTTCGTCCCAAAAGCAAGACCTGTGCCCCATATTTGGCATAGGTGCAAGCAACTGCTCTACCTATACCAGACCCTGCACCTGTTATTAAAATTGTTTTATTTTGAAGCAGGTCAGATGGTGGTATGTAAGTGGCAAAATCGCTGGAATTCAAATTATCCTCTTTTAAAGTATGGGAATGCGTTAGTTAGCAATTTTTTAAGTTCTTTTGGATCTTGTGCGAACGCATTTGCATCAATTTTTTTGCACCGATCTTGAGCTGAAATATAGCCATAATTCGCAAATATAGTGTACATTCCAGCGGTATTACCTGCCTCAATATCTCTGGCATGATCACCAATGTATACGGTTTCTTTTGGATTGCATCCAAGTATCTCGCAGGCTAACAATAATGCTTCGGGTGAAGGCTTTGGATTTCTAATGTCCTCCGGGCATATAACGCAATTTGGCATCGGATTAAAAATGTTTTCTCTTAATATTGCGTCGGTATATATTCTGGGTTTATTAGTAGCTATTCCCCATTTTATTTCCTGTTCACCCAACCATTTGATAGATTTTTTAATCCCATTATAAGGTTTGCATTTCTTGCCCGCTAGATCCTTGTACATATCTAAAAAAGTTTGGCGAAAAAAAGAAAATTTTGGATGAAATTCATCAATTTCTAATGCGAGTTTGATTAAAGCATTTGCGCCATCCGAAACACTCTCTCGAATCTTAGATTCACTTGTAGTTGGTGGAAGACCATACTTGTCTCGCATCGACTGTACAACGACAATGAATTCGACTGCGGTATCTATTAAAGTCCCATCCAAATCAAAAAGTACGGCCTGTAGAGAATTTGGTTCTTGCATTACAGAGGTTTACTCAATTTCATTAGATAGTTAACTGACAGATCTTTATCTGTAAGTTTATAGATTCCCGTGACTGGATTGTATGTCATCCCGACAATGCGCTCGATGATGAGGTCAGAGAGTCTTGCCCAATGCGCCAGCTCAGATGGCTTAATTAATTTGGCGTATTGGTGAGTTCCGATAGGCAACATTCTTAGAATATGCTCCGCTCCGATTATGGCGAACAAAAACGCTTTAATGTTTCGGTTTATTGTCGATAAATAGATGGTACCGCCACGCTTAGTCAGTGAAGCGCAGGCTTCTATAATTGCTCGAGGATCTGGGACGTGTTCCAGCATTTCTAGACAGCAAACTAGGTCAAAACTATCAGGTTTTTGGGTGGCGAGCTCTTCGGCCGTGCACTGGAGATAATCGATCTCCAAGTTCGTTTCTAAAGCATGCATCTTTGCAACTGAAAGTGGTGCGACTCCCATGTCTATTCCAATGACCTTGGCCCCTCTAATTTTCATCGATTCCGAAAAAATACCACCGCCACAGCCAATATCTAACAAAGTTTTCCCCGAAACCGGAGTCTCTTGATCAACCCAATTGGCCCTAAGAGGATTTATATCGTGAAGTGGTTTAAAGTCACCTTGTTTATCCCACCATCGAGAAGCAAGAGCTTCAAATTTGTTAATTTCATGTTGATCTACATTGATTTTTTTGCTCATTATCTATAGCTCATTAATTGAAAGTTTGTTTTGCCATTTTAAAATTCTTCGACGCAAATTATCTTGATCTATTTTTAACAATTCACGGTTATGCATTATCTGTTCACCTTGAATCCAGCTATGTGTTACATGGCTACCACTATTAACATAGATAAGTTGAGAAAAAACATCATGTATAGGTTGCATTTCTATTTGGTGTAAATCAACTGCAATGAGATCGGCTAATTTTCCCACTTCGATTGTTCCAATATTTTTGTCCATTCCTAGAGCTTTTGCTCCGCCTAAAGTACCCAAAGTTAATGCTTCGGATGCTGTTAGCGCGGTTGGATCCATAGAGTTTATTTTTGCGAGCAAAGTCGCGCTTTTCAATTCTCCAAATAAATTTAGATCGTTATTACTGGCTGCTCCATCTGTCCCTATTCCTACGTTAACGCCCGCATTTAGAAGCTTGCTGATAGGACAAATACCCGATGCTAATTTCATATTTGATTCTGGGCAATGAATTACTTGAGCGCCTGTGCGACTTAAAAGTTCTATATCTTCATTATTGAGATTTGTCATGTGGACGCACTGCGTTTTTGGGCCTAATAAACCTAGCTTGAATAATGTTTCGATTGGTCGCTCTCCTCTCTGAGCAAGTCCGTCGAGCACTTCTTGGTTTGTCTCATGCAGATGAATTTGTATACCTATATCTAGTTCTGAAGCAAGGGTAGATATGGTTGAGAGGCTATTTTCCTTTAGAGTGTAAGTCGAATGAGGACCAAATACGGTGGAAATTAGATTGATATGTTTAAATCTGTCTCTAATCGCAAGCCCTTTGCTTAGATATTCTTCTGCGCTCTCGGCCCAATTTGAGGGGAAGTCTAATATTGGAAAGCTTATCTGACATCTAATACCGCTTGCTATAGCAATTTCAGCCACTGTTTCAGGAAAGAAGTACATGTCGCTAAATGTGGTAGTGCCAGAACGCAACATTTCAGCGATTGCTAGTTCTGTTCCATCTTTCACAAATTCTTCCGAAACATATTTTTTTTCGACTGGCCATATTTTGTTTTCAAGCCAAGGTTTTAACGCCATATCATCAGCTAATCCACGCAGAAGTGACATCGAAGCATGGCCGTGACAATTAACCAAACCAGGCATTAGTGCGTGATTTGGCAAATCAAAAACTTCTTTTGAAACAAAATCTATTGCTCTTTCTTTGGGCAATATGTGAGATATCTTGCCGTCAGTAATTGCCAGAGAGTGCTCAGCTAGTATCTTTTTATGTGGCAGGATTGGGATCAACCATCCTGCATTAATTATAGAATCTGCCTCGGCAATTTTATTTGTGATTTTACTCAAAATCGCATCTCCCCATAATAAATAATCGCAAATATTAATAGTGCTGCGCTAATTTAGCTGGATAGTATAATTTTAAATAGCTCAAGCTTCATTCTTATTAATTTACGATGGTTATTAATGGCGGCTTGCTGCCAAATTTCGTATAATTGAGGAATGTTTTTGGTTCCTTTAACTACTAGGAGTAGTTATTTAGTTTAGGGTCAATTTAGGTGTTTATAACGAGCCCTTAATCCCTTTTTATCAATGTTTTTGGAAAATATCTCTCATGGTTGATTTGGCTAAAGAAATCGTCTCGGTAAATATTGAAGATGAGCTTAAACAGTCTTATTTAGATTATGCTATGAGTGTAATTGTGGGTCGTGCTTTGCCAGATGTTCGCGATGGTTTAAAACCGGTCCACAGAAGAATTTTATTTGCCATGAATGTTTTGAGTAATGATTGGAACAAATCCTATAAAAAATCTGCTCGAGTTGTAGGGGACGTAATAGGTAAATATCATCCCCATGGCGATTCCGCAGTTTATGAAACGATTGTTAGGATGGCTCAGTCTTTTTCAATGCGCTATATGCTAGTTGATGGACAAGGGAATTTTGGTTCCATCGATGGTGATTCTGCCGCCGCTATGCGATACACAGAAATAAGAATGAGGAAGATCTCTCATTCAATCTTGGCGGATCTTGATAAGGAGACTGTCGATTTTTCCGATAATTATGATGGAACAGAACTTATACCTGACGTATTACCGACGCGGGTTCCAAATCTTCTTGTAAACGGATCTTCAGGTATTGCAGTTGGAATGGCAACCAATATACCCCCTCATAATTTAATAGAAGTAATATCTGCTGCTAAAGCCCTTTTATCTGATCCTAATCTGACTGTAAATCAATTGATACATTATATTCCAGGCCCAGATTTTCCAACGGGAGCTATCATTAATGGTAAAGCAGGAATAATACAGGCGTATCGTACAGGTAAAGGAAGAATTTATATTCGTTCAAGAGCTGAGGTTTTGTCGGATGAAAAATCGGGTAAAGAGACGATCATAATCCACGAAATACCCTTTCAACTTAACAAAGCGCGTTTAATAGAGCGCATAGCAGAGCTAGTTAAGGAGAAAAAACTTGAAGGTATTTCTGAACTTCGCGATGAATCTGATAAAGATGGATTACGAATTGTCATCGAATTGAAGAAAGGAGAGATAGGTGACGTAGTCTTAAACAACCTTTATGCGCAGACACAGCTACAGGCCGTATTTGGCATTAATATGGTGGCTTTGGTTAATGGCCAACCAAAGCTTTTAAATTTAAAGGAGATTTTAGAAGCTTTTTTATTTCACCGTAGAGAAGTTGTGACCCGCAGGACATTGTATTTGCTTCGAAAAGCAAAAGAGCGAGGCCATATATTAGAAGGTTTGGCAATCGCGCTAGCCAATATAGATCCGATCATAGAATTAATTAAAAAATCACCGTCTCCAGCTGAGGCTCGTGATCAAATACTTTCTCGTTCTTGGGATGCAGGTGAAGTGTTAGATATGTTATCTCGAACGTCAGAAACCGCATGTCGACCGGACGGGATTGATCAAAGCTACGGCCTAAATAATGGGCAGTATAAACTCTCGCCTCCTCAAGCGAATGCGATTTTGGAATTGAGGCTCAATCGATTAACTGGCTTAGAGCAAGAAAAGTTACTGCAGGAATATGAGGAAAAGTTAGATGAAATTGCCAGTTACGTTGAAATTCTAGATGATGATGATCGACTAAAGAGCGTTATAACTGAAGAATTGCAGGAAATCTTGGAAGAATATGGCGATGATCGCAAAACAGAGATTATAAACTCCCAGCAAGATTTAACTGTGGAAGATCTTATTACTGAAGAGGATCGCGTTGTTACAATATCGCATGGGGGTTATGCTAAAACTCAACCTCTAACGGATTATCAGGCGCAGCGTCGCGGTGGTAAGGGGAAATCTGCTACAGCTGTTAAGGATGAAGATTTTGTTGAGCATCTTCTTATAGCAAGCACGCATGCGACTATCCTGTGTTTCTCAAATTTTGGTAAGGTCTATTGGTTAAAAGTTTTCCATATTCCCTTGGCCGGAAGAAATGCACGTGGACGTCCAATGATTAACTTGTTGCCACTTGATGATGGCGAGAGAGTAACATCTATCCTTCCCATTGAAAGCTATGCGGAAAACCACTTCGTTTTTATGGCGACCTTGAAAGGAGTCGTTAAAAAAACAGAATTGCAGGCTTTTTCTCGTCAGCGTAGCGTGGGTCTTAGAGCTTTAGAGCTAGAAGAAGGAGATGTGCTCGTTGGCACCGCGGTAACAGATGGTAATTGCGACGTTATGTTAGTAAGCACTGAAGGCAAAGCGGTTCGGTTTGCTGAATCTGATGTTAGGGCAATGGGAAGAACTGCTCGTGGGGTTAGAGGTATTAGGCTGCCCGAAGGGCACAGTATGATTGCGCTAATTATACCTCAAGGTAATGGTTCAATTTTAACAGTTAGTGAAAATGGATTTGGAAAGAGAACTATCGCGCCTGATTTTCCAACAAAAAGCCGTGGCACAAAGGGAGTGATAGCGATGCAAACTTCAGAGCGTAACGGTTCTCTGGTTGGTGCTACACAAGTATTCTCTGGAGATGAACTAATGCTTATTTCTAATCAAGGTACTCTTGTTCGTACAAGAGTGGATGAGGTTTCTGAGCTTGGCAGAAATACTCAAGGCGTAAGAATTATAAAAACAAAAACCGGTGAGAAAATAGTTGGCGTTGCCCGTGTTGAAGAATCTGATGATGGATCAATACATGAAAAGTAGTTTAAAAGATTGGATTTAAAATTTTTGTTGCTAATTTTTATAGTTAAGAAAGAGTAAACCTAGATGCCCAGAGCTTTTAATTTTTGTGCGGGTCCAGCCGCTCTCCCAGAAGAAGTTCTTCTAAAAGCCAAAGATGAATTGTTAGATTGGAGAGGCTTGGGCGTCTCCGTAATGGAGGTTAGCCATCGAGCAAAGGAATTTGTGGAGACTGTCGACTTAGCTGAAAGCTCTTTGAGGCGACTTCTAGAAATCCCAGATAACTATGCAGTGTTATTTTTGCAAGGTGGAGCGAGTCTTCAGTTTTCGGCTATTCCTATTAATTTCGGAGTCAATACAGTTGCAGATTATGTTCATACTGGGCACTGGTCAGAGAAATCTATCAAGGAAGCGAAGCGTTTTTGCGATGTTAAAATTGTGGCAGAGATAAATTCTGATGACCTTCTAAGAATTCCCGCAGAAGACACTTGGGAATACTCGAAAAATCCAGCATATCTGCATTTGACCTCGAATGAAACCATATCTGGCGTAGAATTTTTTTGGACTCCTAATTGTTCCATTCCGATAGTGGCAGATATGTCCTCCACTCTTTTGTCAAGGCCAATAGATGTGACGAAATATGGGGTCATATATGCGGGGGCACAGAAAAATATTGGTCCAGCAGGTCTGACGATTTTAATTGTGAGAAAGGACCTTTTGGGAAATGCAATTGAAAGTTGTCCTTCTATGCTGAATTGGACAGTGGCGGCAGAAAATTCGTCTATGCAGAATACACCTCCAACTTTCGCTATTTATATGGCTGGCCTCGTTTTTTCTTGGTTAGAAGAGATAGGAGGGTTGGACGTTATGGAATCGATTAATCGCAGAAAAGCTTCTGCTATATATGAATTTATCGATAAAAGTGACTTTTATTCTAATAATGTGGAAGTTAAAAATAGATCTCTAATGAATGTCCCATTTAGATTGATGAACGATAGATTGGATGAAAAATTTTTGGAGGAATCTTCATCCCTAGGATTACTTAACTTAAAAGGGCATAGAGCAATCGGTGGTTTGCGAGCAAGTATATACAATGCCGTTCCTGAAGACGCAGTGAATGCACTCATTTCTTTTATGTCGGATTTTGAGATTCGTTATGGGTGATGACTCAAGACAAAAAGATAACGTTGGATTGGAGGAGGTTAGATCACAGATTGATGACATTGATCTTAAAATTCAAGACTTGCTTAATGAAAGGGCTAAGTGTGCTGAAAAAGTAGCAGATATCAAGCTGAGCGATTTAACTCAGGAGGCTTCTTCGAGAATTCAAACAAATCTCTTCTATCGACCAGAAAGAGAAGCACAGGTACTTCGGAAGATTGCAGGTCGTAATGATGGACCTATGAAAAGCGAGGCGCTTGTGACCATCTTCAGAGAAATAATGTCGGCATGTTTGTCACTCGAAAAGCCTTTGCAGATTTCTTACCTGGGACCTCAGGGCACATTTTCGCAGGCTGCTGCGCTGAAGCATTTTGGGCATGCAGTTGAATGTAAGCCTGTGTCTACTATAGATGAAGTATTTGCGCACGTAGAATCAGGACAAAGTGATTTTGGTGTTGTCCCTGTTGAGAATTCCACCGAAGGCATGGTGAACAATACGTTAGATAACTTTATGGATTCGCCATTAAAAATATCGGGTGAAGTTGAGGTTAGAATTGAACATCATCTTTT
>JAQWLX010000069.1 GCA_029247075.1 Halieaceae bacterium | reverse complement strand
ATTAAGCAAAAATTGAATTTATGTCTAACATATCAATTTCACAGGTTCAATGGCGTGTTAATAGAATAAAATTAAAATCGCTCCCCGGGTTAAATTTAGACACCTCCAAATATCTGTTTTTTCCTAAGATCCCATGTTAACTTCAACAGCAATATGAAAATAATGAACTACGATGCTAGAATCATTAACCTCTTATTGCTCAGCCTAGCGTGCATTGCACTACTGATTTTTCCATTTCGAGCTTCTTCGGGAAATCACATTATGCCAGCCACCTTATGCAAGGCATCTGATCCATCAACGAGTGTTGAATTAAAATCTCGAGAAAGCGGTCTGGAAAATCTGAGTCAGATCAATACTATCAATGTTATCTGTCCCCTTCCAGTTCGAGTTTATTCTGAGCAGTCAAAAACTTCCGAAACACTAATGGATCTAAAGATATTTGTTCACAAAAATGAAAACGGTTCTGTGCCCGTCGAGTGCGAGCTAACACATCAGGTCGGTTTTTCATTAGAGGCTAGCCTACTACCGACAAATACTAATGGTGATCAAATACTGACTGAATTGGATTGGAAAGATATTTCCTATGAAAAACAATACTTATCTGGATATGTAATTTCATGTGCCATGCGCCCTCAATCTCTCATTAGTGCTATTCAAATTACTAACAATTCTAGAGAGAGTGATGAACCAATTGTCGGCTCTTATTGTGCTGGCGCGATGAATCCTATTGAGTTCGGTGAAGATATTACTTCCTTTCGATACCTAGGAAACGATATCACCTTGACGGGAAAGTCTACGGGTTCAGAATTCACCCTTCTAGGTCAAATAAACGAGGCCACGGTCAAAGCAACCTTTAAAATAGAAAACCCACTGGGTTCTGGTTCACTAAGGTTAGAAGTCGGATCAATGCTTATAAATGGATGGTTCACTCGCGGATCCTGTGTAAAAGTAAATTTAGCTGATGTCGGCATCGAAAAGATAGGCACCTCAAATGTTATTTCTACCTCTCAATTAGATGACATCTCTCTCTTTAGATCATCGGCTGGTCATGACGCATCCGATGACTTTGAAAGCTGTCGATCGATGAAACATTATCTCGAACCGATTGAAAAAGAAAATAGTGTAAACCTGATTTATGCTCCTATAACCGGGACTCTGGTTAGCTTGTCAGGCGAAGAAGGAGGAGGATTTGTTGATGACCAAAAGACCAATCAGCGGATAGGTATAAAGTCCTCATCAAACCCAGCCTATGAAATTATTCTATATCATGTCGATGTGCTAGATGGTCTGGACTTAGCGCTTGGACAAACTATAACCGCAGGACAGCAGCTTGGACATGGCCGACTCGTTAGAGTCAATTCAGATGATCCTGAAGGATCAGTGGCTGATGCAAGTAATGATTTTGATATTTCGGTAAGTGTCGGAACAACTTCAGGCGTTGCCAGCATCAGTTATTTTAGTATAGCAAGCGATCCTGTGTTTGAAGAATATATGGCGTGGAACTCAAAGATAACCTCAAGAGAAAGTCTAGTAATTTCGAAAGCATCTAGAGACGAATATCCCTTAAGCTGCGATGGTGAGCAGTTTACTAATGGCAACGAAGATCCATTACCTAGATGGATAACAGATGTATAGATCTTAATGATGTTTCAGATTAAAAAATAAACGGTTAGTTTAAATCCACACGAAAAAAAATTAGGCGCGTTTTCTTTCGTGTTCTTTAAGTTTAGTTTTTCGAACACGAATGGCCGAAGGCGTAATCTCAACAAGCTCATCGTCTTGAATAAACTCAAGAGCTTGCTCCAATGTTAGCTCGAGCATTCCATTGAGAATAATAGCCTCATCCGAACCAGATGCTCTTATATTTGTCAGTTTCTTTTCCTTCATAGGATTCACAGTTAAATCGTTATTCCTGCTATGCAAGCCTACAACCATCCCTTCATATACAACATCATTAGGAGCGATCATCATTCTGCCTCGATTTTGAAGATTAAAAAGTGCGAACGCTACGGCTTTACCGGCAGAATTGGAGATAAGTACTCCATTTGATCTGGATCCACCAACATCAGACATTTTTGGTCCAAAGCCCGCTGAAGAAAAAGACATGATGCCGGTACCAGAAGTTTGTGATAAAAACTCGGGTCTGTATCCCATAACACCTCGCGTAGGTATTCGAAAATTCATACGTACTCGACCTCTATTGTCGGATTGAATTTCCTGAAGCTCCCCTCTTCTTTCTCCTAAAGATTCCATGATTTTTCCCTGATGCTGTTCTTCCAAATCAAGCGAAAGATTTTCAAAAGGCTCTTCAAGAAGACCATTATTATCTTTCAGAATAACTTGTGGTCTAGACACAGCAAGCTCGTAACCTTCTCTTCGCATAGTTTCAATAAGAATGGACAAGTGTAATTCGCCTCTTCCTGACACCTTGAATCGATCCGGATCCTGAGTGTCTTCTACACTCAGAGCCACGTTATGTAGAGCTTCAGTAATCAAACGCTGCCTAAGCTGTCGGCTGGTAATATATTTTCCTTCTTTACCAGCTAAGGGCGAATCATTAACACAAAACATCATCGTTAAAGTAGGCTCATCTACATTCAAAGCCGGCATAGCTTCGGGTGATTCTATAGCGCATAAAGTATCTGAAATACCAAGCTCACCCGCACCAGTGACACAAACAATGTCTCCAGCGATCGCATCTTTTTGCGACACCAACTCTAGTCCTTTATACCCATAAATATTTAGAATTTTTGCTTTCCGCTGATCCCCATCTCTATCTATCACCAATATTGGTGAATTACTCAATATACGACCGCGGCGCACACGTCCAATGCCCATTACCCCTTCATAATTCGAATGTGCCAGTGAACTTATTTGCATCTGAAAGGATCCTTCAACATCAACTGGAGGGGGTGGTACTTGAGAAACAATAAGGTCAAGAAGAGGTGTCATAGACTGCTGAAGATTCTCTGCCTCTAAACCAGCCAACCCTTTCAATGCTGATGCATAAACTGTTGTAAAATCGAGTTGATCTTCATTTGCCTCCAAACTAATAAATAGATCAAATACCTCGTCAACGACACGATCAGGGTCGGCACTCTCCCTATCTATTTTATTAACAACCACAATCGGTCTTAAACCAAAAGCGAACGCCTTTTGCGTTACAAAGCGCGTTTGTGGCATAGGTCCATCAACAGCATCTACTAACAATAACACTGCATCCACCATGGACAGTATACGCTCTACTTCGCCACCAAAATCGGCATGTCCCGGTGTATCAACGATATTTATTCGTACGCCCTCGTATTCAATTGCCGTATTCTTAGAAAGAATGGTAATGCCGCGTTCTCTCTCTAAGTCATTACTATCCATTACTCTGTCGTATTGAGAGCCATCGACAGAATTCGTATCCTGCAACAGACGATCGACCAAAGTTGTTTTACCATGATCAACATGCGCAATTATCGCGACATTTCTAATTTTAGTACTATCCAAAATTCACTTACTCCTCATTCAGGAGTTCAATTACATGGAGGGGAGATGAAGAATTGAAAATCCTTTTTTACTACAAAAAACAAACCAAAGCCTTTAAGCACAACACCTATAATAACCGAGGAAGAAAAAATCCTCCATTTCTGAGAACCTACAGTTGTATAAGCTCTAGGTTTAACTGCCTTTTGAATCTGAATCTAATACAGAAATAATTTCGAATTTGGATCAGACATGGACTAACTGCCAAACAATTTTAAATAACTTAGAAAATATACTTGCCCTACTTTAGACTGGGTTTGTTAGTGGACGATCTTTAGCTCATTATATTAGGATACAGCAGTAGACTGTAGCACTAAATGGAGCAGTTTTTTTAACACCTAGATATGAACTAAAAAAACGAGGAACCCGCAATGCTTTCAAAATCTTTACACGCTTTAATCGGCATTATTATCGCCACCTCGATAGCAGCCACTAATAACTCCTTAGCGGCAGATGGTATGGCTAAATCAACTCAATTTTGGTGGCCAGAAAGATTAAATCTTGAGCCGCTGAGATCTCAAGATCCAAGATCTAACCCTTTTGGTGACGATTTTGACTATGCAACAGCTTTTGAAAGCATCGACCTGCAGTCGCTAAAAAGTGATATCGAAGATACCTTAACGCAGTCTCAAGATTGGTGGCCGGCGGATTGGGGACATTATGGCGGTCTAATGATTAGGCTCGCCTGGCACACTGCGGGAACTTACAGAATTCATGATGGACGGGGTGGAGCCGATGGTGGTCAACATCGACTCGAACCTCTCAATAGTTGGCCGGATAACGCTAATCTCGATAAAGCACGCCGTTTACTTTGGCCAGTAAAACAAAAATATGGCAGCAGTTTATCTTGGGCCGACTTGATGGTTTTAGTGGGAAATGTCGCACTGGAATCTATGGGTTTCGAAACTTTAGGTTTTTCAGGTGGACGTGCCGATGAATGGGAGGCAGATCTCGTCTACTGGGGACCAGAAACCGAAATGCTCGCCAGCGATAAAAGATATGACAAAAATGGGAAATTAATAAAGCCGATGGGTGCCGTACAAATGGGCTTGATCTATGTTAATCCGCAAGGACCAATGGGAAATAATGATCCGCTTGCTGCAGCCGAACATATGCGTGAATCTTTCGGAAGAATGGCGATGAATGATGAAGAGATCGTAGCTTTAGTTGCAGGAGGACATACATTAGGAAAAGCGCATGGAGCACACCCAGATAGCTGCGTAGGTGCAGAACCCGCAGGAGCAACTATCGAAGAACAAGGATTGGGGTGGAAAAATAAGTGTGGTACGGGAAAAGGCGCTGATACGATGACGAGTGGTTTAGAGGGCGCTTGGACCTCTACGCCAACAAAATGGTCAATACTCTATCTAGAAAACCTTTTTCGATTTGACTGGAAGCAAACGAAGAGTCCCGCGGGCGCAACACAGTGGATTCCAACGGATGAATCCGCCTCCGCCTTAGTACCAGATGCACATGATCCTAGCCTTAGACACGCACCAATTATGTTCACGACAGATATTGCGCTCAGAAGAGACCCCGGGTTTAGAGAAATCTCATCTCGTTTTTTAGAAAATCCTAAAGAATTTGATCTCGCCTTTGCCAAGGCTTGGTTCAAACTTACACATCGTGATCTTGGACCATCCAGTCGTTACATAGGCGATGAGATCCCCGCGGAGGACTTTATCTGGCAAGATCCTATTCCAAGTGTCGATCACCGCTTAATAAATGCTCGTGACTCTGAAAAGTTAAAGAAACAGATTCTAGAATCAGAGCTAACTATTTCAGAGCTTGTAAAGACCGCTTGGGCATCGGCTTCAACCTTTCGAGAATCCGACATGCGTGGCGGAGCAAATGGTGCCCGTATCCAACTCGAACCTCAAATTAATTGGCAAGTCAATGATCCAGAGGAATTGGCAAGAGTAATAAAAATATTAAAAGGTATAAATGCCGATTTTAATGAATCCCTGTACGGTGACAAAAAAATATCACTCGCGGATACGATAATTTTAGGTGGCGCCGCAGCTATTGAAAAAGCAGCAAGTAATGCGGGCATCTCACTTTCAGTGCCTTTTTCGCCCGGAAGAACCGATGCATTGCAAGCCATGACAGATATAGAATCATTCGCAGTGCTCGAGCCGACAGCAGATGCTTTTCGTAATTATTACAGTCGCGAAAGTTATGGATCACCAGCTGATATGTTGGTGGAAAAAGCTGATTTGTTGAACCTCTCAATACCCGAGATGACAGCACTAATCGGAGGACTTCGTGTTCTCGATGCAAATACTAATGGAAGCAAGCATGGTGTATTTACTGAAACTCCTGGGTCATTAGATAATGACTTCTTCACTAATCTTTTGGATATGTCCGTGCAGTGGACGAAATCAGAAGAGTATAGCGGCATATATGAAGGAAGAGATCGAAAAACCAATGTTCTAAAATGGACAGCTACTCCCGTGGATCTTATTTTCGGTTCTAACTCCGAGTTGCGTGCAATTGCAGAGGTTTACGCATCAAACGATAGTAAAGAAAAACTTGCTAAAGACTTTGTCTTCGCATGGAACAAAGTAATGATGCTGGATCGTTTTGATTTGTAAAAGATGTGACTGTGACCTTGTATTTACTGTAGTGTGGTGATGATAAAACATCGCC
This sequence comes from Halieaceae bacterium, assembly GCA_029247075.1. Lineage (GTDB taxonomy): Bacteria > Pseudomonadota > Gammaproteobacteria > Pseudomonadales > Halieaceae > CABYJX01. The sequence continues at coordinate 22,097 of JAQWLX010000069.1, read as the reverse complement.
ATTTTTTTCGAGCCAGAGGTAATTACTGAAAAACGACTTGATGAATAAAAACATCCTAATCTATTTAATCCTAGCAACATTCCTTAAAAGCACCGGTGGGTTAGCTCAAGAGTCTAGTTCTATAGAACGCTTCATCTCTCATGGCTCTTCCTGTAAGGCCTCTGATCCAGCCCTAAGTGTCAAATTACAATCAAGAGAGAGCGGCCTTACTAATACACATGAAACCCTAAGTCTTACAATTGTCTGCCCTCTTAAAAGACGAAGCTTTTCTGAAGCGTCTAATTTTAGCGACACGGCATTTCGTGCAAGGATTATATTAGGTAATAGCAGTGAAACGGCTCAATCAGTTAATTGTCAACTTCAAGAACTTCTGGGTCCTAAAGTTGAGAATGAATGGTCTGCATTAATTTCTATAGCTGCTGATGCCACTCAGAGCAATGAATATACCTGGGATGTCGTAGCCGCTTCTTCCCCAGATTTGAGCTTAATGAATATTTCCTGCGACTTACCACCAGGTATATCGCTAATTAATATTCATACCGAATCGAGCGATCAAACACCCTTTGATAGCAGCAATCTGCCTCAGATTTCAACTTTTCAAAGTAAACCTAGTGATCAATTTATAGTGGACCTTAATGTCGTAAATAACGGTCACATCTATCGAGGCAAGGATGCTAATAATCCTCATTCAGGTGCACACGTCCAATTTAAGGAAATTTATTTTGATAATTATGCTGAGTCAGGTGACCTTTCCGATTTACCAAAAATATATGCAGCCTTTGATGGCGTGATCACGGGTGTGGATTATTATTTTGCTCAAAGCACTGGCAATTATCGTTATGGTTATCTAATAGAGTTTGCTAAGTCAGATGGTAGAAATGTCCGATTTAATTACTCCATAGAACCAATGCTTGACCCAAATGATGAAGATTTCTACCGCAAGTTCTTATTAAAAAAACAAGGAGACGTGGTACGCAAAGGGGATTTGATAGCCTACATGTACTCTTCTACCGGCGATGAGTACATAAATGGGGTTTGTGGATTCAAGGCCAACTGTACACCAGCTTCCAATGCCCATATTCACTATGATATTGCCAAGAATGGAGGTGGCTTTATGTCACCTTCCATTTTTAACGATAGCATTATGCTTCAACTCTCAGGGCAACTGAGGGGGGGTAACGTTCATAAAGATTGCGGCGGTCCATGTGGACCCGAAGAGTACATTGAATACACTGAGTGTGCGGATTCTGGTGGAATGGGCTACAAGCTTAAGAGTGAAGAAAATCCATTTGAGGATAAAGCAGCTGACTGCCTGTAATAACCCAATATATTTCACATACTGAATACATCTTCATCATCAATCGGGAGCCTATTTTCACCACCTCCATAGCGTTCTACATCTTTTGCAAAAGAGATCGACCCATAGGCTAATTGATTCACACCAACGAACTCACCGTCCTCCAAAATCCTCTCATAAAATAAAAGTGGCTTTTCCAATTTTTGGGCTATCAATCGCAATTGTTCAAGCGAATCTGGAGGTATCGATTTACCCGTTGGTATTGCTCTAAGAACTTTCCAATCACGCCAGTTTCGATCCGTTAGAACGATGACACCAGACAAACTAGGCTTTAAGTTTTCAGGCAGGTCGCTATCTTCCTCCATCCACGCGCAGAGGAACTTTCTACAGGGGTCCTCGGGTCGATCAGAATAGATTTTGCAACCATCTGCGGTACAGTGCATACAAGAAACTCCAGGACGCATCCCCAGTTTTTCTACGTGGAGCCACCCTTCACAACAAGCAATGCACGTGCCACATTGTCTATCTTGCATAAAGATAAATAATCAAAAGCCTCCAATTATACAAACACTATCTTTTGGGCGAAATAATTTTGAAATCTAGCCTCTAGGAGGGAGTCCGTGAAGCAATGTTAAAAATTTAAGTTTAGTCCCTCCTCGTCTATGCTCACTCAATGCCTGATAATCAGGATCGGCATACCAATTTTTAGCAGCTTCCTCCGAGGGGAATTTAAAAAAAACCATTCTACCTTCTACCGGTTCTTCTCCTTCAAGGTGAATGGTAGAGTCATCAAAAGTAAAAAATTCACCTCCGTGCCGCTTTAAAATCGGGAAAAAACCTTTTTCGTAAACACGATATTCATCAGCATCATGAATTGTAAAATTTGCCACCACAAATGCGGGTGCGTCTGACATAAATCTGCTCCTTTAGAAATATAACCAATATAACTCTAGATATTTGAAAACCAATCTGACAAAGCATCACAAATCTGATCTGGCGAATCTTCCTGAATAAAGTGCAGACCGCGCACTGTAACCTCTTCTTGATTAGGCCATGTCCGGCAATATTCCCTAGGTCTTGCAGTCAAAATAGACCCTGGGTCGGCATTTATAAATAGTTTTGGAATAGTACTCGTCTCCATAAACTTACCGTAAGCAGTTACCACATCAACCATATTTTCTGGATTTCCTTCAATTGGAATTTGTCTAGGCCAATTTAGCGTGGGCTGTCTGTGAGAAGGCTCTAAAAAAGGAGCTCGATAGGCATTCATCTCCTCAGGCGTTAGTTCACGCAATATCGAACTAGGCAACACACCTTCTACAAATAAATTGCGTGATAAAACTAAATCCTCGCCTTTTTCTGAGCGGAAGCCTTTAAAAATACCCACGGCATCTTCAGGCCAGTCATCCCAAAAAAGAGGACAAACAATTGCTTCCATGTAGGCAATCCCGCGCATAGCAGTAGAGTTATTTTTCGCCCAATGGAAACCTAGGGCACTGCCCCAATCATGCAAGATAAATATTATGTTTTCTTCTATCCCAATCCCAGAGAATAGCTCATTTAGAAATTGATAGTTCACATCGAAGGAATAACGATCCGGTCCATCCTCCACTGGTAATTTTTCTGAGTCTCCATGCCCAATAAGATCGGGCGCGATCACTCTTCCGTGAGATGATAGGCGTGGGATGATATTTCGCCATAGAAATGAAGATGTAGGATTCCCATGAATCAATACAATTGGATCGCCCTTCCCTTCCTCCAAATAGGCGATTTTTCGATTTTTGACTGTAACAAATTTCTTTAAAACTGCCATTTCCTCACTCATCACTTTAATAGAGAAAGTATAATGGTTGTAAAAATAAAAGAAATACACTAAAAGACTCTAAATGTCATCAAAAAATATTGGAGTGCCGTAATCACCACTATTCCGCTAAAAACCTCTTCCGGCTACCTACTTAAAATGATGGATCCTTAGATGCAACATGTACATTATCGAGCATGTCATCTCTGCGAAGCCATTTGTGGATTAAAAATTACGATAGAAGCTGGGAAAATAATGCGAATTAAAGGAGACCCCGAAGATCCATTGAGCCGCGGGCACATATGCCCAAAGGCAATTGCACTTAAAGACTTGCATGAAGACAAGGATAGGCTTCGTTTTCCTGTAAGAAAAATCATTAGTAAAAAAGGTTTTGTATCTTGGCAGAAAATTGGATGGGACGAAGCGTTAGAAGAAACGGCTTTAGAACTAGTTAAAACTTATAACACTTATGGAGTTGATGCCATTGGAGCGTATTTTGGCAATCCCTCAGTTCACAACTATGGAATGCTGACTCACCAAAATAATTTATTTAGGTTTTTCAAAACTAAAAATCGCTTCTCCGCCACTTCAGTCGATCAATTACCTCATCATTTAGTTAGTATGTGGATGTTTGGCCACAAATCTTTGTTTCCTATCCCAGATATCGATAGAACTGATTATTTTTTAATGTTAGGTGCAAATCCACTGGCATCTAACGGAAGCATGTGGACCGTACCCGACATTAAAAAACGTATAAAAGCCCTAAAAAATCGCGGTGGAAAGTTGATAGTAATTGATCCACGCAAAACCGAAACAGCAAAGGTTGCCACAGAACACTTTTTCATCAAACCAGGCACTGATGCAATTCTTTTAGCCTCTTTACTCCGAACACTTATAGTAGATTTAAATGCTGATGGTAGACAACTTAAATCGTTAATACAGGGTCTCGACAAAGTTAAGATACGTTTAGGGGAATTTAAACCTGAATCAGTGGAGACTATCACAGGAATAGATGCGAGTAACATTCGGCGCCTTGCTAAAGAACTATATGAAGCGCCTGCAGCGATTTGTTATGGGCGAATGGGAGTATCTACTCAACGACATGGAACATTATGTCAGTGGCTCATTCAACTAATTAATGTGGTGACGGGAAATCTCGACAAATCTGGCGGCTCTTTGTTCACTTTACCCGCAGTCGACCAGGTAGCCAACACAAGACCTGGGGGGTTTGGTCGTCACGCAAGTAGAGTTAGAGGACTTCCAGAGTTCGACAATGAGCTGCCTGTCAGCACACTTGCAGATGAGATACTGACCCCAGGCATTGGTCAAATAAAGGCTTTGTTTACAGGGGCTGGAAATCCAGTTCTATCGACACCAAATGGATCAAAGCTCGATCAAGCACTGGAAAAACTAGATTTCATGGTATCACTAGATTTTTATATAAATGAAACGACCCGCCACGCTGACATTATTTTGCCCCCAACATCCCCTCTGGAGCATGATCACTATGATTTAGCATTCCACATTAACTCCATCCGAAATACAGCAAGATTTAATGAACCTGTGTTTGAAAAACCTTTGGGCACTTTACACGACTGGGAAATTTTCAGCCGACTAGGTGAGTTAGTTGCTAAGGAATTAGGCCTTGAGCCACGTTCAAATTTCTCTCCTTCAGAATTAATTGATGCGAGTTTAAAAAACGGTCCATATGGAACAGAGAGAGAAGAAAACTTATCTCTCGAGACACTTCGTCAACATCCATCTGGCGTTGACTTGGGACCTTTAAAGACAATGCTCCCAGAAAGACTGCTTAATCCTAGCAAGAAAATAATTTGTGACACAAATGAACCAATCGAGGCATTATCTACACTATCTAGCGAGTTTAATGAGCCATCAGAATCAAACTTATATCTGATCGGCCGACGTCATGTCAGATCTAATAATTCATGGATGCACAACTTCAGACGACTGGTGAAGGGTAAAAATAGATGCACCTTGTTGATGCATCCTGATGACATGAAAAAGAGAGATCTCACAGACGGCAATACCGTTCGTGTGACTTCGAGAGTGAAATCTATAGATGTCTTAGTTGAAAAATGCTTCGAAATAATGCCGGGGACAGTCAGCCTCCCGCACGGATACGGCCACACTAGAAAGGATATTCAGCTTAGCGTTGCAGAAACTACTGGCGGGGCTTCATGCAATGATATTACTGATGAAAGGTATTTGGACAAATTATCTGGTAATGCTGCCCTGAATGGAGTTTTGATTTCGGTAGAAAATATTAAAAAGGAAGTTCCTGGATAAGAAAGATAGTCAACATAAATTTAAAGCTCCTATTTTAAACTTTGGCGATAAACCCAATAGCCAATAATCTCCTTGATCGCAAAACTCGTGCGATATAAATCTCCAACAGATGGAATCCAACGGGACAAGATCGGATCGGCAATAGATCTTTGATGATCCGAAGCGACTGGGATCACTTCCACTTCTAAACCAAGCGTCAGATCAAATATCCACTTTGCTCGGCGCATGTGGTATGCCGACGTAACTAGAAGAATTTTTCTTGCTTGTTGATCAAGCAAGATCTTAGCCGTTAATTCAGCGTTGTGCCTAGTATCAATAGCCTTTTCTTCTAGAATAATAGCCTCTAAAGGAATTCCCATTAATTTTAATATATCGCGCATAAGCGAAGCTTCTGAAACCTCTCCATTTGCAGTTCCTCCTGTTACAATGACCAAGGGTGCTTTACTTAACTTAAAAAGCTTGAGAGTGGTCACTATTCGGTCTGCCGATTCATTCAGATTTCCCATATCCCCTCCATGGGTCAATCCTGAAGTCGCACCCCCAAGTAAAACAATAGCATCAGCTTTTGGTATAGAAGAAAACACAGGAGATTCAAAATTCTTTTCAAGATCAGTCAACAGCCAATCTGCAAAAACAGCTGTAGATGACAACCAAAGCCATGCTAAAGCTAGAAGCGTCGTGGTAATAGCGAGACGTCGACAAGAAAGCCAGAACAATACTAAAGACAAAGCAATCATTAAAATTGACTGTGAAAGGGGGAATATAATGAGCGATAACCACTTCTTAATAAGGAAGACAGTCATACTAGAAAATCTAAAGCTTAAACTCCAAAAGGATCACTCAAAATAATCGTATCTACTCGATCAGGTCCAGTAGAAATAATGTCAATCGGAACTCCAGTGACATTTTCTATTTTTTCTATATAGGCAAGAGCATTAGATGGAAGATCATCCATATTTTTTATGCCTGCTGTACTCTCGGACCACCCTGACAAGGTTTCATATATAGGAGTAAGATTTTCATAATCGTCAGCATCCATAGGATTTCGAATAGCAGTATCCTCCAAGTCTTTGTAACCAACACAAATATTTATATATTCTAATCCATCTAAAACATCCATCTTGGTTAGACAAATTCCAGTTACCGAATTTATATTAACCGCATTCTTTATCGCAACGGCATCAAACCAACCGCATCGCCGAGGCCTACCAGTAGTAGCGCCAATCTCCCCTCCTCGTTTGCTTAAGTGTTCTCCGACTTCATCAAAAAGCTCAGTAGGAAATGGCCCTGAACCCACTCTAGTCGTATATGCTTTGGTTATACCCAGAATATAATCAAGATATAACGGGCCGAATCCAGAGCCAGTAGCGGTACAGCCGGCAGTAGTATTTGAGCTAGTCACATATGGATATGTACCATGATCAATATCAAGAAGAGAGCCTTGTGCCCCTTCAAATAGAATATTCCCACCTTCATTACGGATATCAGACAATTTGCTAGATACATCTGAAATCATTGAATTCAATTGCTCTCCAAAATTTAAATATTGCTCTAATACCTCATTCACATCCTGAATTGATACTCCATAAAAATGTTTTAATTGAAAATTATGATAGTCCATCACTTGGGATAGTTTTTCTGCAAATTTCTTGGGTCGCTTGAGCTCACCCAAACGAATACCTCTTCTTGCAACTTTGTCTTCGTACGCTGGACCAATACCCCGTCCTGTAGTGCCAATACGATTAACACCCCTGTGCTCCTCTCTGGCAATGTCTAGTGCGACGTGATAAGGGAGTATTAGCGGACAAGCAGGAGAAATAAGCAACCGATCTTTTACGGGAATACCAGTTGTTTCCAGTTCCACAATCTCTTTCAACAAAGCGGCAGGGTCGATTACGACTCCATTACCTATAAGACAAACTACTTCATTTCGCAAAATACCTGACGGAATAAGATGTAGAATGGTTTTCTTACCATCGATAACGAGCGTGTGTCCCGCATTATGCCCACCTTGAAACCGGACCACCGCATTTGATCTATTTGTTAAGAGATCAACAATCTTTCCATTTCCTTCATCACCCCACTGAGTGCCAAGGACAACAATATTCCTACCCATATCGAAGAATTCGCCTAATAAATTTTATTTTTGCTGAACTATCCAGTCATTATTAGAGTTGGTTAAATAACGATCAAATTGATCGTTTTGATTATCACCAGGCAGTTGCATTACAACCCGCTCACCTTTTTTGCGCAATTCAGCGATTGCCTTACGTAATCTAGGATCATCAGAATAAGGAGCTGAAATAATTTTAGATCCAACGCCTTCACATAAGAGTGAAGAATAAAATTGCATTAGGACTTTTAAATCAGCACCAAATCCAGTGGCGGAACGAGATCTGCCAAATATTGAGCCAACGTTATCATAGCGCCCCCCATTTGCAATTGCCCGGCCAAAATTAGATGCGTAAGCGGCAAAAACAATACCAGTATGATAGTTGTAACCACGAAGCTCCGCTAAATCGACATAAATATTTATTCCTGGCCTTCGTATCCGCATAGAGTCAATAACTTCGTTAAGCAAATCGATCGAATCCGCTGCAGCAGGTACCACTTCAAGGACAAGCTCTCTGGCATTTAGCAATACTGAAGCATCACCATTAAGCCGCGCTAATGCTAAAAAAATTTTAGCTAAAGATTCATCTAGTGACTCAAGCACTTTCTCTAGATCTGGAATTGATTTTCGTTTTAAAGCATCAACCACCTTCGCTTCGATTTTCTTTTCCAGCTGCGCAGATTCAAGCAAACTTTGGACAACACCGACATGACCCAAGTCCAGCGTTAGGCCATCTCTAGAGTATGAAAAACCAGATAGCTCGACCGTTTCTAGCATTAAATCAATAATTTCTATATCCGCTTGAACACTCGATTCACCAAAAATTTCTGCGCCAACTTGAATAGGTGAGCGACTACATCCAGGAGATTTTGGTTTGGCATGAAGCACTGGTCCAGCGTAACATAGTCGATTAATACCGGAATCACTCATGCTATGAGCATCCATTCGGGCAATCTGAGGAGTCAAATCGGCTCTGACTCCCATCATGCGTCCACTTAGTTGATCTGGAATCTTACAGGTAAGTAAATCCAAGTCAGCCCCCAGACCCACTAGCAAAGATTCGGTGAACTCTACCAATGGTGGCTCAATTAGTTGATACCCCCAGCTATGATATAGATCTAGCAATTCTCTTCGAAGGGACTCTAATACAAAAGCTCTCTTCGGCAAAACTTCATCAACACCATCAGGAAGTTGCCAACTATTATTATCACTCATGGCTTCACTCTAGTTGACTATATAAAGTAGAAACAATCCGAAGACCATACTACCCAAGCCAAAGTTACGTATAATTCTATCGTTCATCTGGACTACTAAAGTCATCATTTGTCGCCAGCGATTAGGACTCAAAAATGGCAAAACCCCTTCTAAAATAAAAACTAGGGAAATAGCGACTGGAAGAACCTGCCAAAACTCCATATAGAAATCTAATATCAGCGATTACGCTGAAGAAAAATTATAAGGCCGTATCAATTGCATAAAATATTTTTATAATCTGTAATCATGACGAGACGTCTCCGAGCTAAAACGAAAATTAAGTTAATGTTTGAAACACTACTTACCACCTGCTGGATCTTTCAAATACCTGAAAAATTCGGAATCCGGTCGAATAAGTATGATATCTCCAGAATTCAAAAATGAATCTTGGTACGCTCTTAAACTTCTCGTGAAAGAGTAAAACTCCCTATCCTGATTAAACGCCTCCGCATAAATTCGTGTAGCGGTCGCATCGCCAGTTCCTCTGACTTGCTCAGCATCACGGTAAGCATTAGCCTCCAGAATGGTCACCTCTCGATCCGCTGCCGCCCGAATACCTTCAGCGAGCTCTTGACCTTGTGCCCTGCGCTCTCGCGCTTCTTTCTCTCTTTCCGCATTCATTCTACGATAGACAGATTCAGACACATCAGGTGGAAGGTCTATTTTTTTTACTCTAACATCAACAATCTCCACACCTAACTCTTCTTGAGCTACTACGTCTATTTGACGCGTAATCGCGTCCATCAACTGATCTCTTTCTCCTGAAACAACTTCCTGAATAGTCCTTCCTGCTACTTGATTGCGCAAACCATCGTTTATCCTTTGTGCAAGTAGTGCCATAGCTCTATTTTCTTCACCGTTTGTAGCTGTATAAAATTTAGCCGTATCTGCAATTCTGAACTTAGCGTAAGAATCTACTATTAACGCTTTTTTCTCTTGAGTAAAAAATCGCTCTGGTTGAGAGTCAACTGTTAAAGTTCTTCCGTCGAATTTCCTAACATTGTTAACAAATGGAATCTTAAAATGTAGTCCTGGAAGAATATTTACATTCACCACCTCACCAAAGCGAAGTAAAACTGCCCGCTCTGTTTCTTTTATTACAAAGACAGAATTGCTCAGCAGGAAAAATGCGATCGCTACTATGCTAGCTAGAAAAAGATTTCGAGTGCTCATGCTATCTTCCCCCTCTTCTATTTTCACCCGCTACTGCTGCATCCAAGCGAAGTTGCTCCGTAACAGCATTTGTGAGTTCACGAATATTAGAGCTGTTTATATCAAGGGCCCTACTATTTTGAAATTTGGCAGGAGCAATTTTATCCAGTGGTAAATAAATCATGTTATTACCTCCCTCAACATCCACCATTACTTTACTAGTATTACTTAAGACATTTTCAATCGCATCAATATATAACCGCTCTCGGGTAACGGCAGGAGCTTTTTTAAACTCCTGAAGCAGTTTATTAAATCTATCAGCTTCACCTTCGGCGTTGGCTATAACCTGCTGTCTATAAGCATCGGCTTCTTCGAGTTGCCGTTGCGCTTTACCTCTAGCCTCTGGAACAATACCATTCGCATAAGCTTCCGCTTCATTCTTTACCCGTTCCTCGTCCTCCCTCGCCTTAATAACGTCGTCGAACGCTGCTTGAACTTGAGATGGCGGATTAGACTCATCGACATTAACTTTGCTAATCCTAATTCCCGTGCCGTATAACCTGATATAGTTCTGGAGTCGCTCCTGCACATCGATAGCGATACCTGCTCTACCCTCCGTGAGCACCAAATCCATTGGCATGTCACCAACGACATGTCTCAGCGCACTTTGTGCCGCATGCTGGAGGGATCTCTCTGGATCTCTCACTTTTAATACAAATTTAGTTGGATCATCAATTACATATTGAACCGATAGCTTGACCTCGACAATATTCTCATCTTGAGTCAACATTATTTCGCGGAAACTTGCAGCACGAACTTTTGTGGTATTAACCATAAGTACCTCATCAACTAATGGCGGATTCCACTGCAAACCCGGTTGAACCGTATTAAAATATTTTCCAAACCGCAGGACAACCGCTCGCTCCTGCTCGTCAACTTGATAGAATCCAGACAAAGCCCAAACAAGAATAACAGCAAAAAACCCGACAAAAAGTAACGATTTGCTAGCTTTATTTCCGCCTCCAGAAGATCCACCACCAAAAAAACTACCCAACTGGCGTTGCAATTTCTTTAGAGCCTCATCAAGGTCAGGTGGGCCTTGATTTCCACCGCCCCATGGGTCGCGAGGATTGTTTCCACCATTAGACTCATTCCATGCCATACATATCTCCATTTCTGACTAAATAGAAGTCTAACAGAAATCTAATTTAGATTTAGATAGACTTACCAAGAAAAAATTCACTGCTTGTTCGGTCAATTAGTCGATTCCATTGCTCTATCGGCAACTCAATAGATAAAGTTGCACTACCATCGGAATTAAACTCTTCTGATTTAACAACTCCGATATGGTACAAAGTTGACCTCAATCTTCCCTTATCCAGACCAATTGTCAGCGTTCGACAAACTATTTTTGAACTTAGTTTTTCAACTAACGAATTTAATAAAATGTCTATTCCACCGCCGTGTCGAGAACTCAACCATACTCGAGAGGGCATTCCAGAAATATCTCTCTCCAACCTATAAGGGAGGCCCACAATGTCGGCCTTGTTAAAAACCTCTATCTTGGGCAGCGAAGAAGCTCCGATCTCCATTAAAATGCTTTCTACTTCCGAAATATTATCACCATAGTTCTCTGAAGATGCATCAATTACATGAATTAATAGGTCAGACGAGACTACTTCTTCTAATGTCGCCTTGAACGCATCTACAAGTTGATGGGGAAGGTCTCGAACGAATCCAACAGTGTCGCCCAAAACTACCGTACCAAACTTTTTTAATTGCAATTTTCGAAGTGTTGGATCAAGTGTTGCAAATAATTTATCCGCGGCGTAAACGTTAGAATTAGTTAACCTATTAAAAAGCGTTGATTTCCCAGCATTTGTGTAACCAATAATGGCTACTGTGGGCAAAAAAGATTTTAACCTTGATTTTCGACCTTGTTTTCGACGAGTTCTAACCCGGTCTAACCTAGTAGATATTGATTTTACCCTTGCCTGGATAAGTCTTCTATCAGTCTCTAACTGAGTTTCGCCTGGGCCACGTTGACCTATTCCACCTTTCTGTCGCTCTAAATGTGTCCATCCTCGAACTAGCCTCGAGGTCACGTGCCTCAACTGGGCAAGTTCTACCTGCAATTTACCCTCATGACTTTTGGCTCGCTGGGCAAAAATATCCAAAATAAGGCCGGTCCTATCCACTACTCTGCAACATAGTTCTTTTTCAAGATTACTTTCTTGAATAGGTGTTAGAGTGTGATTAAATATGACGACGTTTGCAGAATTCAACTTCAATTGCTCACTGATTTCTTCTAGCTTACCTTTCCCGACAAAGATATTAGAGCTTGGTGACAAACGGTTACCAAACACCCTCGAAACCAAGATGCCGCCCGCAGACAATATCAAACTTTCAAATTCATCTTGATCTTGACGCTTGGTTTCTGAGGCCAGTTTCATACTAACCGCAACCACGCGGTCGCCGGAATCTTGTCGCTCCAAAAACAAAGAATTATCCTAGACGAAGACTAAATTTACAAAAGTAGAAACTGTTAAGTCCTTGCATCAACAAACACCTAAATTACTTAGTCAGAGTCAAGCTTTTCGGGATCATTTTCTATTGGTATACGTACATTTCGAGCTGGAACTATCGTTGAAATGGCATGCTTGTAAACCATTTGACTCACAGTGTTTTTAAGCAGAACAACAAATTGATCGAAGGATTCTATCTGTCCTTGCAATTTAATCCCATTAACCAAATAAATGGAAACGGGGACACGCTCCTTTCTCAACAAGTTAAGATAAGGGTCTTGTAAAGTATGCCCTTTTGACATAATAATTCTCCTGATTTTGGCTAGGCCTGCGCGCAGATCAGAGCAAATTTAAACAGTTGTAAGAGTAGATAAAAAGATCCGACCCTAAAAAAATACGGCTACATTATAGCTGAATAGTCATAGAAGCATAACTTTATCCCGTGTAGTACGCTATGGAGGACTGAATTAGATCTATTGGATCTGCTGGCATGCTTTTGTTTTTAGAGGAATGCAAGGTTCCGTCATCATTTGTGTAGATCCATTTCAAATTTCGAAAGCTCTTTAGCCAAGTAAGCTGCCTTTTTGCTACTTGACGAGTTGCACTTAAGCTAGCCGAACGAGCCTCTTCCAACGATACCTGGTTTGACAAATAGCTCCATAGCTGACGATACCCTACCGAGCGAAGAGATGGCAGTGACTCATTTAAGTCGCCGCGCTCAAATAGTGAATTTACTTCATCAAGAAACCCCTCCTCCATCATAGAACTAAATCTCCACTCAATTCTCTTATGCAAAACTGAGCGATCATTGGGCGTAATAGCAAATCTATAAATTTCAAATTTGTCCGCAAAATGGGTCGTTTTTCTATCTTCACGATGCCATTCACTAAGCGGTTTTCCAGTAGAATAATATACTTCTAGAGCTCGAGAAATCCGACGAGAATGATTAGGATGAATCTTTGAAGCTGAAATTGGATCCAAAGTAGATAGCCGAGCGTGAAGTCTAGACCAACCTTTATTAATACCCTCAATCTCTAACTCACGCCTAATACTTGGATCCATCGGAGGTATATTAGAAAAACCTTCCAGTAGAATTCGGAAATAAAGCATACTACCCCCAACTAAAACTGGAGTTTTTCCTCGATTACAAATTTCAAAACAAATATTCGCAGCGTCTTGGGCAAACTCTACAGCCGAGTAAGTTTCTACAGGATCTCGAATGCTTATAAGATGGTGCGGAAAACTTGGCTTTGCTGTTCCGATATCTAAACCGCGATAGACTTGTGCTGAATCTACACTGATCAGTTCGCAATCTACCCTTCCAGCCAGATCAATAGCCATCTGAGTCTTACCAGCCGCCGTAGGGCCCATCAAAAAAACTATAGGTGGTTTACGCATTGACACCGCCTATCTTCCTCTAAGGAACAGTTTATCCAAATCTCCCATGCTTAATTGTATCCAGGTCGGACGACCATGATTACATTGGCCAGATCGCTCTGTGCTTTCCATTTGTCGTAATAAGTTATTCATCTCTTCGATCTTTAAATCTCTATTAGCTCTTATCGCGCCATGACAAGCCATAGTTGATAAAAGACGATTGTGTTCATCCTCTAATAGAGTTGAAGCCCCAGTATTCCACAAATCAGAGAGCAAATCATGAAGCAGTTGGTTTGAATTTGAGTTAAATAAACATGCGGGTATACTTCGCAATACGATAGTATCTTCTCCAATTAAGTCAATTTCCAGGCCCAAATCTAGTAACGTATCAGAATATTCGTTAACAATTTCTATTTCACGGTTGCTTAAGGAAATTACCTCTGGAACCAATAAAGCTTGAATGGGTAAATTATCTAATTCTATTGAGCTTTTAAGCTTCTCATAAGTAACTCGTTCGTGTGCCGCGTGCGCGTCCACAATTAATAAGCCAGAACTATTCTCTGCGAGAATAAATATTCCTTTGAGATAGGCTATGGCATAACCTAACGGCGGAATCTCGGAATTGTCATCAGCGCTAGATTTTGAAAAATCTCGCTTTGAAATTTCTTCGCGCAATTTAGTATTGGAAATAAACTCTACTCCCATTGAATAGTGCAAAGAATTTGGGTCAGCTTTATGCTCATATTGACCCCACTCCAAAGTGCTCTGGTCATGAACCTCACCAGTCTCCAGATTAACCACACCATCTCTTGCTGCCAAAGTTTCTAAAGAGCTGGCCTTTGAGAAAGGCTTGATTCGGGCAATCTCCCTATGCAAAGTACTGTAAATAAAATCGTGGATGTCACGTGAATTCCTGAAACGAACCTCCTGCTTTGATGGATGGACATTTACATCTACCAAAGAAGGATCTAAATTTAGGTAAAGAACAAATACGGGATATCTTCCTCCATATAAAACGTCTTTATATGCTTGCCTAACTGCATGACCCACCACCTGATCACGAACCACTCTCTCGTTGACAAAGAAATACTGCAGATCTGCCCTGCTTCTAGAAAAGGTTGGCAAACCAATCCAACCAGATAGATAAAAATCACCTGCTTGACGCTCGATCCTTATCGATTCCTTAATAAAATCGGCGCCAAATATCGTAGCCAAGTTTTTTTCTTGATCAAGGGAAGAGGATGCACAAGAAAAGTCAAAAATTTCTTTTCCATTATGTTGTAAATTAATAGAGATATCGAATCTTGATAATGATATCCGTCTTACTACCTGCTCAATATGATTAAATTCTGTTCTCTCTTTTCGCAAGAATTTTCGCCTTGCTGGTGTATTAAAAAAAAGATCCCTAACTTCTAAAGTCGTGCCTCGTGGATGAGCAATAGGACTGAGTTCAGAAAAATTATCAGTGCCTTTTGCTATAATAAAATAGCCTAAGCTTTCTTTAGCCTCCGAGTTTGAAGTTAAACGTAAATTTGCAATTGAAGCGATACTTGCCAGGGCTTCTCCTCTAAACCCCAAGCTTGCAACACATTCCAATTCTTCTAGACAACTTATCTTGCTAGTAGCGTGAGGTGTTAAAGCTAGTGCTAACTGATCACTTGGTATCCCTAGCCCATCATCATGGATACGCATCAATTTTTGCCCACCAGCTTCCACATGAACTGCAATGTTTCTAGCGCCTGCATCTATACTATTCTCAAGAGCTTCTTTAATTACCGACGCGGGTCGTTCTACAACTTCTCCAGCCGATATTTGATTAGCTAAACCAGGATTTAATAATTTAATAGCGCGCATTGATTTTAGCGATCCATTGGTATTTTAAGTACTTTTCCAGCATATATTGAATTATCCCTTAGTTCATTTAAATCCTTAATTAATTCCATTGGAACATCAAACCGCAGCGCTATCGTGGACAAAGTATCACCATTAACTATTGTATAGTTTTCAATTTTTTTCTCGCGGCGCCACGCAAGATAAGTTCCTGGAGGTGGTTGGGCATAAAACCAAGAAACAATTCCTCGAAAAATATTTTTGGCCATATTCCTTTGGTAATCTCGCGAAGACAATTTTTTTGCCTCTATGGGGTTAGAAATAAATCCAGTTTCAATCAGGATAGATGGAATATCCGGCGACTTTAAAACAGCGAAAGCTGCTTGCTCTACAGATTTTTTATGCAATTTTGAGGATTGACTCAACGAATTCAAGACTCTATTTCCAAGATTTAAACTAGCGTCTAAAGTAGCTGTCATAGAAAGATCTGTAAGCACACTGGCTAGCAAATTGTCCTTATCAGAAAGGCTTACCCCCCCAATTAAATCCGCTGAATTTGCACGTTTTGCCAAATAGCTAGCAGCGGTACTCGATGCTCCTCTAGTAGATAATGCATATACCGAGGCTCCATTTACATTTTTATTTTTAAATGCATCTGCATGAATAGATATAAAGGCATCAGCTTTACTTTGCCTAGCCAACTGCCGTCGACGCTTAAGACTGAGATAATAATCTCCGTCTCGAATAAGAACAGAAGTAAACCCTTTTTCACTATCAAAAAGCTTATTCAGGTTTCGCGCAATTCTTTGAACTACTAGTTTCTCTTGCAAGCCGTTAGGCCCAATGGCTCCCGGGTCTTCACCACCGTGGCCGGCATCTATTGCTATAATAACATCGCGCTTACTGGAAAGGTCTTGAAGTTTTTTATTTGAGCGAACTGCCGACATAACAGGGTCAAACAAATCAACAACCAGTCTGTCACTCGCTTTATCGTTAGATTGCAAGAAAAAGCTGCGTGGATGAACTTTTTGATTTAAATCCAAAACGATTCTCAAATCACCATCTCGTCGCTTGCCAGAACGGATTTTTTTAATCGGTGTTTTATCTAATTTTAGAGATTGAAAATCTGCCTTTAGCTGCGTATTTTTCAGGTCTACAACTACTCGATCCGGATTTTCTAGAACCAACAAGGTATGCTTAATCGGCCCAGTTAAATCAAAGACCACCCTAGTATGATCAGGCGCTCGCCATGTTCTTATATCGCTTACTTCAAATGCCAGAGTGACCTCAGATATAAAAATCGCGGCAAAAAATAAGTAGAATATTCTAGATTTACTATGTATAAAACCCAAATGTGGCCTCAATATATCTTGGATTATTCAGAAGAAATACCACTACTAAACCAGGTTTTGGCTCCATCAAGCAAAATATCTCCTTCCTGTGAGTTGGCAGAGAAAAGTAATTTTCTGCCATCGAAAGTTGGCTCGATAAAAATGCTTGCATCAGGTTCAGGCAAAAACTCTTTCGCACGCTCAGGCCACTCTACCAAAACAAGACTTGCATCATTTAAATAATCTCGAAAACCTATAAACTCAAGCTCTTCAGGTTCCTCAAGCCTATAAAGGTCAAAATGGTAGACTGGCAGCCTACCGCCTGAATAGCATTCTACAAGCGTATAAGTAGGGCTTTTAACTGCACCAAGATACCCCAATCCTCTCATAATGCCTCGCGCGAAAGTCGTCTTACCAGCACCTAGCTCACCACACAAAAAAATTAGACTCCCAGGATTCGCGTAGACAGCAAGATCTGCACTAAAATCCAACATGGTTTCTTCTGCTCCTAGTTCGAAAGTAATATCCACGACTACCCCAATAATTGACGCATAGGTAACATTAAATCGGAAGCTATTATCCCTCGCATACCTTCTGAACTAATCTTATCGGCTGCAGCAGCGTGCAAAGAAACCGCTAGAGAAGAGGCCAATTTTTCCTCTAAACCTTGAGCCAGTAAACTGGCAACTACTCCACCTAAGACATCACCCATACCGGCAGTAGCCATGCCTGGATTACCATAAGGGCAAAGAAAAAAGCTCTTTCCATCAAAAACTAAAGTACCATTACCTTTCAGAATGACTGTTCCACCGATAATCTCCTGAATGGCTTCTGCAGCCCTAAATCGATCCTTTTGAACCTCTTCACTTGAAACAGAAAGCAGTCTTGCAGCCTCACCAGGATGAGGAGTAGATATAATGCATTTAGATCCAAAACTGGTAATTTTTTTTTCAGTCAGTAAATTGAGCGCATCAGCGTCCAATATAATTTTCGCGCTATTTTTTAACACATCATTAAGTAGTTGTTCTGCCCAAGAATCACGGCCTAATCCAGGCCCAACTAAAATAACATCTGACTGGGAAATAATAGACTCAACTTGTCTTTTAGATTTTGCTTCAAAAACCATCAGCTCCGGCGTCCTAACAAGAAGAGAAGATATGTGTTCTTTCCTAGTTAAAACTCTTACTAACCCAGCTCCGGTACGGAGTGCAGCTTCTCCCGCTAATGCGACAGCACCGCCCATATTATAATTTCCACCGACTACCAGAACTGATCCAAAAGTGCCCTTATGCGATCGAAATTTTCTAGCTCCGCACTCTAGCAAAAGTGCACTTAGATCAAGCTTGTAACAACTTGGCCTCTCGCTCAAATAATCACTCTCGCGCAAATCCAGTGCATTTACTTCTAGATCTCCAATAAAATCAGGACCAGATGCGGTAAAAAAACCTCGTTTCTTTTTAACAAAAGTAATAGTGTGATCTGCCTTTACTGCATCTCCTACTACTTCTCCCGTATCAGCATTTAGTCCGGTAGGAAGGTCGATAGCCAAAACAGGTAGGTCTGATTTATTTATCTCGCGAACTGCATTCCGATATTGCGGCTTTAGTTGAGTTTTAAGACCAGTACCGATCATAGCGTCTACAATAACTCCATCTGGACACAAACAACCGCTCTGATACTCATTCTCAGTAATACCTTCAAGCAAAACATGGTTCCTCGCAATAGCAGCTTCTCCTTTAATTCGTGATAGATCACCAATCTGCCACACTACTACTTCCAAGCCGCGTGCAAGTGCCAATCCAGCTAACAAATAGCCATCTCCTCCATTTTTCCCAGTGCCACAAAATATTTGGATTTTTCTATTGGTTGGCCAAACTTTAGACAAGATCTCAAAAGAAGCTCTCGCAGCACTCAACATAAGTGAAGATCCAGTGTGCTCATCAGATCTAATCGCCGCTTCTTCAATTTTTCGTATCTCTAAAGTGGTATAAAGTGGCTCGCTTCCAAAAACTTCCATATCTAATTTTCTATAATTGCTGTGTAAACAGTATCATGCGTTTCATATACTTGGTATCGGCATAATAGCTTAGCTTCATAAATTTGGTGACCGCATGCATAAATTGATTTTCAGTAAAAAATAAAATGAATAATCATTCTCCAAATCCGTCTTTAGAAGGCTTAGTAGAAAATATACGAGAGTGGGCAAAAGAGCTTGGCTTTTCTCAAGTAGGCATCACTAATATCGATCTAAATGAGCACGAGCAGTATCTAAAAAAATGGCTGAAGCAAGGTTACCATGGCAACATGCAATATATGAATCGGGCATTTCCCAACCGCACGAAACCAAAAGATTTAATTCCAGAAACATGCCGAATAATCTCGGTGAGAATGGATTACTCAACATCAGAAGCGAACAGTGTCGAAGCACTCAGTAATCCAAAAAAAGTATTTATTTCAAGATATGCTTTAGGAAGAGATTATCACAAGACTGTTCGAAAAAGATTATCTGTCCTAGCAAAGCTCATCTCAGAAAGAGTAAAGCGAGGCAATTACAGAGCATTTGTTGATAGCGCCCCAATACTAGAAAGGGCTATTGCTGAGAAAGCAGGGTTGGGTTGGATAGCGAAAAACTCTATGTTGATTAACGAGCAGGCAGGATCTTGGTTTTTTTTGGGGGAGATATACACAGACCTACCGCTGCCAGAGGACAGACCTAAACTAAATAAGCACTGTGGCACGTGTACGGCATGTTTGGAAAAATGTCCAACAAATGCTTTTGTAAAGCCTTTCGTTTTAGACGCCAGAAAATGCATCTCATATTTGACTATTGAAAATAAAGGTCCTATAGAGAAATCATTGCGCCCTCTAATTGGAAATCGCATATTTGGCTGTGATGATTGCCAGTTAGTTTGCCCATGGAACAAATTTGCACCACCCACTAGAGAAGATGATTTTAAACCACGCCACAACCTGGATGACTTAAACCTAGTAGAAGCATTCCTCTGGGATGAAGAAACATTTCTCAGAAAAACTAGTGGATCTGCTATTCGAAGAATAGGATACGTTCTATGGCTAAGGAACTTGGCCGTAGGGTTGGGAAACGCACCTACATGCGAAGAGATAGTGAACGCACTGAGATTTAGATTAAATTTTCCATCGGAATTAGTGAGAGAACACGTCGAGTGGGCACTAACACAACATTAGGGTAACAAAAAATGCAGCATATCAAAACTAAATTCCAAGCAAGGGATCAAGCTTGCAAGAAATTTTGACGATAGAATTTTAGTTCAGCAACAGATTCTCTGACATCTGCGAGCGCCTGGTGACTTGATGACTTTACTACCCCCTCAGCCACATCTGGCCTCCAGCGCTCAGCAAGTATTTTGATCGAACTAACGTCAAGATTTCTGTAATGGAAAAATCTCTCCAACTCTGGCATGTATCGAGCCATAAATCTTCGATCTTGACAGATCGTATTACCACACATAGGCGACGTTTGTGAAGGGACCCAATTAGCGAGGAATTTCAATGTCTTTTCAGACGCTGATATTTCATCATATTGACTTTCGTAAACCCGTTCAATTAGCCCTGATTTAGTATGATGGTGTGTATTCCAATCATCCATGCAATCGATAAGTTCATTAGTCTGATTTATGGCAATGACAGGACCTTCTGCTAACACATCAAGATTTTGATTAGTCACTAAAGTAGCTATCTCCAAAATTTTGTCCAAATCAGGATTCAGTCCAGACATTTCTAGGTCTAACCAGACTAAATTGCATTCATCAACCATAACGTCGTTCCTCACTTAGTGATCGAACAAAGTGTACCAAAATAACTCGACAGAATGAGCGAAGATCAGAATAATTAAAGCTCAACTTGAGAAGTGGATATATAATTAGGTGATAAAGCTTAATAAAGCTCCCAAAAAGAGGATAGGGAAATAAACAACACACATAGTAGTCTCAACTCTAATCAAAACACCGACGCGGAAGTGGACGCCTTTCCTGGTATTGTAATGGCCAATTTCGGAAACCAAGTCTTAGTACAAGGCGCCAACAATTTACGCTATAGATGCCCTCCGAGAAATACAATCAGCCAATTAGTGGCTGGAGACAAAGTGGTAATTCGAGAAGAGAGATCTCAATTTGATGGCAATTTAAAGGGTAGTATTGTTGCAAAGTTACCTAGAAAAAATGAACTTTCCCGGCCAAATTCTCAAAGTAAGCTTTGTCCTATCGCGGCCAACATAGATTTCATATTGGTTATAGTTGCATGTGTGCCAACTCCTCAACCGGAATTAATTGACCGATATGTAGTTGCATCAGAATCTTTGGGCATAACACCCATTTTGGTACTAAACAAATCTGACCTTTTGAAAGAAAACATACAGCTCAAACGATCCATTGAAGACCTACTCACCATTTACGAAAAACTCGATTACATAATTGTAAAAACATCAGCAAAAGAACATAAAATCCGGAATTTAAAAAAAGTCATAAAAGGCAAGACCAGTATTTTAGTGGGGCAGTCTGGAGTCGGGAAATCTTCTTTGATAAATGAACTTTTGAATCGCAAGGCGACTGCAGTTAGTCCACTTTCCAAGGGTATTGAGAAAGGCACACATACCACCACCACCGCTCAACTATTTAATATGGAAATAGATGGATCTATTATAGATTCTCCAGGAATTCGAGAATTTGATTTATGGCATATCTCGATGCAAGAAGTAGAAAATTCATTCAAGGAATTTTCTACTTTCATAGGCAAATGCCGCTTCAGAAATTGCAAGCATCGTGCCGAACCAAACTGCGCCATAAAAGAGGCAGTTAGAACTGGAATCATTGCAGAAAGGAGGTTAAACAGTTTTCTTAGCATCACTGAGCCATAGAACAATCTTTACTTAGGTATTTGAATGAATAACCAGCTGCTATTACCTATAGTTTGCTATTGATTCTCCCATCTTAACTCGCTGACCAAGACGCAATTTCTCGTCCCAATTTATAGCATTCTTTGGAAATAGTAATATAACAGTCGATCCAAATTTAAAACGACCAACCTCTTCGCCTTTATCCAAATAGATGCATTTTTCTGGATATTGATACTTGCA
>JAQWLX010000006.1 GCA_029247075.1 Halieaceae bacterium | reverse complement strand
AATAATGTTCACAAGAATGGATCAGAGCACCGAACAAGAATGGCAACACATCTATGAAGAACACTTGCCTCACGTTGCCAACATGCCAAGAAGGATTATTTCTATGCTGGAGCAAATGAAAGATCTTTCTCTAGGTTTTGGAACAGACCAGCATCACCATGCATTGCAAACAGCAACCATGGCGCGACGAAGCCGTGCTGATGATGAGATGATTGTTGTCAGTTTAATTCATGATATCGGTAAAGTTATAAATGTGCCCAACCATGGACAAATTTGTGCTGAAATCATTAAACCCTATGTTACCGACGAGGCATACCATATCGTGCGTACTCACCAAGATTTTCAGGGCCAGCACTATTATCATTATCAGGGTAAGGCACGCAATCTTAGAGATAATTACAGAAATGAACCCTGGTTTGATAAAGCAGTAGAATTTACAGATGAATGGGATCAGGCTGCATTTGATCCAAATTATAGCACTGACAGTCTAGATTCATTCATACCTCTAATTGAAGCCACATTCGACTCACCCACTTCGCTAGTGGGAAGATAAAATTCAATCGGAACTTTAAGCACCATTCAGCCTTAATAAATCAGCACTCAATAGCTTTGAGTTCATCACGCTGCTAGTGCAATAATGTATCACTGGAAACCGTTAAGGCAAATTGTATCCAAGCAAAGTCGAACAATTACAATCATTGAGAAAAATCAATTGAACGAAGCAACCAAAGAAAACAGTATTTCCAATTCGAGATCTACATTACCAGAGACTGTGCTGATACAACACACGCCAATGATGCAGCAATACCTTAGCATCAAGGGAAATTACGTTGACGAGCTACTTTTTTATCGAATGGGAGATTTTTACGAACTCTTCTACAACGACGCTGAATTAGCCGCTGATTTGCTAGACATTACTCTTACCTCAAGGGGGAAAAGTGCTGGCGAGCCTATACCCATGGCTGGGATACCATACCATGCAGCCGAGGGCTATCTAGCAAAACTAGTGAAGCAAGGCATTTCAGTCGCCATCGCCGAGCAAACTGGTGATCCAGAAACTAGTAAAGGTCCGGTAGAGCGAAAAGTAGTGAGGATCGTTACACCTGGCACTTTAACCGACGATGCATTGCTCAATGAGAATAAAGATAACCTTGTGGCCTGCATCAACCAAAAAGATCGAAGTTTTGGCCTAGCATATTTAGATATCAGCAGTGCTCGATTCAGCGTTATTGAACTGGTTAGTGAAGATGATCTTGAAGCAGAACTTCAGAGACTTCAACCGGCAGAAATAATCCATGTGGAAGGATTGAGCATTAAGCCCTTCCACAACCAAATGAACGCCAAGACTAGACCAAGCCAGGATTTTGATATAGACAATTCTCGCCGATGTCTCTGCTCACAATTCGGAACTAAAGATCTTTTAGCCTTCGGTTGTGATTCGCTTACAGTAGGTCTAGGAGCGGCTGGATGTCTGTTGCAGTACGTAAAAGATACTCAAAAAACAGAGATTCCACATATCAAGTCTATCAAGGTAGAGAATAACAAAGACGCAGTGATCCTAGATGCATCTACACGAAAAAACTTGGAGTTAGAAATTAATTTGTCTGGAGGTCAAGAGAATACTCTTTTTTCAGTAATGAATACCTCTGTTACAAACATGGGCACTCGTCTCTTTCGCCGCTGGTTACAGCGTCCATTGACCAACGTCGAGGAGATTAATAAACGACTTAAGACCATTTCTCTGCTAGTGGAAAAGAGGCAGTTCGAGCAGACACGCTTAGCACTTAAACTTATCGGAGATATCGAAAGAATCGTCTCACGCATCGCACTAAGAACAGCACGACCAAGAGATCTAACCAAACTAGCAGTTTCGCTTTCTTCGTTACCTGATCTGCGCAGATGTCTTGAACTGATAGATGATAAGAACTTGTCTTCGCTCGCAGATAAAACAGGGAACCACAACAATACAATAGATCTGCTAAATAAAGCTATTGAAGAAAATCCACCATCAACATTAAAAGACGGAGGAGTGATCGCAGAAGGATTTAATATGGAGCTTGATGAACTCCGAAGAATCAGTACTGACTCAAGTGCTTTCCTAATAGAAATAGAACAAAGAGAACGCGAACGAACAGGAATAAACACCCTTAAGGTTGGCTATAATCGAGTGCACGGATACTTCATTGAGATCGGTCGTGGTCACGCTGATCAGGCTCCTGAAGAATATATTCGAAGACAAACACTAAAAAATGCTGAGAGATTCATTACCCCTGAACTCAAAAAATTCGAAGACAAAGCATTATCTAGTAAAGCTAGAGCATTGGCATTGGAGAAACAGCTATACGAAAAACTGGTAGAACAACTGACCGAGAATCTGCACGCTCTACAGCAAACCGCCGCAGCCGTATCGGAGATTGATGTGTTTGCAATGCTGGCTGAACGAGCCACTCGTCTTTCATTATCAAAACCCGAATTCTGTAGCGAAAAGACTCTTCATATCACTCAAGGTAGACATCCTGTCGTGGAACAAGTACTTGAAACACCGTTCATTACAAACGACACACTGCTTACTGACTGCCAACGAATGTTATTAATCACCGGTCCTAATATGGGTGGAAAATCGACCTATATGCGTCAGACTGGCCTGATTGCTCTACTAGCACACATTGGAAGCTTTGTGCCCGCTGAGTCTGCACGACTATCACCGCTGGATAGAATATTTACCAGAATTGGATCATCCGATGACCTAGCTTCTGGAAGATCGACCTTTATGGTAGAAATGACAGAAACGGCAAATATTCTTCGGAATGCCACTGAAAATAGTCTTGTCCTGATCGATGAAATCGGTCGCGGAACCAGTACTTTTGATGGGCTCAGCTTAGCTTGGGCGACAGCTAACGAGTTTTCCGAATCAGTGAGGGCATTTACGCTCTTTGCCACTCATTATTTTGAACTAACCTCACTTCCTTTTGCTTGTCCCAACATAAAAAATGTACATTTGGGGGCTATCGAATATCAGGAAAATATCGTCTTTCTGCATAAGATAAAAGAAGGTCCTGCTAATCGAAGTTTTGGCATTCAAGTTGCGAAGCTGGCTGGAGTGCCATCAAACGTTATAACAACTGCTAGAGAAAAATTAAGAACTCTAGAAACTGGATCCCATGTCGAAGCTACCAAGAAGGATCTGCCGCAAGAAGATTTATTTTCTGATAGTCCTAGCAAGCTCTTAGTAAATGAGATAACCGATTTGGATATTGACAATCTTAGCCCTAAAGGGGCTTTGGACCTATTGTACAGATTAAAAAATGTACTGGACTAGATACTTCTCAAGAAGCTTCCTAAAGGTTAAAATCAGGATGTTTGATGACCGCAAGTTACTCATAAGGTACAAAAATGACCTTCATCGTTGGTGAAAATTGCATTAAGTGTAAGCATACAGATTGTGTTGAGGTCTGCCCTGTGGACTGCTTCTACGAAGGCCCCAATTTTTTGGTTATCCATCCTGACGAATGTATCGATTGTGCGCTATGTGAACCCGAATGCCCAATAGACGCTATCTTTTCTGAGGATGAGCTACCTGATGATCAACAGACTTTCTTGGAGCTCAATGCTGAACTTGCCGATATATGGCCTAATATCACCGAGATGAAACCTCCTCCCCATGATGCTGAAGAGTGGGCCGGAAAACCAGACAAACTGGCGCTCCTAGAAAGGTAAAGTTCTCTCAAAATTGTTTTGTCTGACTCACTAAAATTCCTCACGTAAAATAGAAGCATCCTGACTTTCAGTATATCTCCAAATTTCTGAATCGAACTTCTCCATCTCCCCATTTTTGTAATGCCATAAACCCTGCCTGTAAACTTTCTTCTTTTAGTCTTGCCGTCAAAATATCATTTACTTTTACTGTTATCGTTGAATCACGAATCACCACCTGATAAGTATTCCATCGTCCCTCCGTGGTTACCTCTGCAAAAGGAGGCATTACTCGTCCTACAATCGAACCAGTGCGTGCCTCTTGATTCGGATGATTATCCCATATATTAAGTTCGTAGCATGACTCTGGATCGATGGAAGCCCTATCTTGACAAAGAATAAAGATGCCTGAATTGGTGTTCTTCGAAATCCAAAAATCTACAGACAATTCAAATTCTTCATAGACCCTAGTACTGACTAAAAATCCATCTCCTTCTTTTCCGATCAATTCATTGTTTTTAACATCCCAGATAGCCGCTCCTGCAGGAGTCCAATCCCGAAATTCATTATCATCGGCAATTACATAACCAAAAAAAAGACATGAATATACAAGAGTGACCCTTAACATGTATTGCATATAACAGGCTCTCATTTGCATAATTTAAAACACGCAGTTCCAGTACAAGCTATCTACGTGGCAAGAATTTAAGGGGATCCATTGGTTTGCCCTCTCGACGAATTTCAAAATGAAGTTTAACTTTGTCCGTTCCGGAACTTCCTTTTTTGGCTATCAATTGTCCTGCAGAAACTGATTCATTCTCTTTTACTAATAGGCTCGAATTATGACCATAAGCACTTAAATATTTTTCATTATGCTTAATAATTAGAAGTTTCCCAAACCCACTAATCCCAATGCCTGCATAAACAACTAGACCACCTGCGGTCGCGACAATAGGATCTCCCTCTTTTCCAGAAATATCAATTCCCTTATGCAAACTAGTAGCGAACTCACGTAATATTACTCCCTCCGTCGGCCAGAGCCATTGGGATATTTTATCTTCTGACGAGCTTTTTATTCTGCCATCAACTTTGGGATTAAGATCAGGAAGCTTATTGGAATCATTGACCGGAGCCATCTTCTTTACAGGAGCCTTATCGTGTCTAACAATCCGATCAGAGCTCTCTTTTTGACCCGCGGGCCTAACTTTGTTAAAAGAAAGCACCTGTCCAGGAAAAATCGTATAAGGCTCCCTTATTTCATTAGCTTGAGCAAGTTCACGATAATCAAATCCGTATCTAAAGGCGATCCCATACAAGGTATCACCAACGCCTACCTCATACTTGAGAGGTAACGGTGAATAGCTAGGGGAAGATCTGTCATCAACAGGCGCGATGACACCTTGGGTACACCCATAAAGCAAAAACACGTAAAAAAGACTCGTGGTAGTCAGGGCAAAACGTGTCATAACGGCTGCGCTCCTAGTTATCAGCTCCATTCTTAGATCCAAATGCTTCTAGTATGCAGATGACGGTGAATCCAAGTACCATCATAAAGATGCAGAATTCTAGTTGTGGACTTACTCCTTGATAAAGCGAATAGTCCCAAGGAGAAACTGGAAGTGACTGCGAAGAGACCAACGCACCAGATTCATCACGATAAGTTTGGGAAATTTTTTTCCAAGGCCATACCGCAGGAAGAGATCCGAGTAAGAAGCCAGACATCAGCGACATTGTGGCTTCGCTTGCTCTAGCTAATAAATCAGTCAAGATTCGAGAAAAAACAATCAAGCCTATAATAGCGCCTCCTAAAAAAAAGAATAGGAAGAATATATCAACTGTGGATATAGCGTTGATTAGGGACGGATACATTCCAAGCAATACCAAGATAAAACTTCCTGATATCCCTGGGAGAATCATAGCCACGATTGCCACAAATCCAGATATAAAAATAATCTCCCATCCTCCAACCAAAGTGACACCTGGCATCAAAGTTATTGCACCGGATAATATCAAGCCCATGAATACAAGAAATAAACGAAACATGCCAAGCCTATCTATTCTATGTATTAAGAAAAATGCTGAAGCTAAAATCAACCCAAAGAAACACGACCACAGAGGCAATGGATAATCTATTAGTAGCACTTCGACTACCCTTGCGAAAGAGAAAATACTGACAAGAATTCCTGAAACCAAAATCACCAGAAATCCTCCGTCAATACGATTCCAGAACTGATTGAAGTTTCCAGAAAGCAGGCACTTTACTGCTATAAGATCACAACACCGAATAGCTTTAATCAATCTAAAATAGATGCCAGAAATAAGTGCAATAGTCCCACCCGAGACTCCAGGAATAAGATCTGCTGCACCCATCAGCAATCCGCGAAAAAAAATACCAATCCTGCTCATTTGTCTATCTCACCGTGCCTTCGCATAGAGGCACAAATCGGACAGTTTCAAATGTTTCGGTAACAAACTCATCTGCTCTACGAGTAATCATTTTCAAAACCTGAGATTCTTTCCCGACGGGTAAAATTAGACGGCCATCAGGCATCAGTTGCTCTAAAAATATTTCTGGAATGGAAACCGGAGCCGCTGCACATAAGATTGCATCAAAGGGTGCATAAGAATGCCGCTCTAGACTACCATCACTATGTTGAAACATTACATTACGGTATTTTAACTGTCTCAATATTTTTCTCGATTTATCAAGCAGAGGTTTTATCCTCTCCACAGCATATACTTGATCTACTAGCTGAGCTAGTAACGATGTCTGATAACCAGATCCACTTCCTATTTCAAGAACTTTCCCAGGTCGCCCATCACGAAGTAACAATTCCGTCATTCTCGCAACGATATATGGCTGAGAAAGCGTTTGATTAAACCCTATTGGCAAGGCTGTATCCTCATAAGCTCGATGTGACATCGCCTCATCTAAAAACAAATGCCTAGGCGTTGTTCTTATGGCGTTAAGGACAGAAATATTTGACACGCCTTGGCCAATCAATCTCTGAACCAGTCTTTCCCTTGTGCGCTGGGAGGTCATCCCAATGCCTCCAATGTCGGGCTTCATAAACTACGCTCCTGTGGAAATCGTCTGGTTTTCAAATTGCGATTTAGCGACAAACGCCTACTCTTCATTCATTGGGACTAATGACACTACTGCGAATGCCGCGACACCTTCTCCCCTGCCTGTGAAGCCGAGCAGCTCGGTGGTGGTCGCCTTAACACTAACCTGTTCTAAAGAAACATTTAAATCGCTAGCCAAGTTCTCTCTGATCAAACTTATATAAGGCGAAATTTTAGGTTTTTCACAGACCACGGTGCAATCAAGATTTATTAACTCATAGTCATTATCATAAATTAACTTCGCTATGCTCTTAAGGAAAAAACGACTATCACGCCTCTTAAACTTCGGATCTGAATCTGGAAAGTGCTTTCCAATATCACCCAGCGCAGATGCCCCTAATAACGCGTCACAAAGTGCATGTATTAACACATCTCCATCCGAATGAGCCTCAATTCCTTTAACAAAAGGTATTTTTACCCCACCAATAACAACATAATCACCTTCGGTAAAGCGGTGAACATCAAAACCGTGACCAACTCTCATTCGTCAAACTCTGAGACAGATGCGGAATTTGCCTGTGAATAATCTAAGAAGCTCTGAGCAAATTCAAAATCTGACGGAAGAGTGACTTTGACATTCGTTGAAAGCCCGTTAACTAGTTGCACAACATGCCCCATTCGCTCCATTGCAGCGGCTTCATCTGTTACAGGAATATTTTCGGTCTTAGCCGACCATAAAGCATCCTGCAAAAGTCCTAGGTTAAACATTTGTGGAGTCAACGCTCGCCACAAATTTTCTCGCTCAATAGTATGATCGACCAAGCCATCATCATTAGCCTTCTTGACAGTATCTGTAATTCTCTGGGCTAATATTCCACCGACACCTGAATTAGAAACTGTGTCGATCAATCGACTAATTTCATCGGGCTTAACACATGGTCTGGCTGCATCGTGGACTAACACCCAATCTTTCTTATCAGCCACGCCAAGAAGAGCAGTTAATCCCGCTAATATAGAGTCACTTCGCTCTGCGCCTCCTTGTACAAAACTAACTCGAGGATTCTTAAGATTAGGCAGATCTGCATGCAAACTCTGCTGAAAATCAACGACTACATTTATGCCTATAATTCTTGGATCAGAAAGTAAGCTACTTACACTGTGTTCGAGCATAGTCA
>JAQWLX010000115.1 GCA_029247075.1 Halieaceae bacterium | reverse complement strand
CGACTGGAGCCAGATCAGATGCTGAGCATGAGACCTCATCCGGAGGCGGCACAATATGCAACTCCGGTGGATGGTTTGTATCTTTGTGGTTCTGGAGCACACCCTGGAGGGGGAGTGAGTGGTGTTCCAGGAAGAAATGCGGCAAATCGTATTCTTAATGACCTGAGAAATTAAAAATAGCTATGTTGAATGATTATACCAATGCAATTGGTGGTGGGTTGCTCATAGGATTGGCTTCGCTTTTTCTTTTTTTAAGTATTGGTCGAATAGCAGGTATATCCGGTATTTTATGGCGCAGTCTATCTGTTAAAAGTGGACAAGAGAGCGAGCGATTGTGGTCCATAGTATTTGTAGTTGGTGTGTGTTTCGGTGGTTGGTTTCTCCATGTTATCGCTGATATCCCAGTCCCTGAGCTAGTGACCGAGAATCGTTGGCAAATTGCTTTATCTGGTTTGTTGGTAGGTTTCGGGACTAGATTAGGAAATGGATGTACCAGTGGGCACGGAGTCTGTGGTATTGGAAGGTTGTCTTTGCGCTCCGTGGTGGCCACGTCTGTTTTTATGCTCACTGCAGTGTTGACCGTAATTCTAATGAGACATTTTCTTTCCTAGGACGTGAGACAGGATTTAGGAGATCAAGCATGAAGATAGTGATTGCCTTATTCTGCGGGATTATTTTCGGTATGGGATTGGCGCTTTCGGGAATGACGGACCGAATGAAGGTTCTTAACTTTTTGGATGTTTTGGGCGCATGGGATATTTCGTTGATGTTTGTTATGGGAAGTGCACTACTTGTTACTATCCCCGGGTTTTATCTGTCTCGCAGGAAGGCGGCGCCGTTATTTTCTGATCGTTTTTCCGAACCAACCGGATCTGTTATTGATTTTAAGCTCGTATTAGGAGCAACGTGTTTTGGTTTAGGTTGGGGGCTATACGGTTTGTGCCCAGGTCCGGCCATCTCCTCACTTTCATATGGACGACTAGATTCTTTATTGTTTCTTGTTACGATGTTGGGAGGTATGACCTTGGAAAATTTGCTAAGTCATCGTGCGGGTGACAATAATTAAGAATTCGACGAGGTTGCGCCAGATGAAAGATCAGCAAATACAGAAGTTAGGGAGAGAGCTATACGATTCATTGAGAAATGGAAGAACGGTTTCTCCTCTGACAGATAGGTTTCCAAAGATTTCTATAGATGACGCCTATGCAATTAGTAGGGATATGCTGCATCGAAGGATCTCTATCGACGCTGAAAAAATAGTAGGCAAGAAGATAGGGGTCACCAGTAAGCCAGTGCAAGATATGCTTGGAGTTTTTCAACCGGACTTTGGCTTTTTGACCGACGCCATGGAATATCCTGATGAAGCTAAAATACCAATAGAAGGAAATCTAATTCAGCCTAGGGCGGAAGGGGAAATTGCTTTCCGTTTAAAAAAGGGAATTAAAGGTCCTGGCATTAATGAGCAGGACGTTTTGGATGCGACGGAAACTATTATTCCTTGCTTCGAAATTGTGGACTCTAGAATTGAAGATTGGAAAATAAAGATTCAGGATACTATATCCGATAATGCTTCTTGCGGAGTGTATGTGTTAGGTAGAGAAGAAGTTGATCCACGTGATTTAGATTTGCCAAGTTTAAGCATGCGAGTCTACAAAAATGGTGAATTGCATTCCGAGGGTCTGGGTAGTGCGGTTCAAGGTAATCCGCTCACAGCAGTTGCCTGGCTGGCTAATACGCTTGGTGAATTTGATATTCCTTTTGAGGCAAATGAACTAATCCTTTCCGGATCACTTGTTCCATTGATTCCTGTTGTAACTGGAGACAAGATGAAGCTGGAAATTTCTGGTGTCGGTACATGTAGTTGTGAATTTATTTAGTCAAGGATTTAACACATTCAATAGGAAGCACTTTTAGTTTGAAGCGCGAGAGAATTTAATGAGTAAGAATAAAATAAAAGCCGCAATAATCGGTCCTGGAAATATCGGAACGGACTTATTGATAAAAGCCAAGCGGAGTGACCTGATAGATCCAGTATGGATGGTCGGTGTTTTACCCGATTCTCCAGGTTTGGCTAGGGCTGCAGATATGGGGCTTCATACTACTGCTGATGGAGTCAATGGAATGTTGCAAGCAATGAAGAAAGATGAAGTCAAGATATGTTTTGATGCGACGTCTGCCTATGCACATCAAGAAAATAGCCGGTTAGTAAATGAGCAGGGTGCCGTGATGATAGATTTAACTCCGGCTGCAATTGGGCCGTTTTGTGTTCCTCCCGTGAATCTGGCTTCAGCTGTTTCTGAAAAAGCTATGAATGTAAATCTAGTTTCCTGTGGTGGGCAAGCTACTATTCCACTTGTTGCCGCCGTGAGTCGTATTCAGTCAGTTTCATATGCTGAAATTGTGGCTACTGTTAGTAGTCGTTCTGCGGGACCGGGAACTCGCAAGAATATTGACGAATTTACACGAACTACTGCGAAGGGATTGGAAATTGTCGGCGGGGCATCAGCGGGTAAGGCTATAATTGTTATTAACCCGGCGGAACCTCCATTGATAATGAGAGATACTATTCATTGTTTGACTGTCGATAAGCCAGAGCAAGACAAGATATCTGAATCTATTCACCAGATGATTAAAGAAGTAAAAAAATATGTGCCAGGATACAATTTAAAGAATGGTCCCGTGTTTGATGGTAATAGAGTGTCAATTTATATGGAGGTCGAAGGCTTGGGGGATTTTCTTCCAAAATATGCAGGCAACTTAGATATTATGACCGCAGCTGGTCTTCGTACCGCAGAGCTTTATGCGGAAGAGATTTTGGCAGGGAGATTTTCTCCCTGATTCTCGGCATGTCTTAGCCGTTTTGAATATAGAGTATAAATATGGATCTTGAAGGAAAAAAAATTATTGTTCACGATATGTGTTTGCGAGATGGCATGCATCCTAAACAGCATCAAATAACGGTAGAACAGATGGTGACGGTGGCTAAGGCCATGGATTCTTCGGGCATTCCCCTAATAGAGGTTACCCATGGAGATGGTTTGGGAGGAGCTAGTGTTAACTATGGTTTTCCTGCTGCTAGTGACGAAGAGTATCTAAGAGCTGTATGTAAGGAGATGAACCACGCTAAAGTTTCAGCTTTATTGTTGCCTGGTATTGGCACAGTAGATCATCTTCATATGGCAGTGGATTGTGGTGTTTCGACTATAAGGGTAGCGACTCATTGCACTGAAGCAGACGTCTCCGAGCAGCATATTAAGGAAGCCACGAAGATTAAGAATCTCGATACGGTAGGTTTTTTAATGATGGCGCACATGATTCCTGCCGAAGATCTGGTGGTGCAACTAAAGCTGATGGAAGATTTTGGTGCCAACTGTGTTTATATCACCGATTCTGCTGGTTATATGCTTCCCGATGATGTTACCGAGCGAGTTCAGTTGGCTCGTGCTGAATTGAATCCTGCGACGGAAATTGGTTTTCATGGTCATCACAATCTGGCTATGGGGATAGCTAATTCTTTAGCAGCTGTTGATGCTGGAGCAAGCCGGATAGATGGTTCACTAGCGGGATTAGGTGCCGGTGCAGGTAATACACCGTTAGAAGTTTTTATTGCAGTATGTGAAAGAATGGGTGTAGAGACTGGCGTCGATTTATTTGAGGCGATGGATATTGCTGAAGATCTCATCGTGCCGCTCATGGATGATATGGTGAGAGTGGATCGCGACTCTTTAACACTAGGATATGCAGGTGTGTATTCCTCTTTCCTGCTTTTTGCGAAAAGAAGCGCAGAAAAATATAACTTGTCTTCGAGAGATATCCTTGTTGAATTAGGTAGAAGACATACAGTTGGTGGGCAGGAAGATATGATTGAAGATTTGGCCTTAGATATGGCTAGGGAGCGGGGGACAATATAATAAGTATCACCGCTGTCCAATATTCACGAAATCATTAACGTTGGTTGTCCGCTTTTATGGATATTGATCTAGATAAAGGGAAATTATTAATTTTTTTAGGAGGGCTTCTTTTTTTTTCAATCTTGGAAGCTGTTTTTCCAAAACGAACGCGTTCTATGAGTTGGGTCTCACGTATTTATTTCCATCTTTCAGTGGCTTTTCTTAATACTATTATAGTCCGTATTTTAGTTTATGTGCCGTTCTTGTATTGGATAGTTTATGTGGAAAGCCAAGGTTGGGGTATATCTAGACTTCTAGGGCTTGCCGGTTGGGTGGAGATATTATGTAGTTTTGTCGTATTAGACTTATTTGATTATTTTTGGCACCGTTTTAATCATAGAGTTGAGTTTTTGTGGCGTTTTCATAAAGCGCATCATGCAGATCCAGAAATGGACACTTCAACTTCGCTTCGGTTTCACCCCGGCGAGTTGTTTATTTCGGGTTTAACTAAGGCTGCATGGCTTTTTATTTGGGGTCCAACAGCTATTTCCTGGTTTATATTTGAGGTGATGGTTAGCCTCTGTTCACAATTCCATCATAGTAATATAGATTTTTCGGACAAAATCGAAGACGGATTTTTGTGGATTTTGGTC
The DNA here is from genome assembly GCA_029247075.1 of Halieaceae bacterium. Classification (GTDB taxonomy): domain Bacteria; phylum Pseudomonadota; class Gammaproteobacteria; order Pseudomonadales; family Halieaceae; genus CABYJX01. The sequence goes on along the minus strand of JAQWLX010000115.1, from coordinate 12,255 downwards.
ACTCCTAGATTTCATGCCTCTCATCATGCGGTAGATCGCAAATTTGGAGATGCTAACTTTTCCACTATATTTAGCATATGGGATCGAATATTTGGTAGTTTTCAAAAACCATTAGATGGTGGATTTGCAACTATCGAAGAAGATGATATTGGACTTCCTCAAGATCGTAACTTGTCTTTTAACTTGCTCGAATGGATACTAGAGCCAAGTATGAATCGCAATTTATATTTGGCGAGTCTGGATAGAAATACTGATGTTTGAAGTAGTTAGGTTCATTTCTGATATTAATATAGCAGTAAGAAGATTAAATCAACATAGGAGTATTACTAAATGAAGAAATTATTTCTTATTTCTCTGGCGATTTTTCCCTTAATGGTATTTGGTGGAGGCCACAAAGAGCATGGAGGGGAAGCTGCCAAGGAACATGGAGGGGAAGCTGCCAAGGAACATGGAGGGGAAGCTGCCAAGGAACATGGAGGGGAAGCTGCCAAGGAACATGGAGGGGAAGCTGTCAAGGAACATGGAGGGGAAGCTGTCAAGGAACATGGAGGGGAAGCTGCCAAGGAACATGGAGGGGAAGCTGCCAAGGAACATGGAGGGGAAGCTGCCAAGGAACATTAAGGAAAAGCTTCTTTCAATTTTAAATGATCACGCAAACAAATAGCCTACTGAAATTCTCGAATAACATCAAAATGTTTTCGGGAATTTCCCTAAGCAAGATTGTACTAATTGTCCTTAAAAAAATCCCGATGGAGAAATTATTTTTGTGAGAAGGATCGACGTGAGTAGACAATGATACAAAAGATTTACCTTCTGGTGTTATTGGTTTTTACTGCTCAGTCTAGCTTTCCTTCGCCTGATCAAGAAGATTATAAATCTATCGCAGTAAAACAGTTTTATTCTGAAGATATTAAGCACGCAACATCTTTATATATTCGTAACTCACTTAATTCTGAAGAAAACTTCTTAATATTCGACGAAAAAACAGAGGAATTACTTGAGCTTAAATTCTTGAAAATACATGATCCTGTGAGACAGATAAGTGAAGAAAGTTATTTTGCATGTACTGATTTTTATGTGCCTGGCAATCCAAATAAAATTTATGATATTGATTTCTGGTTAGATCATGACAACATAAATCTCAGTGTTTACGAAGTAAAAATTCATAAAGAACCTCGAAAGTCACTACGCAATGGCTGGTATAAATATCCTAGATATACTTTCGTAAATGATGAGATAGAATATCTCTATTAATAAAACATAGGCGAAGCATTTTATTTTTAGAGATGGTAGCTACGGCTGGACTTGAACCAGCGACCCCAGCATTATGAATGCTGTGCTCTAACCAGCTGAGCTACGTAGCCACATTTGGGTCTATCTGAGGGCGCAAAGTGTCTAATTTAGGGTCGTTTTAGTCAAGGTATTTTGACCAAGATTTAGTCTAATTCGAGCACAGTATTCGATTTTCGTATGATGCTGTGCTCATGAGCCTCTTATCCGCAAATAGAGAACAGCGCTTTCGAACTCTGTATCATATTTAAGCCGATAGGATCCCGATCACCGTGGGTTGTGATCCGATTATCGGATATTCATTAAGGTCGCTATCGTTTAAATATTCGGTGCATACATTAAGCGAATCAGATTTTAGAAAATCAATAAAATCCTGGAAGTATTCCGGATCAAACTCTTGTTCAACTTTTCCAGATAAAACGACATGACACATATTACCTTCTACCGTTATCAACATTTCGCCTTCGACGATTTTGTCACTGTATATTGAAATGTCCGAGGAAATTCCTTCCAACTCATATTCACCGTACACACATATTTCGCCTCTTTCGAGATCACTAATAAACTTGTCCTTAGTTTCACCAAGTTCTGCTTTAAAATCTGCCGACAAGTTAGCATAAGCTTTAAATAATTTTCCCATTTCCGTTTTATCCTTTGGTGCTTAAACAATATTTACTATGTAGTAAATGAACTCTCTGTGCAATATGTATTCTACAGACAGAATCTATTTTTAAAATGAATACAGTATGAGTCTGAGATCTCTATTCAGATTACTACTCAGTGGGAGATGCTGTGATGCCTGCACTCTCAAGGATAACTTTGGCGAACTTGGATGAAGCGTTAGAAAATAGCAATAGGTCGCTGTTTTCTTTTAAGGCTTCATTATGCCTGTTTTCAAGTAACAACTGTTCAGCATCTTCCCAAGCTTCGATGTTAATCCAATCTAAAATAACATCTTCACATTTTGAGCATAGCTCTTGTGATTCTTCCGATACATCTGTAAAGAAATCAATTTCCTTGTTTGAAATTTTATCTTCGAGATCTATTAATAAAGATGTCAATTCTGTTCCATCATGGGTTGCATAAAACATCTCTAGCTGAAAGCTGCCACCTCCAGAGTAGCCAGCAACTGCGCCTAATAAGCAGTTGTCTTCCGCTTCAATCCAAACAAGCATCCAGCGACAAATAGATCTGTCTTCTCTCTTCTCCCAGCCAGAATTAATATTCATACTTATTTTCTTCCAATATCGTCTTAACTATTTCTAAAACTTCGTTAGCTAGTGGTACTACATTATTAGTTAGAAAAGTTTCAATGTTCTTATCAATGGGTTCCTTCTCATAATCCACTGGATTGAATGGTATATGCTCTCCAAAAAGTCCAATATGACGACCTTCTGGATTCTTGCGCTTTGATTTAAAACCTCGAAGGTTTTTAAATTTTTCTATAGCTGCCACAAGGCTCCCTCTTATTAGAAAATTCTCTGGATTCTCTGCTTGTCCTTTTGCTAACGGAGATATTCCTCCGCTAAATTGAAGAATATTTTTTTTATTATCGAACCTAAAATTAAAGCCAAATGGAATTTCTGTCATATAAACCTTACTAAAGCCAAGATATGTCGTCTGTTTTTCGCCGACCGTTTCAATAACAAAACCGTGTTTGTCCAACCCCTTAGAGAATGCACGATAAAGGTGATTCTGTTTTTGAAAAAAACCATTACCAAGGTAAAAGGAGGAGTTTTCGGTTATAAAATCGATAGATCTTTGATCATTATTTTTTTTTAGATGAAGAGTTTCAGGCGAAGTTTTTAGATTTAAAAGTTCTTCTTTATATTTGTTTGACAATGATTTTGCCAGATGATGTATTTCATGATTCTTGAGAGAGTAGGCTTCCAAAGAAAATATATAGTTATTAATAAAATTAAAATCCTTACTATCCAGAGTTTCTTGAATATCGTTAATCAGCTCTTTTAACTTTTTAACTAACTTTTCGTAGCTTACGATCCTCCAGTATTTTCCTTCACTAGTATCAGTAGGTTCTTCTCCGTGCAGCGTAAGATATGAATAATGCTTTTTTTTCTGACGATAGTCCTCAATGTCTTCTATTTTCTCTCTATATTTTTGAAGTTGTTTAAAATGATCTTTTGACTTAATTTTATTTTCTATCACCAAGATATCATTACTGCACTCAATTAGAATATCGATATTGTGTCTCTCTCGGATGATTGAAATATCATTAATTTCACCTAAGAATTCAGGAAATAACTCTTGGATCAATTTTTTACAAAAGGGCGAACCGAGATTATGTGTTTCGTATGGATCGAGGATCCATGCTAGGAAGTTGGAATGACGAATTTCATAATTTTCTAGGCCAAGAACTTTAAATATGTTGGTGCTTTCAAGTTTCTCTTTAATTTTAAGATAATCTTTGTCCCTAAATATCGTCAAAATTAAATCCTACTTACTCCGAGAGAAAAATCTTAACACGGGTTGAAAAAATCTGTTAGTTCAGTAGCCTTAGGAATTCTTATGCACTGTGCTGCTCAATAAGCTCTGTCGTCAGTATTTTAAAAGGGTGGGATTTATCGGTCCACCGAAAACAATCTTTGCAAGGGGAATTGCTGTGAAACAAGCCGAAATTTATGGAAATATGAAGTGGTGGGATGTCGCAGAACAAGTCGATAGCATAGATGATCTGCCTAACGAGTTCGGAGAGGCGAAAAAACTTTGGGAAGATGATGCAGATGGTAATTTCAAGCAGATAGTTGACTTATTACAACCTTTCATTGAGGGATTGCTTGTTTGTGAAAGTATTCCAGACTGGGAAAATATATTTGAGGTTGAGGAGGGTAGTTTTCCCGAATTTAGTAGTAATGACGTTAAACTTGCTGGTGTTGATTTTGGTGCCTCCTCTCCTTTGCCGCGTGTAAAAACAGAAGCTCGGTTTTTGGTTAACTTTAAAGATGATATTAATCTTGATGAATTGGAAGATACTTTGGAAGAAGAAGGCGAATACTTGCACTCCTGTGTGTCGTTCATGTGGGTCTTGGAGGATTTAGATGACTTTGATCTTACATGGGGCGATAATCAAGGAGCAGAGGCAATGATATTGGCAAAATAGCTCTTAAGTTCTTTTTGGGTGATTGGTTTGAAGCGGCACTGGTTTGGTTACTTAATAGTGGGTGTGAGCCTAGTATGTATTTTGGGATGGGTATACTGGGGATATATTCTATTTTTTTCTCAAACTGGATATCCATATATATGGGCACGTGGCGAATTAGGCGATTTTTTAGGAGGTGGTCTCGGAGGTATAGCTGTTGTCATCGTCATTTACACTTTGTGGCTTCAAATATGTCAACTGACAGAGCAGCGAAATGAGACGTTCGAAGCTGGAGTATTTAGAATGTTCGATGTATTGCAGCCAGAAGTTCAAAATTTGTCGGCGAGGATTATTAGTAAGCTAATTATTAATAAGTTGGTAAAGGAAGACGACGAGTCATTTGATAAAATGCTTCATAAATATCATGAAAGAGGAGATAAAACAGTATTTTTGCGGGCAATGCAAAAAGAACCATATTGTGAGGCTATTCAATTAAAAAAATATGATGACGAAGAGCTTGTGTCTGCGATTGATAGATTTGAAAATATTATGCAATTATTGTGCGCATCGCTAAAAAAAATATCAGATCATACTGATGATGATTTTGCTAAGGCCATTGAGGCAACGGAAATATATCAAACGTATAAGAAATGTTTTAATTAACTGGTCCTTATAATTACCCCAGACAGCGATTACTTCTATAGAGACTAGAGCGGTTTATTAGTTGTTTTAGATTATTTTTTCCGCGCGCATAAAAAATTTAGCTATGCATGAGCAGTTTTAATCCAAAATTTCCTAATACTGTGCTCCGACTTTTAGTTCTAGTCCTGCAGAGCATAAAGCATCACACTTCTTTATGCTCTCAAAGCTGTTTCTACGTCTTTTAAGTACCTTCCATTGTCACAGCCCGAGTAATTATCGCCAATAGGTGAGTGCTTCGGACATTTTTTTTCATTAAGTAGAAAATCTTTGATTTCTAAAAGTGTCGATTCAATCTAACTTGGGTCAGCTTCATAGCGAATTATAGACGTATCAAATTTCATCCAAGCCGTAGCGGGATCATTATCAATGAGCATTCCGTTAATATCTTTGTGTTGGGCATCAACATATACAAAGTAACCAGTATTTGAGACATCAAATCCTTTGTTCCGAGCAACCCAAACATACATATCCATTTGTCGTTTATAAGCTACCTTCCAAGGGTCGTCTAAAGAAACTGGTTTTTTCTGGTATTTATCTGGGCTTCGTGTTCCTTGTGCGGTGCTTTTATAATCAACAACGTGTATTTGCCCTGTTTCAGTATTGAGAAAAACATCATCAAGACCACCGCCCATTTTTATATTTGATTCTTCATGAATTACGTTGAAAAAAGTATCGTCCTTCCCGTAATTGAGGCTATTCGTCCAATTCTCTAAATGCTCTAAATGCTCATGCTCAAAAGGAATCATGTGTCCTAAACCATTGGACTCCCAAAGAGGCAAAGAGGATTTTCCTCTTACTGCATCTGCATCTCGTTTTAAAAGAATGTCCGTAGTGGTGTTAATAGTGAAGGAGGGTATATCTGGTGGCTTCACTCCTTTCACCTGATGAAGCCAGAAACAGGCTTTACAACCGATGAAAGTTTCAATACGTGAACGTGAAAGTTCATATGGTTCTGGATTGTCAGGTCCAAATGCACCGCGATGTCTAGGCATCTTAACTCCCTAATGCTTTTTACACTCTAGTTAAAGAAATACCATTGATAACCTACAAAGGTACCTGGTTTTAAGTCCTGTTAGAAGTTTAGTTCTCTAAAAGGCTAGAGTAGTTTATTAGTTGTTTTAGACTATTTTTTTTCGCGCGGAGAAAAAAAGTAGCGGTAGCACTATTTATTCTCGATAATTTTTTAGTTACCCTGCTGTCATGAAATTTCTTTTTACATTCCTGCTGCTTGTCTTATCTCGACAAGGGATGGCAGTAGATTGCAGTGATGAAAATATTACACTGAGTACGCAATCAGATATGAATAATTTTCAAGCAACTTATGGTAACTGTGATCGGATTTCGGGTGACTTATCGATAGATTCTACTGAAATATCGAATCTCTCAGGGTTAGCGAATATTGAGTCTATAACTGGAAGCTTTTATATTTGGTATAACAATAATCTAGTCAATTTAGACGGGTTGTCTAATCTAAAAACTATCGGTACGGATTTACAGATTTATAATAATGATGCATTAACCTCCATTACCGAATTATCTAATCTTTCTACAGTGGATGGTGATCTTAAAATTTGGATAAACAATTCACTTACCGATTGTTCTGCGATATCTGAACTCGTAAACACAGGCGTGGCTGGTGAAATTACTGTTTATCAAAATGGTAGTGGATGTTCCTCCGCTGAAGAAATAATTAATTCTAGTTCTACTCCTACTCCTACTCCTCCATACTCCGGAACTGTTTACATTGATCCTGATTGGATAATCGAGAGTGATCCCACAACTTATTTAAACTCGGCTTATGATGGTATACAAAATGTATTGATGTATGACAGACGGACTTCAGCTTGGGAACGAGTTGATGCACATATATGGATACTCTCGTACAGCGATAGTATATCGATTAATGCTCAGGTTAATGCTGAGTTTGATAAAGAGTCATCAAAAAAGATAGCTGAAAAATGGGGGGGCGCAGTTGGCAAACTTCCGAAAACGCTGAGACGTGATGTGGATGAACTTTGGATACATGATGGCGACGAGGTGATGGGTGGTGGAAACCGTTCCATTCTCATTCATGTCGGTCAGGGGGACGTGAACTACTCTAGAGGATGGGCAGAAGAGACGTTGCTTCACGAAGCCGTTCATACCTCTTTAGACAGCTACTATAAAGATTCTGCTGACTGGCTTGCGGCACAAGAAAGTGACGGCAACTATATCTCTGATTACGCCAGAGACTATCCGACTAGAGAAGACCTTGCAGAAAGCTTCGGACCCTATATGGCAATAAGAATCCTCACAAATAGGGTAAAGGCTTCGGATAAAGAAAAAATATTGTCAGCAATGCCTGCACGCATTGCTTTCCTTGACTCGCTCTCACTGGATTGGTCTCCGTGGTCTGAATTGCCATCTTCGGTGGAGGATAAAATAATTTTTCCTGCCACTACATGTAAAGCGTCTACCCCCGCATCAAGCATCCAGCTCCAATCTCGAGAATCTGGTTTAACTAATACAAAAAATGACGCCAATATCAGTATCGCCTGCCCGATTAACTACGGTACCAGTGCAAACCAGACGTTGAGCTTTACACTTAAGGCGTCGAACTCTGATTCAAGTTCACATGTCTTAAGTTGTAAGCTCCATGAGTATATCGGTGAAGCTTTAAGTAGCTCATTGAGTAGTCAAACGGCATTAAGTGCTGATGGAACAGGAATAATAAATTGGAATAACTGGCGACCTACTAACAACCTAACCAGCTACACCATCACCTGTGAACTACCACCCCATACAGCGATTATTTCTATAGAGACTCGAGCGGCTTATTAGAAGACTGGTTTATAGAGTTCTTATCTTTAGCTATAGCTTGAGTTATGAAAATCCTCAATATGTTACTTATCTCTTTCCTCTCCCATTTCTCCAATGCATCCACATATGACTGCCGAGGTGTGAATTTTCGCTACAGTTGCTCTTCAAGTTCTTGCCAACGAGAATAGCTCTGTTCTAGAGTGGATCTCGCTTCATCTAATTCTGTTAAAATTGGATTAGTTAAATCTCTACTATTTTTATAAAAATTTGGCTCCAAAACTTCAGCCTCTAACTCCTCTATTCTTCTCTCAATATTATCAATTTTTTCCAATAATTTACGAAGTTCTGACGGTGGTTTAAGCTCCGTTTTATTTTGCTTATGTCTTCGATTGTTGGACGGAATCTGATTTTTTAATTCGTCTTTTTTGGAAATCACTGAGTTACGATGACTTCGTTTTTTCCAATCACTATAGCCACCTACCTCTTCAGATACCTTTCCATGATCATCAATTATTAATAGATGCGTAACAATGCTATCTATAAAGTCTCGATCATGACTGACCAAAATTACCGTGCCTTTAAACTCTGCTATCTGATGCTCCAAAAGTTCCAATGTTTCAATATCTAAATCATTGGTTGGTTCATCCAATACTAGTAGATTTACTGACTTGCTAAACAGCTTTGCTAAAATTAAACGATTTTGCTCTCCACCAGATAGTGCTTTTACAGGAGTCCGTGTTCTTTCAGGAGTGAACATGAAAGAACCTAAATAGGAGATAACATGCTGCTGCTTTCCATTTAAATCTATGAATTGACGCCCATCACATAGGTTATCGATTATATTCTTTTCGAGATTGAGCTCCGCTCGTAACTGATCAAAATAAGCAATTTTTAGTTTACTACCAAGGCGTACCCCGCCAGCTTGAGGTGTAAGTTCGCCTAACATAAGCCTAACCAAAGTGGTTTTACCTGCACCATTAGCCCCTAAAATGCCAACCCGATCTCCTCTTTGAAGAATCGTTGAAACGTTATCTAAAATAAGTTTTCCACTAAACTCATAGGATACATTGGAAAGTTCTGCTACGATTTTTCCTGACTGGGTCTCATCATGAATCTCGAATTTACCCACACCCAGTTTTTCTCTTCGACTGACAGATTGTTTCCTTAATTCCTTCAACCTTCTTACACGACCCTCATTTCGTGTTCTTCGCGCCTTTATGCCTTCCCGTATCCATTGTTCCTCTTTTGCTAATTTTTTGTCAAAAATAGCATTTTCTTTCATCTCATTTGAATCTAGTTGGTTCTTTGTCTTTATGAAATCATTTACGCTAGCTTGCAAAAGGGTAAGGGATCCTCGATCAAGTTCAGCAGTAGCAGACACAACATTTGTCAGAAATCTGCGATCATGACTCACTACAATTATGGCCATATCGAGTCGACAAATCTGATTTTCGAGCCATTCAATCGTATGTAAATCGAGATGGTTTGTAGGCTCATCAAGTAGAAGAATGTCAGGCTGAACAACTAGTGCACGAGCTAATGAGACCCTGCGACGCCAACCTCCAGACAAATCAGCTAAACGATGCTCAGGCGCTAATTTTAATTGACTGATAACAGTGTCAACTTGCTGCTTTACGTTCCATCCATTTAAACTTTCCAGACGCTGCTGTACTTCAGAGAGTCTATCAAAATCAATGTCGCCACAATGTGATGTAAGGCGATTATATTCATTAAGGAGAGAACCTACTTCATGGAGTCCTGATGAAATATGCTCATAGACTAACTCATCATTTGAAAAAGGTAATTCCTGTTCAAGTCTGACAATTTTCGTGTCAGGCTTTACCCAGCGAACTCCAGAATCTGCGTTTAATTCCCCCGAAAGCAGTTTCAGTAACGTTGTTTTTCCAGAGCCATTTCTGCCAATAAGTGCTAGCTTATCACCTCGATTTAATATCAATTTGACATCGTCAAATAAGATGTGGGTACCAAATTGAAGATTTATTGCATCTAGGGTGAGTAAAGGCATTTTTCAGTCGGCATCTCAAAAAGTCTACATTGTAACCCAAGACCCATATTCTACTTTGCTAAATTAGTGATGCCAGAATTAGCAAAAGGTACATAAAGATTAATTAATGCGTACTTAACCAACCTTATCTTCTCTCATATTAACCAGTCTTTTACTATCTTATCCCCCCTAACTTAATAGGGAGTTGGACTTAAGGTGATCAGTCAGATCTTCTTCAGAAACTATCCTTTTTCCTGTGCTCTACCATCTCAGACAGTAATTGCTTCTATACAGCCATCTCCTGGTTTCTGTAGTTTCTGTCTTTAGCTAATCTTTAAGAATGTATGGCCTATTTAACACCTTACTTTTCTCGTTAAATACCATTTAGGCCTTTCTCTTCTTTTCCATTTACAAAAATGTGCTTTCTCCCCCATGTAAAAATTCTGATATGCAATTACGGAGTCATCGCATTTATATTCATCAGGCATGCATTGCGGTGGATGTGCAAACGGTTTGTTTTTTGGAATATTGCTAGGCGATTTTTTCAAAACATTTCTTAATAGTAAATCCGTCGAATGTTTTTTTTGTATCGATATGAATATTCGTCTGCCAAAGCTACAAATAGTTGGTAGAGCCAATTATATTGTGCTTCATTTTTCCTTGTCCAAACTGTACTTGGGTGGTTTAAATGCGCTCTTTTATACAAAAATAGCCTATCTACTCGTTCATCGCCATCGCAGCTCTCTATGAGCGGTTGATAGCATTTGTGTATATTCTAAAGTCATTTTTACGCAATGTTTGTCGTTATGTTCGATAGCTGCAATCTTAGGATCTTTATTTAAATAAAAAATATTCATTACTATTCCATAGCTGTCTGCGCTTTAACAGAACGAATCACCAAGGAATCTCCTTACCCTCCCAATCTAGATAGTCTAATTCTCCGTCATGCGATATTGATTTCATAATCTTCAAAAGCCGAGAAGCGGCGTAATCAGGTGTAAAAATCTGTTCTTTAGGAATGCTCCTTTGAAAAGGTTTCGACAGCTTCGTATCTACAGTTCCTGGATGAAGCGATAAAAGTTTTACCATTCGATTACGTCTAGAATACTCAATTGCTGCGGTCTTTAATAACATGTTCAATGCGGATTTTGAGGCGCGATAGCTGTACCATCCTCCCAGCTTGTTGTCAGTTATGCTGCCCACTCTAGCGCTTAGTACGGCCACTACAGACGGAGAGGTTCCGCTTAAATGATTGATTAACTCCGATAGCCAGAGTATTGGTATTATGGCGTTTATCCGAAATATTTTTTCTAAAGAACTTGCAGAGATCTGTTCTAATCTTCTCTCTGGGGATATTTTATTCGAATGAAGAATACCATTACATATGACAATGCTACATGGAGCCGATCCGGCGATATAAATTTCCTGCAATACTCTCCTAATGCTAACTTCTTTATTGTCGCAGATATATGTTCTGAAGATTGAACTATTTAATAGTGATGTGTTAGTTATAGGTTTCCTTGAAACCAAGTGAATATTGTCAAACTCTTCGGTTTCTTTTAGAGCACTAGCAACACTCTGTCCTATATCGCTACTAGCACCTATTACTAGTGCCTCCTGTTTATTCATTAAATCTTAGCTCAATTTATATATGGCTTTTTCAAAGTGGAGATTTCTATACATTGCTTCAGTTTAAGAGTTTATTTGATCTTGCTTAGATGTATTCAAGTTAACAAAAAAGTTCTTTTCATGATTCCCCAGTGATCTGGATAACTGTAAAAAAAGATATACTTTTCACCTGTTTTAATGTTTTTGGTGGAGAACCTAACAGCAGTAGATCCACCTCCGTCGATCATTTTCGTAAACGCTAATACTCTCGAATCTCCCTCCAGAATAAAATTATTTGAACCCCCAGCATCAACTCCGTCAGAGACTACTCCCCGAAAATCAGCTTCTCGAGTCAATACCCAATTGTGACCCATGCCTAATGCGGGTAGTTTGCCGGTATGCATTAACGTAACAGTAATGACGGCACAAGATTCTGTGACAACAAGTTCAGTACTGCTAAATTGCATTGCGTCACCGGCGGTAATCACCAAACTACAATCAACCTCAGTAATTTCGGTGAATCCTTTTGCTGAAAAAGTCATCCACCATAAAAAGAAACCTCCTAAAATTATTATTTTGTTAGCGGCATTATTAAGATGAGCGCACCAGCACAGGAACTTTATCCAAGCTGTGTCACAATCTTCTTTGATACTTTGATTGATGAAATGACTAAATTTCACTATCTATTTCCTTTACAGGCAATTTCTTTTTTTCTACAGACTATATTCCATACTTATTTTTTTTATACCTATTT
>JAQWLX010000113.1 GCA_029247075.1 Halieaceae bacterium | reverse complement strand
GATTACAGTTAGGATGATTCAAATCCATAAACATTTTCCGGAGAATAGCTGAATACATTAGCGGTCTCTTTTCCCCAATCGCTAGCCTGATTCGCATTCCAGTCAGACCAGGCTACATCACGAGCTTCTTGTGAAGGCCACAGTAGAACCCAGATAAAATTAAATCGCTCATCTTCAAAACGCGGCCTCAATATATTTGCGCCATCCATATCGTACTTTCCTGCGTCGATACGAGCATTCCATTTTACTATCAATTCGTTGAGTTTCTCCTCACTGAAATCGGGACCTTCTTTCTGCCAAATATACTCTACTATGGGTTGAGAGGTTGGCATGCTGGTATCCGTTTGAACTGGATCGGTATCTTTTACTACCAAGGAGGTGTTTACCTCTTGGTTGTTATCACACCCTGTAAGAAGTGAGAAAATTAATATTACCGCAAACAAATTCTTCATTTTATTTCCTCTTATTCCGTTTTTCTCATTCATTTTGAATGGGTTGGCTCACTAGTATTGCGCGGACTCGCTGACCATATCACAATGCAACTCAAATATTATATGTAAAAAATTTATACTGACTGATGAAAAAAGTTGCATTTATTACCGGCGCAAGTCGTGGTCTGGGAGCAGCCACCGCTTTGGAGTTAGCTAAAGCAGGATACGATTTAGCACTAACTGCTAGGACGATGAATGTGGGAGAACAGCAGCAGTATGGGTTGCTGGAAAAACCTGTCTCGTTACCTGGAAGCTTGAGCGAAGTAGCAGCTCAAGTTCGAGGATTAGGAGCTGAAGTGATTGCAATTAGATCCGATATTCTAGACCCGGAGTCTTTAGATAGGGCAGTGTCTGATGCATTTCAGCATTTTGGCAAGATCGACCTCCTTTTTAATAACGCTTGCTACCAAGGAGATGGAAATCAGGAGCGATTGTTGGAAGTCACTCCTGAACAAGTACTTAATATTTATCAAGGTAATGTATTTACACCTTTGCGGTTAGTTCAAAAAGTTTTGCCAAAGATGCTGGAGCGAAAGGTTGGTTGTATAGTCAATATGGTTTCTGGATCGGCCTTGGTGCCGCCGCCGGCTCCTGCTGATGAAGGTGGTTGGGGTTTTGCGTATTCTTCATCCAAGGCCGCACTAATTCGTATGATCCACTCTATTCGAGTCGAACATAGAGATTGCAATATAAGAGCATTCAATATCGAGCCAGGTTTTGTGGTCACAGAGGTGATGAAGGCGAGTGGTTTAGATAAGATTATTCAAAAAAGAGTAAGACCGACAGCTGTTAGTACTACAGCCAAAGTTGTTCGCTGGCTATCGCAAGCTGAAGATATATCCCACGTTGAAGATTTGGAAGTTATTAGCACTTCTGTCTTAGCCGTCGAGTTGGGACTAGAGTAATCATTTAATATTTTTGATGATGGATAGTTTTTTGAGCACTTGTTTTGCCGAAAAATAGGAGTTCGACGAAGGTGAGATTAAGCTCAGTTGATATTGTAATTTCATTAGGTCTGGGAACTCGAGTACTGTTGTTTTAACGGTGGATCCTAATTCTTTGGTGTTTCGAACGGCGGCAGTATCATGCTGGATTTGCATTCCCGTTGTGTTTTGGCTTTATAGAGAATTAAGAAGATAGCAAGGTCTTCTCTTCCTGATTTATGGTTTGTTATTTATATAATGCCACGCTAGGAGAGATACTGAACTCCGATAAGGTTTATAAACTTCTCCTAATAAGATGGTCTCCTTTTCAGACGGTCGGTCGGAAAAGTTGCATATTTTTCCTATACCAGATCGGACCCCAAGGTCCCCCGCAGGCCAGATATCGATCCGACCTAATGAGAAGATTAGGAACATTTGTGCGGACCAAGGGCCAAAGCCAGTTATCGAAGTTATTTTGTCAAAAACTTCGTCGTCAGTTAGTTTTTGTAAGCCGTTAATTGATAACTCATCAATTATTGTTGCTTCGGCAAGCTCTCTAAGATAACGTCGTTTTTGCACCGATAGCCCAGCAGTCTTTAATGATTCTGTGGAAATGTTTAGGAAATTCTCTGCATCTAGCTTAGCTGCGCACAGTTTCTTAAGCTTCGTTGAAATGCTTAATGCGGCACTTGTGCTCACTTGTTGACCAATAACAATATGCGTAAGGCTTTCAAAGGTTATTGGTTTTCGACGACATTTTGGATATCCCACTTCTTTGAGTGCGATACGGATTTCTGTTCTTTTTTTAGATAATTTTGTCAGATGGATATTCAAATCATCTTTTTTCAGTTGAAACTTCATGTGTCCTTGCTTAAAAATATGTGGTTACGGATCGAATGGTAAATAGAGTATTTTCTTTTCATTTATCGTCTGGCCTAAGATGTTAAAAAAATATGTCACTCATGCGAGAGGGTTATTAAAATCAAAATACTAATTTAGAATCAGTCTCACCTTTCATCACTAATTCACATAAACCGGAGATTTTTTCATGTTGTATTCCAGTTCTGTTGAGACAATTTTAACTGATTTAGAAGAAGGTGTACTCACCATTTCTTTAAACCGTCCTGATTCATTGAATGCCCTTAGGCCTGAAATGATATCGGCAATAGGTAATATCGTTGGTCTGGCAAGCTCTGATGATGAAGTATCAGTGATTATACTAGAAGGGATCGGTCGAGCGTTTTGTGCCGGAGTCGACTTGAAAGTTCTTCAAGGCGTGGATCCACATGCTGGCAAGATTGGAGACGCATTTAATGAGCCGGCATTGCGTGCTTGGTCAGCGATTCGTAATTGTGACTGTCCCGTTATAGCCAAAGTGCATGGCGCCTGCTTTACTGGAGCCCTTGAATTAGCGCTGCATTGTGATCTCATTTATACAACAGAAGATACTAAATTTGGAGATACCCACGCGAAATTTGGTCTCCGACCCACTTGGGGAATGTCTCAAACTTTATCTAGAGCGATAGGAGTTAGGCGTGCAAAAGAGCTGTCTTTCACGGCAAGAACTATTACGGGAAAAGAAGCCGTGAAACTGGGTCTTGTAAATGCAGCCGTGCAAAACAAGGCATCCCTAGATGAACTTGTAGCAGTCAGAACTGGACAGATAGTTTCTAATTCTCAGTCTACAGTTACGGCAATCAAGGACCTTTATGGTATATCGCAATTAGGGCTAAGCCTGGATAATTCTCTAGAAGTTGAACTAAATAGAGAATATCCTTCTATAAAAGATACTAACGAAAGGCTTTCTTCATTTAAGTCCTAGTATTTAGATATTCCTTTTACCTTTGTAATGTATTAGCCGTTGGCTTGGTGTTCGGTTGTTTCGCTTACGTTTAATATTTCTTTAAGGGTGGTTTGGAGATTAATGTCGATACTGTCGCTATGACCTTCATGAATAACTCTAAGTAGCTCTTTGCCATCAAGCATAACAACCTTTTTTGAGAGAATTTTTGATTCCGAAGAGATAACTTCCAATATAATGTTAGCCAGCGACTGAATTGTTTTCTCTTGATCGTAAAAAGTTTCATAGGTTAATTGCTTGATGCGTTGACAAATTACTGGTCTCACTGATGGATCTTCGTCCCATGCTGACCAAAGGGATTTTAATTTCTTTGCCTTACGCGAATTACGATTTTTGGAGGACTTTTTTTCGATCCATCCGCGATCCAACATTCCCAATTGTTGTGACATCTTTCGAATAATTTTGCGATCTGAGAGAGGTTTTGGTGTGCTCATGGGTTTTTTTGCTCTAAATTTGTGAAATATACTAATTTAGTGACCGGTTCCGCTAGCCCTCAGGGCTTATTTGCGTTATACATAGAAGAATAAAAGACTAAACTGGTGCTATTATGCGTAAAAAATCACAGCCAGTTAACTCATCATTGATAGCCGAAGGTTGTGAATTTCGTGGTGATGTGGTGTTGGTGGACGCTGAACTTATTGTTGCGGGGACCTTTATCGGCTCTGTCAAAGGCGAGGGTGAGAATGCGTCGGTAACGATATGTGAAACTGGTAAAATGGCTGGAGAGCTAGCGGCAGATACTATCGAAATTGCAGGTGTTGCTGAATGCAACGTCAATAGTAATGGAAAACTAAAGATAGCCAGTACTGCTACAGTAAGAGGGACTTTAAAATACTCTCAGCTTGAAGTTGAACCTGGTGCTCAGATTGTTGGTGATCTGGAGTCTACAGTTAATGCTCGGGAAAATGTTAAGAATATTGAAGATTATGCCAGTGGTAAAACTTCTAGTTAATTGTCTTTTGCTAAGAGTTGAATTCACGATAACATGTGCGGCATTCTTTAGGTCACCATTCTAGAGTTAGGGCGCACGAAAAATATTAGGGTAGGGAAGGTTCACTATGAGCGACGGTAATAATAAGTCTTACGAGTTTTATGTCGGAGAAAAGACCAGCCTTGAGGGTGCTGCCTTGGAAATAGAAGGTACTGCCAAAATCGATGGAAGATTCTCTGGGAATATTACAGTAAATCATTTGATAATTGGTACCGATGCAGCTGTTATCGGACATGCAACCTGTAAGAGTGCAGATGTCGAGGGAGTTATTGAAGACAGACTGGATGTTTCTGGAAAACTAATGGTTAGATCCACTGGTCGGGTTAAAGGTCAGGTTAACTATGGTTCTATTCAAACCGAGGAAGGTGCTACTTTGCTGGGAGAATTCCATACGAGTGTAGATGGTGTTGACATGTCTAGCAAACCTAGACCTGAAGTAAGTAGATTAGATAACCTCTCTAGTGCATTTGATACTATTCAATCTCCGAAAACTGATGGAGAGTCAAGTAACTAAAATTGCTTGCTTAAATAGTAAGACAAAATACATTGACCTTGCAGTATCAACAGCAACTAGGTGGGCATTTGATGAGTAATTTGGGTCGTGTCTGCGTCTTTTGTAATTCTAAGGGTGGCGTGGGAAAGAGCACAATAAGTTTTCTGGGATCGCTTTCTCTCTACATGATTGAATCGGATAGGCAGACGACTTTTGTTGATCTGGATAGCCAAGCCACGTCCATCACAGCACTTCAAAAATTTACCAATTCTCGATTTACTATCGAGACCTGCCATTCCTACATGCTTGAGAACGGGCAGTTAAATGCTGGAGCCTTGACTCAATTTTTGACGGGACGTCGACGCAACGGTTACCAAGTAATTGTAGATATGCCTGCTGCCTCTAGGCCACAGGACCTACTATTTGTTGGAGAAGGAGATTTTGTTTTTATTCCCACA
Organism: Halieaceae bacterium; assembly: GCA_029247075.1. Taxonomy (GTDB): domain Bacteria; phylum Pseudomonadota; class Gammaproteobacteria; order Pseudomonadales; family Halieaceae; genus CABYJX01. The sequence goes on along the minus strand of JAQWLX010000113.1, from coordinate 9,050 downwards.
TCAGCGTCTGATGCAGACATTGCTGCGACACATACTTTTTTACAGACCCTGCTGGTGGATGATCGTAGAGGAAAGACTAGTCCGTTTATCGTAGTTTTACCGAATATGATAGATGATGATGAGGATATGCAGATTATAAGGCGAGCTTTCTGGGATTTTCCGGTCTTCTTGGGTAGGCCTTTTTCATATAATCGAGATTTTCGTAAAATTTTCCGGAGTCGAAATGATGACACTAATATTCTGAGGGCGCTTCAGGCAGGCTCGGAATACTTTACTTGGATGCATTCGGTCATTTATGGAGGCGCGGAAAGTCGCACAAGATCTAGCAGGCTTACCATTATCTAGTTCTTCTTTCCTAGTTAAAAATCTTTTCATCGCTAACTGTTCTTTAGTAGATAAATATACCATCATATAGCTTACGAATGATTTCGTTTATGAGGTTTTTTGCTAGTTGCCATGTCGGAAAAAGTTTTGAAACTGGGCTTAAGTAGAGAGGATGGCTGGAGCTATTTTTTGCGTGGTGATAACGTGTACCGCAGGAAAAGTGGTGTCGATCTTATTTCGTATGCAAAAAGCGAATTAGTTATTTCTGGCCTTGAAATAGAAGATAACTATTGGTACTTCATCGACAAAGAAGGCGATATTTCTCGCAGTAGGCGACCAAAAAGTCCTCCTCAGGAGTAGTTGACTCTCTGGTCATTTCTTTAGTTGCTTTGTCTTGGTGTGAACCAGATGGGTGATGTCCAAGCCATCTCTTGGACCGTAGATGGATAACTATCATCCGAACATATTTCTGGTCGTGCATCTTGTGGCAGGTTTTCGCAGTCGTATTGACTCCACCTTTTGGTGGGTGCCTCAAGCACCCTGACATAATAATAACTCAGTTCTTTTTCGTTAAATGTATCATCATTAGATAACCCACAAAGACTGTTTGTTCCTTTAGGCTCTTTAATAATGCTCAATATCTTATTTCGCATGTTGCCTTCTTTGTCTATCCAACCTTTTATTAACTGAATCTCTACTAAGGGAGCGCTATTAATATCTTGAGATGCCGCTGCAACAAAAACCGGAATTTTATTGGCAGCGGTTGCAGTCGGTAAATCGCTCCCCATAGGAACACCATTGGCATAACCAATTTTCGACAAATCTGCTGATGAGCAGATTGTTTCTGGATAGCTCCATCCAGCAAAAAACCGAGGAATAATTCGTGTTCCAGATGTCCCAAATACTTCTCTACGTTGCATGGCGGAGAAGATAGCATCCCGTGAATTTTCTTTGGACCAAACACCGGCGAGTCCTCCTGGGTTTCCATCGATTCCGCTTGTCAAGAGCCCTGGCTTTAGTCTTTCTTGCGCAGTTGACTCTAGGGTTACATGTCCTCTCCAATCGCTCTCCACAGCTGCACCAGGGGTCGCAGAGTGAGTATCGGTAGAACCTATTGCGCCAAGTTTTATCGGATTTACACCAGTCTCATTTTGTTCCTTCAAGCCAATGAGTAACCCAGATCGATGAAAATCAGTGGGGTCGACACACCCAGCACCGACCATTCCATAGTGTCCAAAGTCCCCTTTGCACTCTTCAGTTACCTCAGTAGTATCAGCTAGCACAAGATCCTCTGAAGGGGATCTTGTGCTAGCGGGAGCAGATACAAGGCGTGGGTAGGTTTTTGGCCGCCCTAGAGTCTTTATCGCCTCAAAATTACAGAGTTCATCCGGGGGTGCTAGGATGCTGGTTAATCCGTTTATACATTCCGAATTGCCTTTATGTTGAAAAATCTCAACGATGGGCTCTCTTTTTTGTCTTGTTTTGCCATAATTACGACGACTCTCTAGGTCTTGATCAATACGCATATATGGCGCCATTCGACCATTTGACAAGTTGGTATTGTGAGGTATTGTGAGGTATTCGCAGTCGTTTTCTAATCCACATACCCCGTCTAGTTTGTCCCAAAGTAAGCTATCGAAAGGAGCGTCGATATAAGATACGGGTAGAGCAGGAACGTTTTTATTTCTAAAGATTACATTTCTATGGTAGTTCGAAGTGCCTGGTGTACCTGTATATTCGTAGGCAACAAAAGCTGTGAAATTGCAATTGCTACTTCTATCATAAGCTTCTTCATCAGCTTTTTGCATAATTTCCCATGGGGCTAAAGCAAATTCACGACACAGATTTCCTTCATCCCCACAGACCTCTGTTATTCTTTTCGGCGATTCGGTAGTGATGACTTGTCCAAACATCATCATGCTTTGTCGTTCACTTACTCTAGTGGCTGCGCAAAAATGAGTATCATAAGACGGCGACCCTGTTTCACGACATAGTCGTCGTTCGCCAAGGAATTCGCCGTGATCAGTCACTGCCAGAAAATCTAGGGGTTGATCAAGTGCATACTTTCCAACTGGGGTCCCATTTTCGTCTAACGGCCAAAAACGTATCGGCTTTCCTTTCGCAAATTGATGAGCATCTGTTGGACTAGCACCAATAGTGTTGGCGGACGCGTCGAATGAAAGAGAAGTGTGCACATGAAGATCTCCGAACAGAGGGATTCGTTCCTCTGAATAATTGCTACAGGGTTCACGTTCTTCTGTATAGAATTGATTCTGGTTACTCAGTTTACGGAGTTCATTCTCGCCGGTAATATTCGTTATTTTGGCTTCGCAGGAAATTAAGAAACTAGCTAGAAGCAAGATCATTAGTCGCATATCTTTATCCATAATAGTAATCGTCAAAGAAAGATTTAACCGATGCGCGTGCTCAGTATATGCGAGGACTACTGTAGTGTCATTTTTCTATGGGAATACTCTAGATCTAAACTTACCAATTTCTGTATGGAATAGATTCTTCTTTAGATCGTTAGATAAATAAGAGACAGTATGGTGTAAATTTATGAGATGCCGTATATGCAACAGTAATCTCCATGCCAATCTAAATGAAACAGAGTGTTCGGATGCCTGCGCAGTAGGACTCAGAGTATCTCAAGTGCGAGAAGAAGCACTTGCATCAGAGAGGAGATTTGCTCAGTGTCAGGTATGTTTTAAGAGCTATTCAGCGGCTGACGGTGACGTTCAGTTCTGCAGTGTTCGTTGCAGAGAAGCCTTATGGGGTAGTTTTGTCGCATAAATGAGTAAACCATATTTGTTTAGGCTTCACAGAAAGTTATATGTACCATAAAGTGTGAGAACAACTACCCCTCCCCACAAGGCCGCAGCGTGGATCGCTACAGGCCACTTTAGCCCTTTAAGAGTTTTACGTGTTAGCGACGTGCCGATATAGAAAAGAGCGATTACGATCAGAATGTTACTTATCTTGGATATCATTTCTAATAAAAATGGAGGAAAGATAATTAAAGAGCTAGATGCAGCAGCTAACAAAAATAATGAAATAAACCATGGAATGCTGCTCTCTTTTTTTGAGAAACCTTGATTTATACTGATAATTAAAAGTATTGGCAGTATCCAGAGTGTTCTAGCCAGTTTTATGGTAGTTGCCACTGCCAGTGATTCTTCTCCATATAACGAACTTGTTGCCACAACACAAGAGGTATCATGAATTGCAAGTGCTGCCCAAACTCCAAATTGTTCTTGCGATAAATCCAGTAATTGACCAATTAAAGGAAAGCTAAAGAGTGCGATAGCATTGAAGAAAAATATAAGTGTTAAGGCGATCGCCGTTTGTTCTTGGTTCGCTTTAATAATAGGCGAAAGGCTAACTATCGCAGTTCCGCCGCAGATGGCGGTACCATGAGTAATCAGCTGACTCGAGATATGATCTTTATTTATTAGCCAGCCTAATGAAACACCTACTAGAATAACTGTGGGCACGTATAAAAATAAGAGGACGCCATAGTTTCTTCCGATTTCGATTACCTGTTCAAGACCAAGCATGAATCCCAACAAAACGATTGCTGTCTGGAGGCTATAGCTACTTATTTTAGCTGCGTTTTTTGGCCTCGAATCATCTGTGCATATTGCCAGTCCTGCTCCAAAAAGTAGAGAAATGGCAGGATTGCCTAGAGCGATCAATGGCAACAGGAAAATTGGCCATAGAGTATCTTTAAGCACTATTTTCATTTGCTGTAAGTTATTATTTTCAAATAATTAGACATTGAGGTTTGATCTAAGCTATCTCTGCGGTTGATACTGATTGAAGAACTCATATGTGACGGATGTTCTCACTTGATTTGAATTGGAATAGTCTATTTTAGTTTCTGCTATAGCGCGTATGACATTTCCTAATGAATAAATCAAATAAAGATAAAGAAAATAGCTCGAATTTTCCTTTCTCTTCTAAGTGATAAACTTCTAAGTTTGGAGACGCCTGCTCATTTGTTGGATGATAAAACAACTCGAGCAAATAGACTTTTTATTCGTAATAATGGACTGCATCCCCAATCTGTGGATCTCGCTAGCTGGCGATTAAGAATAGAGGGTCCAGGTGTATAAGATTCAAAATCATATTCGATGGAACAGTTAAAGGGCTCTTTTGAAAATGTGAGTTATCAGCTCACTTTAGAATGTGCAGGCAATGGCAGGGAAGAGTTCATGCCAAGTGTGAGAGGAAGTCAGAGGATTACAGGTGCCGTGGGATGTCCAATGTGGACAGGTGTGAGGTTGCGGGACGTATTAATGGCTTCGGGCGTTAGGCAAAGCGCGGTATATATCGGATATTATGGTTCCGATACGCATTTGAGCGGTGACCCTAGTAGAGAATCTATAAGTAGAGGAGTCCCGATAAAAAAAGCGTTGAAAGAAGATTCATTATTAGCTTTCTCTATGAATGGGACAGATCTACCTTTTTTACATGGTTATCCACTGAGGCTCATTCTCGGAGGATGGCCAGGTTCTACTTCCGGCAAGTGGTTAAAGAGAATTTTTGTTAGAAATGATGTTCATAATGGACACAAGATGAACGGTTATTCTTACAAAGTTCCCTGCGAAGGTGTTCCGCCAGGTTCTGATGTGGCCGAAAAAGACATGTGTATTATTGAAGAAATGCCAGTTAAATCTTTAGTTACCTTTCCAAGGTCAGGAGTGATTTGCACACTAGATAGAGACCTAGAAGTCCGCGGTCACGCTTGGGCTGGTGATAGCAGTATATCAAAAATGCATATATCGACTGACTTTGGTCAGACATGGATAAGAGCTAAATTAGATTCACCAGTAAATATTAATGTATGGCAGCACTGGAGTAGCTCGATTTCGTTTCCTCAAAAAGGTTATTATGAAATTTGGGCTCGGGCAACTGACAAAAGCTCAAAAACTCAATCGATGGTATTACCAGGCTGGAATCCACGCGGTTATTTAAATAATGCATGTCATAGAATTGTTGTGAGCGTGGTGTAGTGAGGCATCCCTCTCATTTTGCTTTGTTATTCTACTTCTTATAGTGTCATTTAAAGCAGTGGCTGAAGTTGATGCTTCTACTGGCCTAGTTAATGCCCCTGGTTTCGAGTTTGTAAAGAGTCAATGCAGAATCTGTCATTCTGGAAGTTTGATTGTCTCTCAAAGGTTGGGGGAAAAAGATTGGGTTAGAATGATCCGTTGGATGCAGGAAGAACAAGGACTGTGGTCACTCGGAGATCTAGAAGAGCCGATAGTAAGATATCTGACCAAGCATTACGGTATCTCAAAAAATTGAATAGGAGAAGAAAACCTTTGAATAAGGAAATTTTTTCTGCCGATTGAAAAATTTGGCAAAAATTGGAATAAAAAAACCTTTTAAACGTCAATGGCATAGATTTATGCAATTTTATCTTTCTTAGCGGACTATTTTTTAGCCAAGAAATTAAGCCTTCTAGAGTGAGGCGGCTAGCGCCCTCATTCTGAATACCAGAGACCGGTGTCATCATGAGGCGCCGGTCTCTGCCCACTATTAGAGGCACCACCTTTACAGACATAAATTAGTTTGACTTTGGTTAGTTGAGTTAAGATATATTGATAATTAGATTTAACTTAAAATGCTATTTAAGGTCAAGATAGCGAGTTGTTAAGATTGATTTATCTATTCCAGCCAGCGTTTATAAGGAGTAGCTCCTGTTTTACACTTAATGGAATATCAGATGCATGTTCTTTCACAAAGTTTCCGATCTTGCCATTAACGTCAGCTCCTGCCGGACGATATTTATTTACGATTGGTCTAATTGCTTCATGATCTCCAATGGCCTGCGTAATCCAGGAAGCATCACCAGCACGGCATGCTATGCCTTTCCAATTTGCTTTTGCCGTAGCTAACTCATATTCTCTACACCATCCACCATTTTCGTGAGAAAAAGTTAGAATGGGACGCAGTTTTCTACTATCCTCAAGCACTACCCACTTCGATGCGCTGGAAGGAGTTTGCTCTAGCGTTTCGGAAATAAGTTGATCTTGCTCAAATATTACCGGATGCCCTACAGGTGAGACGTTCCATCCTCTAATTATTAATAGTCCGACCGCTGCAACAACAGCTGCCGCACTTGCGAACTGCCACATTGAGTTCTCATTACGATTGGACATGGTCAATTGAAATGGGCCCATCATCGCTGCAGTCTTCGGAGAAACTGTTTTTGCGTCATTACTAGCAAAACTCTTAACAAGCAGATCATTTACGGCTTTTAAACGCCTATATTCTTCAGCCAAATCCATCTCTGCCAAGAGACGTTTTTTTACGAGAACTTGCTCAGCTGTGCTTAGTTCTCCATCTAGGTATCGAGAAAGTAACAATGTGTCTTCTTGTTTATTCATAGCATTATCAAAAATATCAACCAGAATTAGTTTTTAAATAGTTGTTCTTCAAGATTTTTCCGGGCTCTGGAAATTCTGCTCATAATTGTTCCCTTTGCCACATCAAGTATTTCCGCTGCCTCAGCATAACTTTTCCCTTCAATCGCAACAAGTACTAGTGCTAATCTTTGATCTTTTGGCAAGTTATCTAGGGCGTCCATAAGGTCAGTGACCTCTTGAGCAGCACTTGCCTCCCTTTCTGCCGAAACTCCAGTTTCTTCTTCATGAGTGACTTGAATGTGTCGCTGCCTTACTTGCCTAGATCTTATTTCATCTAGCCAAAGGTTTTTGCAGACAGTAAAGGACCATTTCCCTATATGCGCGTCTTCAGGTAATCCTCTATCAAGAATCTTCTCTATAGTCTGCTGCAACAAGTCATCTGCATCAGCGGAATGACCGGTCAACGAAAAACAGAACCTCCTTAAATTTCCAATCTCATCAAGCATGGCCTGACGTTGCTTGCTACTCAGTCGTCTCATATTTATTTCATTTTTCTTATGACGTTCTTATCTGGACTTTATTCCATTCAGATGGAATATTTATCGTCAAAATACGTTATTATGTCGCTAGACAATACTTTTTGCAGTACTTTATATTAGTTTTACTGAGGCTTGCCATTGGCTGCAAGCAACCGTATTTGAGCGATTAGGGAAATTATTTTGAGTCCGATTCGAAAGCTTTTGGTTTTTATAGAAAATCAGATCGTCTCCTGGGTTAGAACCACCGGCTTAGTGGGGTTTGGTGGGTTTTGGTTTTTGACACACTCTCTATTGGCCGATGCAGAACGAACTGAGCTGGATATAGGTGTTTCCGTAGGGGGTATCGGTGGATATTTTGAGATAGGACCAATTCTTGACCAAATCCAGGCTGAAGCGGCATTAGATGAACAGATTTCTGATTCATTGGTAGATGAAGTGGAAGAAGAGGTTACGGGGCTTTTAGAGGAAGCTGTTCAGAATGAATTGGATGTCGATATAGATGATACTGTTGAGAATGAATTGGATGTCGATATAGGAGAATCCTTTATTGGCGAGCAGGGACTCGGCATTGCAGTAATTGCTGAAGAGGTGGTTAATGCTTTTGACGTCGATATTGAATATGAATCTGCGAGATTTCATAGCGGGCAGTGGCTTGTTATGGCTGATGCAATTGCCTTTGAAGAGCTTGCCCAAGAGGGTTTTGTTTTCGATAGTTATCGTGAACTGAGTTCGTTAGGCTTTATTTTGGCTGAAGTGAGTGCGCCTTCTAGCTTTAACATAACTACAGCTCGTGAGGGAGTGCTTGACGTGGTGGGAGCGGGTAGGGCAAGTGTCGATTTAAACCATTATTACACTGCTGGTATTAGCATTGATTCTTCAGCTACTGGTTTTCAGCCGACTTCTGCTCTTCAGCTGCCAAATAATATAGATCAACTTCCATTAAAGATTGGTGTCATTGATAGCTTGGTAGATCTAAGCCATCCAGGGCTTAAATCTTCAAAAATAGAAGTGGAAAATTTTACTAGACGGGGTGCGAAACAACCAGAGAGCCATGGTACAGCTGTAGCCTCTATTATAGCAGCATCAGGAAGAGATTATGCTGGTTTGATACCCAATGCAGAGGTATTTGCAGCTTCCGTTTTTGAAGAGCAACGTCATCACGGAGATACCGCGAACGCTGTTAGTTTGATCAGAGCTCTGGATTGGCTATTGTCAAAAAATATAGACGTTGTGAATGTGAGTATGGCAGGACCGCCAAACAAACTCTTGGAATTAGCATTGAAGAAATTCAAAGATAAAGGCATTCCTGTCGTTGCAGCAGCAGGGAATGGTGGTCCCGCAGCGGATCCGATGTTTCCAGCAGCTTACGATGATGTTATAGCGGTTACGGCCGTTGATGCCCAAAGTAGAGCTTTTCGAATGGCGAATAGGGGTAGTTATGTAGATCTATCTGCTCTTGGTGTGGATGTGGCGCATCTCAAACCTGGAGATGGCTATGGTACGTCATCTGGAACTTCATATGCTGTTCCGTTTGTCAGTACAGCAGTCGCAATTATCAAGCATCAGTATCCTGAGGCAGATCCAGCGCAGTTATTGTTTAAGTCAGCAAAGGATCTAGGCGAGCCAGGAAAGGATGATGTATATGGTTATGGATTGGTTAATCCTTAGTCAATAGAGAAAGTAAATTTCACTCCAACAACTTTTTCATCGAAGCTTGCATAAGACACACTGGAATCAGAATCTACAAAGTTCGTGTAAACTTCTCCGGTAATTGACTTGGACAATGGATAAGTGACTTTTAAGCGGAGAGAGT
>JAQWLX010000042.1 GCA_029247075.1 Halieaceae bacterium | reverse complement strand
ATGCGAGCCGATCATAATCCTTCTCAATGGTTGTATGACGGACACCAACGGAGAGACTCGTGTCTTCATTAAAATCCCACGTACCATCAAGGTAGAAAGCAAGATCATCCCGTTCTTGGGTAGTAACCTGAGTTTCAAAATCAGATAAACGACGTGTATCCGTCAAATTGACGTAGCCTTCAGGCGTTACCGGAATACCGGTGTCAGGATGCGGTGGTGTTGTTAACAAAGTAACAATACCCACTGAAAGGTAAGCAAGGAATTCCAGTTCATCGTGATAGTAACTAGCGCCTGCAACAAAATTGAACGGTCCGTCAAGATCAGAAACGAATCGCAATTCTTGTGACCAAGTTTCCCTGTTGGTATTTCGAGTGGCATCTAAACCATTATCCCATCTCTCCGGCAAGATACTAATGGGTGCTTTATCGTCCGACGAGCGGTATGAAGAGATTGATTTAAGTAATCCGCTCTGCAGAGCCCAGTCCAAATGCAGGTATACACCATCCACATCGACTGGATGACCTTGGTCAATCCGAATATTCTGGCTGTGGGTGTTCAGCGCCTTATATGGATTATCGGGATGGCCGGCGGGACCGATGCCGGGGAACCCAAGCAGATTAACCAAGTCACTTGCAGTACTATCGTTAACCGCTACCGGGGCATCAGATCGATCGCGGACAAATTCGCCAATTAAGTAAGCCGAAAAGGTATCGCTAGGTTCCCATAGCAGTTTGGCCTTCGCGGCAAAGACGTCAATACCACCTAATGGGCGACCGGTTCCGGTGACAGTCCCATTTATGCCTTCGGGTGGCAACGGTGTGCCACGCGGAATGCCTGAAAGTTCCCAAAGCGGCACGATATTGGGGAAAGTAGCGTCTGTCTTGTCGTCTGTAAAGTATCCCTCACTATTGTCGGCGACTGCGGCGATACGCAGAGCGAGCGTTTCACTCAATGGTATATTTAATGCACCTTCCATACTGTAAAAACGGTTGCCGTTTTCTGAATAACCGCCATAACCAAGTCCGATTTCGCCGCTATATTCACCTAACACTGGTTTTTTTGATGTAATAACGATCACTCCCCCGGTTGTGTTCTTACCGAACAGCGTTCCCTGCGGACCGTGAAAAACTTCGACTTGCTCGATATCGAATGTTCGAACAAATTGCGAAGTTACATGATCATGCGGAAATTCATCAACAAGGAAGCTCACTGGCTGGTCTTGCGTGGAAACAATAATGTTCGACCCCGCTCCTCGCATACCACCGCCCGTCGCGTTGAATCCGGGTTGAGGGGAAAATATGAAACCCGGAGCAAGTTCGGCAAACGAGCGAACGTCGTTGTATACCGAATTCTGGAGGTCCTCGCTAGTTATTACTGAGACCGCAGCAGCCACATCCATAAGCGACTGTTCGCGCTTCGTGCCCGTAACGATTATCTCTTCTAACTGATTATCTGATTGGGCTCCGGAGACGGACTCCTGAGCCAATGCATTAAAGCTGAAAATATTTAGGATACCAGCCGTTAATACTACCGAAACAACTCTCCCCATCAGGAAGGAGACCATCTTATTAATCGCTCGTGTAATCATTTTATATACCCTCGAGGCAAAATAACGTTACTAATTAAAATATCTAATTTTTTTAAATCTGGTCCATAGCCGAACTCTTTCTGATTTTGAAAGGTACACTTTTATTTTTGTTATGTCAAAGTTGTACCAACAACTTGTTCTATCTTGCCGGTACAACTTTGTGCTAATTGGTACATCTTTGAGCGAGAACCGCGAAGGTGATAAACTATGTTGAGTAAGCGTACGTCCTTATTGAACAAGATAGTTGTGATTGAAGTGGAACTTCACTTGCTTCCATGCAAGCGGAGCCAATACACTATATTGGAATTCTCGCTTTATGAGATTTAAGGCCAGCCACTTCGCAGTTAACCTTGACAATCCCTCCACTGCCCGAGGCCTCAATGGCTCCGCCAACAATAAATAACTCTCGGTTATCATCGCCACCAAAGACCAAGCTCGCCACATTCTCAAAAGGAGTTTCTAGGACCGATATTAATTCTCCATTTTTGGAATAGCGTTCTACGGTACTTCCCATATATCTTGCCACCCAAATAGTCTCGGATTCATCCAGAACTACACCATCCGAGTCTCCGATATCTATAACCAAATTACGATCAACCAGATTTCCCTCGTTATTTATAGCATATCGAAAAACGCCTTCCCCACTTTCAGAAAAATACATCGACCCTCCATCTGAAGCAAACGCAATACCATTGGAAATGCCCACGTCTCTAATACGAATAGCGTTACCTTCGACGTCGATACGAAATAGAAACCCAAAGCCTGGCTTTTCGCCTCTTTCCAACGCCGCGAAGTCCAGAGTGCCTCCATAGAGATTCCCATGATGGTCTGCTTCGATATCATTTATACTGACGAGCGGCTCTCCATCTATCTCTAGGGACAAAACCTGAATTTGACCGGTAACAGGATGATAATGTTTAAGCCCTTCGCGACCAGAGTAAATCATCCCTCCGTCCGCATGAACGACAGACCCACCCACCGATCGACTCGAAGGATCCAAGGACTCTAATCCAGAACTATAGGAAAATCGATAAAAACCATTTGCCATGACATCTCCAAAAAAAAGCGACCCACTGTCATCAAATCTAGGGCACTCGAGAAAATGCAGCGTGTCTTCTCTCAAAACTTCATGAATTTTCAACTCCACCTCCAAATTTTCATCACTATTCTCCGTCAATACTAAAAACAAGCAGGGCATTACCTGGCTCGTGGGAATACAATCCGTAGCCCGAGTTAATAACCATATGTCCATGCCCCACAGCAGGACCAGCGCCACTAATGCTAGCTCCCCTAGCTTGAACTCCGTTCACAGTCTGAAGATCTTGAGTCGTATCAAATTCCCAAATCACTTCGCCAGTGGCCTCCTCATATATTCGAACAAAGCCATCTAGATGGCCTGCTATCACGGCATCACTTATGGCAGTAACAGGAGCAGAAATTCCCGGATCACAAAATCTAATTCCTGGATCGCAGACATCTTCCTGAACATGCTGCCAAAGCACCTCTCCCGAATTCGCATCAACGGCCGCAATGCCTGGTCTGGCAAGAGTTGGGTCGAGAAAATCGCCATTTTGCGTATCATTCATGTCGTTAATGGGAGCATAAATAGTGGCACCGACTGCAGCCATACCCCAATGCACACCCCCCTGGATACTGCCTCGACCTAATTTAATCTCCCAGCGAGGAGGACTGGTGGAATTAACATCATAGCCTATAACCCTACCATCCTTGTGGCCCGCGACGATAATACGATCCCCATTAGCAAGATCTACCAAGAGCGGGCTAGATCCCTGATCAAAATCGGGTCCATTCTCTTCGGGACAATTGGGGTTACCTGCAAACATACAGGCTACATTCCAGGCATCCCCTGCAAAAATCTGGCGATGCCATAGACGCTCACCCGTATTCAGGTCAACCGCCACGATTGCGTCGCTATTCCCATCTGCAGGTGTACTGTAATTTTCCCCTGTGCCAAAAATGAGCATATTATTCACTGTATCCACCGTTGGGCTAGACCACACTGGCACCCCAGAAGGCGACAATATACGTGCGCCAGCGGAAGTCTTACCGACTTCTGTCGCTACTTGCGGTATCGAAAAGCTTTGCCAATCGCGTTCACCATTTTCTGCATTGACTGCAAGAACCGACCCTCTAAATGTACAACAGTCGTAGGAAGTATCTGCAGCCGCGGTGACCTCGAGCGAGGAGATCGGGATGAAGAGTTTGTTATCATAGAATGCGGGGGTACCCGTTAAGGTGGCACTGGAGTGACCATCGGTTCTGATTTTCCAAACCAACTCTCCAGTAATAGCGTCGACCGCATAGGCATTTGCGATAAGGTCACCGAAAAAAGCAAGTTTTCTTCCGTTCTCAACTTCTCCTAAAACAATACCCGTCCTCACCTCTGCCGAGGCACCAAAAGCCCATCGCACGCAGCCTGTTTCTAGATCGAGTGCATAAACTGTACCATCCTGACTGCCCGTGAAGATGGTCCTCATCGCAATTGTTGGTTGAGATCTCGCCCTGAGTGCGCCAGGGTACCCGAAGCTCCACTTAAGCTTTAATCTTTTCGCTTCCTCAGATGCAAATCCAGCAATTTCAGGCGGCACGAAGCGTGACGTATCGTGACCCCAACCAACTAGCTCTTTTGGATTGTACGCTCCTGCCAGCTTGCCTACTTCTTGGCAGTACTGATACTCCGGACTCAACTGAGACTCATCGAAAGGTTCCAGAGTCAGATACTCTACGACTTCTCTTTTCTCGAGGTCAGAGAGCCCTTTTGATTGTGGCGCCATAATACCTTCGGTCATTGCGTTATAGAGGGTACGGCTGGACATAAGCTCAAGCCAAACTTTATGAGGTGCCTTATATACCCCACCTTCGTGACAGGATGCACATTGAGATTCGTATAAGGGCCGACCAGGCAATAGCACTCGATCACCCAATGCACCTGACCCTGACCGCATGTCATCAGTGCTTGTCAGGACAGAGGGTGCATCAGGAATCTCTTGCTTTGAGGAAACAATCTCTTTTGACTCGCAACCGACCAGGACGACGAATGCTGTAGAGAAAAAGAATCGGTTAAAGACTTGGCAAGCTGAGACTCCGAGCGGACGTTTCTTCAATGTTAGATACCTTTTTTTATCGCACTGGCAGAACAAAAGGACTGCTTGCAGCAGGATATTTTTGCAACTAGTTTCGCTGATTAAATCGACGACCAACTATGGCACTAGCAATATTAATTTTTTGAATATCGATAGCCCCTCCTGCGATGCCCCAACCCCATGCATCCCTCATCCTTCGCTCCATTGGATATTCCTTAGAATAACCATACCCACCCATCAGTTGCAAGGCGGTACCAGTGACATCGCGAGCTATTTCGTTCGCAAAACACTTCGCTATGCTAGATGCTCCGACGGATGGAAGACCTTGACCAGAATCTGCCGCTGCGCGCCAGACAAGCAGCTGTGCCGCATCAACCTTCATTTTCATTTCAGCTAATTTTATCTGTACTGCTTGGAAATCAACAATAGGTTTGCCAAACTGACATCTATTCTGAACGTACTCCGTGACATCATCTAATGACGCGGAAGCCTGCGCTAGGGCCATAGTTGCGTTGCCACAGCGTTCGAGATCGAACGCTTCCATTAATTTCTTAAAACCTCCAGCCGGAACAACAAGATTCCGAGCAGGAACGCGCACGTCGTCAAAGAACAGATCGGCCGATGGTATGCCCCGAAAACCCATCAATTTTTCACTCCGCCCAAAGGACAAGCCTGGAGAATCTTTTTCTACATATACCGCACCAATACCCTTCGACCCGGGTGCATCGGAAAGACGGCAATAAACCAAATAACCATCAGCGTGTCCTCCACCTGAACACCAACGCTTTGCTCCATTTAGTATGATTTCCTCATCTTCAATATCAGCTTTTGACACTAGATCGGTCAATGCCGATCCCGCGTTAGGTTCTGACATAGCGACTGCAACAACTTTTTCCCCTCGACATACAGCAGGAACTATCTCTTCGACTAGTTCCTTATTACCATATTTTTCAATAGCTCTAATTGGACCCACGGAGGATTCAAAAATAGGGAAGGCAACAGCTGAAGATATTTGGGCAACCTCTTGAAGAACTATAAGTGCCTCGAGATTATCACATCCTTGCCCCCCAAGATTCTCCGGTATATTCACTCCCAGGTAACCCATCTCCGCAAATATTTTAAGTAGCTCTCGAGAAGGAGGTTCGCCGGTTTCTTCGATTTTTTCCGCTATAGGAGTAAGTTTCTCTCTAGCGTAACGCCTAACATTTTGTTGTAATTGTGTTTGCTCATCAGTCAATTGAAAATCCATATGTCACCTAGTATTTAAAATAGAGTATCGGGGGGAATCTTTTTGTTTGCACCTACTTCCACATATCATCAAACCTTCCAGATGAGCCAGGAGTCATGGCTGCCATTTTGTCACCATCATAGGTGATACTTTTATCAGGCGTGAACTCTAACGCAACTCTCTCTGGAACTGCGAGCACACCTTTGAAAAAATCAATTCTTTCCTGATTGGCTTCTTTACCGTGCAACTTGCTAACGTAATCCTGATAAAGCCAGTTTCGAATCTCTGTTGCATCGTGTGCATGAACTTTAGTAGTTCCTTTAAAAGTGATTGTTTTTCCTGTACCCCAGTGCAAGCCGGCACTTGATATGACAATACAGGTTCTAGGATCACGACGAACCGCAGCTACTCTAACCCTTTTTTCAGTGCAGAATAACCAGACCTTTTCCCGAGCCCAAAGATAAGTCATCATTACACCAATAGGTTCTCCATCTTTGTTGGTCCAAATGAAAGTGCATTCTTTTTGAGTAGATAGTAACTCTTGCTCATCTTCAAAATCGAGCGAAAACTCCGAGAGTTCTCGAGCAAACTTTGTTGCTTCTTTCACCATGATTGTGCCCCCTATTACCCTTAAATCGTCGTCCTATAAGATCAGATTCGACTGCTACATTGCAGAACTTTTTTTCTTTAGAGAGTATACATAGTTGCAAACTTTACATTAGAGAAGTTGTAGGTACAACTAAAAATAGGTTACCATATGAATTTAGAGTTTGAGCAAAGATGGAATAACATGAGCAAATATTTTGAAGAGCTAGAGCCTGGTCAGCATTACAAACATGCTGTAACACGCACGGTAACTGAAGTGGACAATCTGATGTTCACTGCACTATCCCACAACGATCAGCCTCTGCATCTTGACGAAGAATTTGGTAAAACGACAATGTACGGCAGTAGAGTTTGTAACAGTCTTTTTACTATGGCTTTTGTCAACGGTGCAACCGTATCAGATTTAACACTTGGAACCACGCTGGGAAACCTTGGGTATGAGGAAGTTAGGTTTCCAAATCCCGTTAGAATTGGTGACACTCTTAGAAGTGAATCGAAAATCATCTCTAAGCGCAGTAGTAAAAAATATCCAAACGCAGGAATCGTCATATTTGAACATATTGGTTATAACCAAAGAAACGATATTGTTGTGACCATGAGAAGAGCGGGCTTAATGATGAAGATTCCAAAGCAAGAAGCCGAATAGCCAATTCTAAACTAGAGGATCAATCATTTTGGATTTCACACTCAATAGTGATCAAGTAGCAATTCGTGAAACGGTCAAAGCGATGATGACGGACTTCCCAGACGATTACTGGACCCAGAAAGATCGCGACAAAGAGTTCCCATGGGAATTTTATCGCGCTTTTGCTGATGCTGGATTCCTTGGAATCATCATGCCTGAAAAATATGGCGGTTCTGGACTTTCTCTTACGGACGCATGTGTTGTTCTGTCTGCTATCACGGAAAGTGGTGCCGGTCTGAGTGGATGCACAGCTGTCCACGTAAGCATATTTGGCCTAACCCCAATTATAAAATTTGGATCGGAACAAATGAAAGAGAAGTATCTTCCTCAAATCATCTCAGGAGACCTTCATGCATGTTTTGGCGTAACCGAACCAGACGCCGGTACAGATACTACTCGTATAAGAACGTCAGCTTTGAAAGATGGAAATGACTATATAGTTAACGGACAAAAAGTTTGGACGTCTAAAGCATTGGAATCTGAGAAATGTTTGTTACTTACCAGAACAACACCTATTGAAGACTGCAAGAAAAAAACTGACGGGATGACTCTTCTATTCGCGGATATTCAGACACCTGAAGTATCTATCAAGCCAATTCCTAAAATGGGACGAGAAGCTGTCGCTTCGTGTCAGGTATTTTATGACGGACTGCGAGTTAAGGAAAGTGATAGAGTAGGTAACGAAGGAGAAGGATTTCGTTACCTTTTAGATGGGCTGAATGCGGAACGTATTTTAATTGCTTGGGAGGCTGTTGGCCTAGGTCGAGCTGCATTACGGCGCGCAACACAATACGCAAAAGAGCGGATTGTGTTTGGTCGAAAAATAGGACAAAACCAGGGTGTTCAATTTCCAATCGCGGAAGCACATGCCAAATTAGAGGCCGCACAGTTGGTAGCTGAAAAAGCTGCTTGGCAATATGACAACGAACTACCATGTGGTGATCTTGCAAATATCTCGAAGCTCTTAGCAACCGAGGCATGCTTCGAAGCTACAGATGTTGCCGTTCAAACACACGGCGGCTTTGGCTACGCCGCCGAGTATCATGTAGAACGGTATTTTCGTGAGGCGAGAGTCTGGCGCATCGCACCCATCTCCCAAAACTTCGTACTTTCGTACATAGCTGAAAAAATTTTAGATCTACCTCGATCATACTAATTAAGCCAGATTGGGAGATCTGACATGTTACTAAAACGTCCAATTCGCTCTATGTTATTTGTTCCAGGAAATCGTGAAAGCTGGATTGAGAAAGCAAAAAGATCTAAACCTGATGCCCTTGTCCTAGATTTAGAGGATAGCGTCCCTAAGAGAGAGAAAGTAAACGCTCGTATGATAGTAACCAGCGCTGTAGAAGCTCATTCATCTCAAGAAATCTTGTTATATGTGCGTATCAATAAAGGTAGTTTCATACATGATCTTGAAGATCTTGCGGCAGTGGTAAAAAATGGGCTCAACGGTCTATTTATACCTAAAGTAGAAACTCCAGAAGAGGTTATAGCTCTTTCAAATATCGTCTCGGAAATGGAATCAAATCAAAATATGGCGCATGGCTCAGTTGGCCTAGTCATCGCGCTAGAGACCGCTAAAGCGGTTCAATATTCCCACGACATAGCAAAATTGCCGAGAGTACAGACCCTCGTCGCTTGCACTGCGCGCAATGCCGACGTTGCTAGAAACCTTGGCTTCACTTGGACAAAGGAGGGTCTGGAAACACTTTACCATCGATCGCAGGGAATTATATCGTGTAAAGCTGCAGGGAAAGATTTTCCTATAGGTGGGTTATGGCAAGACGTACACGATCTAATTGGACTGAAAGAATTTGCAACGTTTAATCGAAATTTGGGTTTCAGTGGAGAGATCGTTTTACATCCGTCGAATGTCTCGATAATAAATGAAGTTTATAGCCTGAGTGAAACCGAAAAAAATTATTACAAGGGTATGATCAAGATATTTGCTGAAGCCGAGGCTAATGGCAAGGCTTCTGTAATGTATGACGGCGAGCACATAGACATTGCCCATGTAACAACTGCCAGAGCACTGCTTTCTATGGACGAGGACAAATGATGGAGCCCGATCAAGAATCAATTAACAACTTACTTAATGCTAGAAATGTAGCGGTAATAGGAGCTTCTTCAGATCCAAAAAAACTTAGCAGTTCTCCGCTGACCGCAATGAAGCTAAATAACTACCAAGGAAGCATAAGCGTCGTAAATCCAAATCACACTGAGATAATGGGATACAAATGTTTTACTAGTATTGCAGATCTCCCCGATAACATTGATGCCGCAATTATTCTGCTTCCCGCTAGTGCGGCAGTTGAAGCTGCCGAAGAATGCGCTGAAAAAAATATTTTTTCAGTTGTGGTTATCGCGCAAGGATTTGGCGAATCTGGACCAGACGGAATCGAGCTGGACGCTCGCTTGGTTGCGCTCGCAACTCGAACTGGAATGGCCATAGTAGGTCCAAATACCAATGGAGTTACTAATGCTCGTACAGGTTTGGCACTATCGCTGGCACCAATCATGCAATATCCAGAACTAGTCAGATCAGGAGCAGTTAGCATAATCTCTCAAAGCGGTGCGATGGTGAGTAGTCTTTTAACAGCGATAAATGATACAGGTGTTGGTTTCTGCAAAACGATAACGTGTGGAAACGAGTTGACGTTAAATGTAGCAGACTATCTCCGTTACTTGGCTTGTGATCCAGAAACAAACATTATCGTCATCTATCTAGAGACAATTCGGCACGTCCAAGCCTTTACCTCGGCTCTTGAATTTGCGCACAAGTCAGGTAAAGCCGTTGTTGCAATCAAGATAGGAGAAAGCGAAAACGCTAAGAAAGCAGCTCTTTCGCATACCGGAGCAATCGCTGGTTCTTATGACAATACGATAGCCTTTCTTCAAAGTCAGCACGTTTATGTGGCCGAAGATATAGAATCACTAGCGTTAATTGTTTACTTACTCGACCAACTCGATTGGTCAGATATTAATAACCGGTTAAAAATTTGCGTTGCATCAATTTCGGGCGGATTTGCGGCTCATATCGCAGATGAGGCCTCGAGATTAGGCGCTCCATTATCAAATCCTTCGCGGGAATGTACGAACAAATTAGAAGCTCTTCCCACCCAAAGTCATGGCGTAAATCCATATGATGTCGCTGCGCAAAATAATCTCATACCTAGCATCATCGAATTTTTCCGCGAAGATGGCTTTAACATGCTTATCTTCGGTTTGGTGTTAATGAAGGGAGAAATCGAAGAAGATGTTAGGCAAGAGCTACTTAAGGCAAAAAACGCGGGTATGAGTAATATTATTGTACTATCACCGCGAATTTCAGCTAAAGATAAGGCGTTCTTCCATTCACAAAATATTATTATTGCGCGAAGTCCGCGCCTTGTAATAAAGGCTCTGCTTTCGATAGAGACCTGTAGGTCAGGACTTGAGCTTGCTTCCGGTAGGAATAAAAAAAACCACACGCCACTCCAGATAAATCTACCTCAAATAAACGGGCAGATTAACGAAGTACTTAGCAAGGAGTTACTTCAACAAGTTGGATTGAAAACTCCAAAAAGAGTAGAACTAAAATCTTGTATCCCTCCTTCAGGTTTTGAACATCTGAATTATCCTTTAGCAATAAAAGCGGTGTCCGACAGAATCGCGCACAAGACCGAACACGGTCTTGTAGAATTTCCAATTCGAAACGAAAATGAACTTCTCAGAAGTTGGAGTTCCGTATCAGAGAACTTAAAACGGGCTGACGCAAGCGCGGATACAATTTTGATCGAAGAATTTATCAACTCAGGTATAGAGGTTATATTAGGAGTTCAGAGAGATCCATTTGTTGGTCCTGTGGTGGTCATAGGCGCTGGAGGGATTCTGTGCGAATTATTGGATGATTCAGTTCTTTTAATTCCACCATTTTCCTATGAACAATTTCTTGAAGCAATTTCAAAAACGAAACTAGGACGACTCCTCAATGGATACAGAGGACGTAAATATGATTTGGCCGCCCTCGGTGAAGCTGCGATCAATATTGGTCTAATGGCTCTCGCAAGCCCCAGGATAGAATCTTTAGATATAAATCCTATCCTAGTGCTAAGTCAAAATAACGGAGTGATAGCAGTCGATGCCGCTCTCTACTTGTTACCTGAAATACTATCGACCGATTAAAATTAGCAAATGCAATATAGATATCGAGATATAGCAGATGAACTACTTGAAGAAATAACTCAAGGCAGTTTTAGGGTGGGAGACAAACTCCCATCAGAAGAGTTATTAACCGAACGTTTTCAAGCCAGTCGAAATACGATTCGCCGGAGTCTTGGTGAGCTTGAGATTAGAGGATATATAAAACGGCACAGAGGCACACGATCTACGATAATTGCTAATAAGACCAGAGACCGTTTTACAAACTCACTGCAATCAATAGAGGAACTGTTGCAGTACACTCGCTTCAGAGGTTCTGAATTAATATCCCAAGTACTTTCAGTAACTGAGATAGATGACGCCAAAACGCAAGCAACCCATGCTAACCTAAACGAAGAATTTACCTGGCAACAACTAAAAGTAGTCCGAACTTCGAAAGACGGTATCGTTCCGTTTGGCTATTTTGAAATTTTTGTTGCTAGCCAATTTACTGATGCAATAAAGCACGCCGACCTAAGCGTGCCAATTTATCAAATTTTGGAAGAAAAAGCAGGACGAAAGTTTGCCGTTGTAAAACAAACTATCTCGTCTGGCTTCGCCACTAAGGATTTCTGCAAACAATTGAAGGTTCCGCTAGGTTCACCTGTTCTGCAAGCGCGAACTGAATTTATTACTGAAGATGAGATAACGGCAGAGATCGGTATGGCGTACTTTCCTGCTGATCGATACCAGTTGGAAGTGACTCTAAAAAGAGAACGATGAGAACTAAACTATATTCTCCCAGGAAGCCAAAAAAATGAAAAATAAAGAACCTAAAGAGCCATTCTCTCTACCAAAACCTGGCTTCATTATTGGCGATCAATGCATTTACAACGGCAATGGTGGTAATTTTGAGCACCGTTTCCCTGGCAATGGTGAAATTCAATGTCAGATCCCAATTGCAGGCGCTATAGAAGTGGAAAAGGCAATACTAGCAGCAGACACAGCCTTTTCTGATTGGAAAAAAATAGCCGCCTCTAAACGAAGAGACCTCTTATTTAAACTCGCCGACTTGGTAACCGAAAACAGTGAAGAATTCGCCTGGATTGGAGCCCGAGAGGTTGGCTCCCCTATTTCTGGAGTGAGAATGATTCCACAAAAATTTGAGGCGTGGACAAAGTATGCTGCGGGTTGGGCCGACAAATTGGAGGGACGTGTCGTCTCAAACCCTCGAGATGATTCTGTCCTAGACTATACCTTACTTGAGCCCTACGGAGTCATAGGTATGATACTCACTTGGAACGGTCCACTGATGGCCCTAGCGATGAAACTAGGGCCGGCACTGGCAGCAGGAAATACGGTTGTTATAAAACCGCCTGAATCAACGCCATTTACAGCATTTAGGCTAATGCAGCTAGTTCAACAGGCAGGATTTCCTCCGGGGGTTATTAACCTAGTTACCGGTGGTGCGGAAGCGGGCCAAGCATTAGTTAAGCACCCGCTTGTAAAAAAAATTGCTTTCACGGGTGGTACCCAAATAGCAAAAAATATAGCTACTTCTATTGCGCCCTTGCTTAAGCCAGCAATCTGGGAACTGGGAGGAAAATCGGCTAATCTGATTTTTTCTGATGCCGACATGCAAAGCGCCGTTAGATACTCTGCGCGCCAACCTCTTTTCCTCGCTGGTCAAGGTTGTATTTTGCCAACAAGATTGCTGGTAGAGAAAAATATTGAGGCTGAATTTACCGAACGCTTAATCGCAGAGGTAGCGTCGTTGCAGATCGGAGATCCGATGGAATATGAAACGGAACTAGGCCCGGTTATATCCAAATCTGCTCAGTCTAGAATCTTCGATATGATTTCTAAATCTAAAGAACTTGGTGATGGAACGTTGAGTTTTGGAGGAGGACTTCCAAAAGACGTTGATCCCAACGGATATTTCGTTGAGCCGACCATCTTCACCAATGTAAAGCCAAATTCTTTGATCGCTCAAAAAGAATGTTTCGGCCCCGTTATAGTTTTAATGCCTTTCAAAACAGAGGATGAAGCTATAGAAATAGCTAACAGTACCGCCTTTGGTTTAGGCGCTTATATTCAATCTTCAGATATCTCCAGATGTAATAGACTAATAGAGAAACTGCATGCTGGTGGAATCTTTATCAACGGCGCACCAACTGCCCGAGAAAATGCACCCTTTGGGGGACTTGAATTTAGTGGGTTTGGGAGAGAAGGCGGACGAGATGGCATGCTAGAGTATACTCGAGTTAAAAATATTGGAATAAATACCAGTAGACAATGAAAGCAATTTCTTTAATTTACTTCTTTGGAAAGGATAAAAATGAATTTTGATCTTAGTAGTGAGCACTACGAAATACAACAGGAAGCGAAAAATCTAGCCTCAAAAATAGAGCCGCTTGCAGCTCAGGCTGATGAGTTGAGCGTTGTTCACCCTACCCTAAAAGAAATGTTGCGTGAAAGTGGGCTTGTAGACTTGATGGTGACGACAAAATACGGAGGGCGGACCGAACAACTAGACCCTCTCTCCATCTGCTTAGTTCGCGAAGTCTTGGCTGGAACTTCCTGCCAATTAGATTCACTTTTTGCTATGCAAGGAATAGGGAGCTTTGCAATAACGAAGAAAGGAAGCATTAATCAATGTGAAAAGTGGCTGCCAAATGTCCGGTCACTAGACAGCTTGGCAGCTTTAGCTCTCACCGAGCCCGATGCGGGGTCGGACCTTAAATCAATTATCACCGAAATACATGAAACAAATAGCGGCTTCCTCCTAAGTGGGGCCAAATCTTGGATTTCGAATGCCGGTGCCGCATCCTTCTACCTCGTTTTTGTTAGAGATGGTGGTCGATTCACAATGGTCATTGTTCCCGCTGAATCCAAAGGCCTAAGGGTAACTCCGTGTCCCGAAATAATTTCTCCCCATGTTTTGGGAGAAGTGACATTTGACGACGTAAATTTGCCTGCGGACTGCATAATTGGAGAGCGCGGTGCTGCTTTGGATCTGGTGCTGGCTACGCTAGGAACTTTTCGCGTTTCTGTTGCTGGAGCGGCGGTAGGTCTTGCCGATGCTGCCCTACAGGAGGCAATTATGCATACTAGCCAAAGGAAACAGTTTGGGCGACCGCTGGCAAAACTGGGAGCGGTGGAGCAAATGCTCGCCGATTGTTGGACCGAAATAGAGATGATTCGGCTTTTGACGTATCGAGCCGCGCAATATGCCGCGATTGATCCACTGGAATCAGTGCACCATTCATCTATGGCTAAACTCGCTGCCACCGAAGCTGCTTCTAAAATCGTTGATCGTTGCTCACAAGTCATGGGGCGATTTGGATTAGCTCGCGGAACGAAGATGGAACGTTTATATAGACAAGCCCGTCCTATGAGAATCTATGAAGGAGCTTCAGAAGTATTGCGAGTGGGTATCACCCGTAAACTTATTGAGGAGCGAACGAAAAACTAAATTTAGCTAACCATTATATAAATAGGAGTCACAAAAACGTTGGCAAAGCTCACTTATCCCCACTTCGAGTTTCATTTCCCAAGAGACCAATGGACTTTACCTCATGTCCTAGAATATCACGCAACAAGGTCGGCTGACCGACCTTGCTTGTCTTGGCTTGATTCGGGAAAGCCGTATACTTTTTCAGAAGTCAACTCGATCGCCAATCAACTTGCTCGTGGTTTTAAGAATTTGGATGTTGTCAAAGGTGATTACGTTGTTATCTTCCTTCCTAATTGTCTGGAATATATTTTTGCCTGGTATGCATTGTCTAAGCTCGGTGCGATAGAGGTAACAGTCGGAGATACGTATAAAGGAGACTTTCTAAAACATCAGGTTAAATTGAGCAAGTCAAAAATTCTAATTACCACAACCGAACTGGCGCACCGGCTAGTCGAAATCGAGCATGAACTGGAGCACATCGAGCAAATAATTTTAGTGAATGAAACCGATAAAAAATCATCAGCTGTTGATTTTGAAAATATAAATCTGATTCAATTCAATTCCCTTTTTAACAAAGATAAGAGCAATCTAGAAATTGAAATCAGTCCAAGAGATATAGCGGCCGTACTATTTACTTCTGGCACTACTGGATTATCAAAAGGTGTCATGATGTCTCACTCACAGTTTTATTTCTTTGCAGAGGAAGATGTCCAGCTAGTTGATTTAGGTCCCGATGATATTTATTCGACCGGATTCCCACTATTTCATGGTAACGCGCAATTTTTAACTGTTTATCCATCCCTTATCGCTGGTGCACATTGCATCCTCTATCCAAAGTTCAGTGCGTCCGATTTTATAGGGCGAATTTCTCGATCTGGTTCAACCGTTTGTAACTTACTGGGTGCAACAATGGCATTCATATTGGCGCAACCACCATCAGAGACAGATAAAAATCATAACCTCAGGCGAATATATGCGGCGCCGCTTGCCCCAGACCTCGCCAAAAAATTTACAGCCAGATTTGGTGTAGCAGAATTTGTTGATGGATTTGGACAAACTGAGATCTCTAACATCTTCATGACTCCCAAAAATGAAAAACGTCCGCCAGGCGCCTCGGGTGTATTGGTGGATCAATTTTTTGAAGTGCGACTCGTAGATCCAGAAACTGACGAACAAGTACCAGATGGAGAGATTGGTGAATTAATTGTTAGGCAGAAACTTCCATATATTATGAGTTCAGGTTACCTAAATATGCCTGAAAAAACTATCGAGGCATGGAAAAATCTATGGTTCCATACCGGAGACATGCTACGTCGAGATAAAAATGGTTGGTATTACTTCGTAGATCGCGTAAAAGACGCCCTTAGACGACGCGGAGAAAATATTTCGTCTTTTGAAGTAGAATCTGTTGTTCGGGCCCACCCTGCAATCGCTGAATGTGCCGTCGTAGCAGCTCCTGCTGACGAACCCGGTGGAGAGGATGAAGTTAAAGCATTTATCATACCTCAGAAAAATGAGTCAGTTGTGATGGAAGACTTAATTCATTGGTGTAACGAGCGAATGCCAGCTTTTATGGTCCCACGGTATGTTGAAGAAATTAAAGCCTTACCTCAAACACCTTCGGAAAAAGTCCGCAAAAAAGCTCTTAGAGACATGGGTAATAGTGAAAAAACTTGGGATAAACTCGTCGCCAAGCTGGATTCTGATAAAGAATGACCGGCGAAACTAGATGAGGTACCACTCAATCGGCGATTTAGGCATTCGTAGCTCGCTTCAAGCTCTAGGCTGTATGGGAATGTCTGAATTTTATGGGACAGCAACTGAAAAAAAATCTCTGGCAGTTCTATCCAGAGCAGTTGAACTAGGTATTAATCACTTTGACACTGCAGATCTTTATGGTCGCGGTGCCAACGAGATCCTTGTTGGAAAATTTCTTAGGGAAACGTCTCGTGAAGACATTCTTATCGCCTCAAAGTTCGGCATTATGAGAGATCCTGATGGAGTTCTTGGTAGCACATCCGATAGGGAATTGAATAATTCTCCAGAGTATGCAAAACGTGCATGTGACAACTCTCTGCGCAGATTAGGTTTAGATTATATCGATCTTTATTACCTTCATCGTTACGACTCGTCAATTCCTATTGAGGATATTGTCGGCACACTTGGTGAACTTGTAACCGAAGGAAAAATTCGAGCTATAGGCCTATGTGAAATAAACGCGCACTTGTTGCGTCGAGCGTGTTCGGAACATCCAATCGCTGCTCTACAATCCGAATATTCCCTCTTCGCTAGAGATGTCGAGAATGAAATTCTGCCAACCTGCCTAGAGTTAGGTGTGTCGTTCCTCGCATATAGTCCCCTGGGACGCGGAATTTTATCCGGTCGCATAAAATCTGTGGACACGTTGGAGCCGAATGATTTACGACGTCAGGCCCCCATGTTTTCGCGTAAAAATCTCCCACACAATCTCCTATTGGTTGAAAAGATAGAGAAAGTAGCTGAAAAATATGATGTGACGTCCGCGCAGATTGCACTTGCCTGGCTTTATCATTTTGGCGATAACATCATTCCAATTCCTGGTACAAAACGCATTCGATATCTGGAAGAGAATGTGGAAGCTATGAAGGTCACACTATCCAAAGAAGATTTTAAACAGCTAGAGAAATTTACCGCACCAGAAAATATAGCTGGAGGAGGAAAATGGAGCACACGGCAAGATGAATGATTCCAAGGCGTACTAATGGCTTTTCAAAGTAAAGAATTTAATATCAAAGATAAAACTGCGATTATTGGGGTTGGGGCTACTCCGTATTACAAACGCGGTCAATCCTCTCCCCAAACGAGAGAAGAACTGGTCTGTAACGCCATAATCTCCGCGACCCGAGACGCGGAGATTAACGTGGAGGAAGTCGACGGATTTGCGTATTTTGCGGGTGGTTTTGATACGGGATACCTTATGGAGACATTAGGAATCAATGAGGTGAGTTTTAGCGCATCTGTAACGGGTAGTGGTGGAGGTTCCGCTGGTTCTATAGGACTAGCCTCAGCAGCTATCGTAGCAGGAATGGCCACAACTGTGGTGTGCGTAGGTGCCGTTCAGCAAAGTAAAGTGCGATACGGATCAATGCCAACTAGCTATCCTCCTTCTCCTGAAAACTCTTTCTATCAGTCTACCGGTCTAGTTGGACCCGGCCATATGTTTGCTATGTTGGCTCGTCGGCATATGGAAGTCTACGGGACAAGAAGAGAGCACTTTGCCGAGGTCGCCATCTCAAATAGAATAAATGCATCTAATCATCCTGATGCCTTGATTAAAGAACCTCTCTCACTTGAAACTTATTTTGCGGCTCCAATGATTGCAGATCCCCATTGTTTATTCGATTTTTGTCTCGAAACAGATGGCGCCATTGCTTTCATTCTCACAAGCACAGAACGCGCGAAGTACTCTCCGCATAAACCGGTTCTTGTCAGTTCCTGTGTCCATGGTGGCACCAAAGATTGGGGTAGATCTATCTATTGGATGAATATGCCTGATGAAACTTTCACATCTTCTGGACACAGATTTATAGCAAAAAGAATTTTTGATCTAGCAGGTATAGGACCAAATCAAATCGATACTGCCCAATTTTTTGATCACTTCTCTTCTCAGGTAATTATGCAGTTAGAGGACTATGGTTTTTGTGAAAAAGGCGAAGGTGGTCCTTTCGTAGCGGATGGAAATATCAGATTCGATGGCGGTAATCTCCCGATTAATACAGATGGTGGGCAATTATCGGGCGGATACATCTGGGGAATGACTCATATTAGAGAGGCCGTTGCACAGCTTCGAGGAACTGCCGTAAATCAAGTGAAAAATGCAGAGCACGTTCTCGTCACCGGTGGTCCCTCCGACACCCCTGTTAGCGGAATGATTCTCAGATCGTACCCATGACAGAAAATCAAGATATCCAA
>JAQWLX010000095.1 GCA_029247075.1 Halieaceae bacterium | reverse complement strand
GTAGCGATTAAATAAGACTGCACCACCGCACTATTCCCTTCAATAGAACTACTAATCGATCCGATATGATGCTGAGTACTTTTGTACAAACCTTTACGAAACGCATTGTTAACGTAATTCGACCACGCCAATATCGCGTCTCCAGCAAGGCCCATCGGCGCCGGATCTGCACCCGGATTATACGAATCATATTCATGATTAATCCAAATTCAGTTGAAATCAATCATGAAGTTAGTAAACTTTTGTATTAGTATCAGAATATACGCAGTAACTGAATTATCCGGAGCAAACAAACTGTGAAGAAATTTAATTTTTTTATTTTACCTGTCATAATTTGTGTGCCTCTGATGAAAATCACGAATGTCTTCGGCATCTCTGATGTCGGTGAGGCTATTTACCTCGAGCATTGCGCTGAATGTCACGAAGGTAATGTACCGAAAGCACCGCACAGCATATTATTTAGCGGTACGACGCAGCCTGAGGCTGTCTTTGCCTCTTTAACCACTGGCGTTATGCAAAATCAAGCAGCGAAACTCTCCCCTGAAGAAAAACGTCAGGTAGCGACTTTTCTCACCGGAGCAAGCTTTGGCTCATCTGTAGATAAGTCAAAAATGTCCTGCGAAGAGCAATCGACCCAGAATTCTACGACTGATCACGTTATTCCGGTCTGGGGCATGAGCTACCAAAATTTACGCTTTGTTGATGCGGAGATGGCGGGTCTGAGCAAAGAGCAAGTTCCTGATTTAAAATTTAAGTGGGCCTTTGACTACCCAGGTGCTTCAAGGGCAAGATCTCAGCCAACGATTCATAACAACGTGGTGTATATGGGATCTCAAGATGGCACTGTCTACTCCATCAATATCGACACCGGCTGCGTCTATTGGGATTTTAACGCGCCAGCAGAAGTCCGCGCATCCGTGGTCGTCGACACAGACCGCAGCCTACTTTACGTCGGTGATATGGACGGTAACATTTTTGCTATCAATCAAGATGATGGATCCGAAGTTTGGCGGTCTCACCTAAATGATCACCCAGATGCGACCATAACAGGCTCGCCTCAATATTATGAGGGTGTAATTTATGTGCCGATCTCCTCTAAAGAGTGGGCCACGGCCGCAGATCCCAGTTATTCGTGCTGCACGTTTAGAGGAGGAATCATCGCTTTGGATGCTAGAGACGGCAAAATAATTTGGAAAAATTATTCAATTCCGGACAGGCCAGAAGCTACGGGTAAGAAAAATTCACTTGGTGCAGATATTATCGCCCCTTCGGGTGCCCCAATCTGGAACTCTCCAACAATCGACCCCAAGCGAGGAGTGCTCTACGTCGGAACTGGTGAATCCTATTCTTCTCCGGCGGCTCCTACTTCAGATGCTGTGCTTGCCTTCTCCCTAAAAACCGGCAAGTTAGTTTGGCACCAACAACTATTGGCTGGCGATGCGTGGAACATGAGCTGCTTTATCGGATCAAGCTATAACTGCCCTGAAGAAAATGGTCCAGACATGGATATCGGCGCCTCCCCAATATTAGTGTCGATAAACCCAACTAAAGATATCCTGCTTGTAGGACAAAAAAATGCAATGGTGTTTGGACTTGATCCAGATCAACAAGGCAGAATTGTCTGGGAAAGAAAAATCGGAATAGGGGGTTTCTCTGGCGGCGTCCACTGGGGCATGTCAGTAGAAGGATCGACCTTATTCGCTCCCATCGCAGACACCGATCATATTGGCCGATTCGATGGCGAGCGTTTTCCCGGCGTTCACGCACTTGATATAGAAACTGGGGATATCCTTTGGTACACCCGTGCAATTGAAGACTGCAGGAAGGAAGAAAAACCAGCTTGCGATGCAGGCATATCTGCCGCTATTACGTCCATCCCCGGAGTAGTATTCGCTGGAGCTTTTGATGGACAGCTACGCGCCTATGATAGCGACTCAGGCAAGGTCATTTGGTCCACAAAAACCAACCGGTCTTTTACTTCTGTTTCTGGCCGAATTGCGAAAGGCGGTGCCATTGAAGCTGATGGGCCTGTAATCTATAAGGGAAACCTACTAATAAACTCTGCTTATTTTTACGGTGCCAGGTTGCCAGGAAATGTGCTTCTAAATTTCGCCGTCCCGGAACAATAAGTTAGCTTGATTGAATGAGCATTTCTGGTGCCGCCAGAATTTCAACAATCCGCGCCAATAGCTGTGTGGCCTTGACTCCATCAAATATCCTATGATCACAGGCTAGTGCCAATTTGATCTCATTACAGAGCACGGGTCTGTCATTTTTATCAGGTCTAAAAACCCCAGCCGGTGCTCCTACACCTAAAACCGAAGATTGTCCAAAATTAATGATTGGAAGCATAGCGACAGAACCAAACATACCGACATTAGAAATCGAGATTGCCCCTCCTGTCATTTGATCTAAGGTTAACTTCCCAGCATTTGCCAGAGTCGCCATCTCAGACATCATTTGCGAAATAACATGAATGTCCTTTCCTACTATATTTTTCAGAATCGGGATGTACAGACCTTTTGAAGTACTGACGACGACTCCAACATCTATATCTTTAAACGTGGCTATATCACCACTCTGCCACACCGCATTTAGAGCGGGAAATTCACTCATCGATCGCGTAACAGCCGCGATAATAAAGTCGTTTACACTCAATCTTGATTCTTTAGCACCACCTGAATTGATTTCCGATCTTAAGGTGAGAAGTGCTGAGACGTCCGCCTCTGCAGTCACATAAAAATGAGGTATCTGGGTTTTAGAATCCGAAACCCGTTGGGCAACAATTTTTTCAAACGGATTGGCCTTACGAATATCTATAGATCCTGACATAGCTGAAACCTTAGATCGATGGGATTTGCTAAAAAGACTCAACGCTCCTTGATGCGAGCTATCGTCTCCCTTACCTCTATTACTACACCTTCCTTCGCAAGAATTTCCACTATTTCTCCACTCACTGGCGCGACAACTTCTACAGTGACTTTCGCCGATTCTACTTCGACAATCACTTCATCTTTTTCGACAACATCTCCCACAGATTTTAGCCAATTAATAATCTCTCCATCCTGCATCCCCATTCCGCTCTGAGGTAGTAACACATCAACAACCGACATAATCACTTTCCTTACGCATTAATCTAATATTTTTTTTAAGGCCGATACAATTCTATCTTTACTCGGAAGCAACGCCTTCTCCCCACTAGGGAAAAATGGTAGATGCGTATCGGGTGTGGTGACACGTAAAATTGGAGCACGAAGACTTTCAAACGCCTCCTCTGCTATAATTGCCGAGATTTCGCTCGCCGCGCTGCACGACTGATGAGCTGGATCCACCACCACCACCCGACCCGTTTTCCTAACCGAGTTAATAATAGTTTCTCGATCCAGCGGTACTAGTGTCCGAGGGTCCACGACCTCAATACTATACCCTTCTTTACCAAGCTCTTCGGCCGCTTTTAATGCCAATGGCACACCACCTGCGATCGCCACTACCGTCGCATCTGTGCCCTCGCGCTTTATATCGGCAACACCAAGCGGTATAAAATGATCATCTCCTTCGGGAACCTCGCCTTTTTGAGACCATAAGGTCCCGTCTTCAAAACTCATCACAGGATCATCATCACGGATAGCTGTTTTGAGAAGACCTTTCATATCATACGGGTTAGAGGGAATTATGATCTTAAGTCCGGGCATCCCCATAAACATAGGATAGTTTCTATCGGAATGCTGCGCTGCGTTAGAGTTGCCATAAAACATACACATCCTGAGGACTAAAGGAAGCTTGACCTGCCCTCCATAGATATACTTTGACTTTGCAATAATGCTACAGACCTGATCCATTGCGACATAAATGAAAGAGGTGATCGTGAGATCAACAATGGGGCGTGCACCCACCATACTTGCACCTGCTGCAGCGCCAACAAATCCATTTTCGGACAAAGGTGTATCACGTACCCGTTCTGCCCCAAACTCTTCTATCAGACCGGTCGCCGTCCCAAAAACATTCGCGACCAGATCTTCTCCCATAAGGAACACTTTAGGATCTCTTGCCATCTCCTCATACTGAGCTTGGCGTATGGACTCAATAAAACTAATTCTTGGCATCGTTAAGGATTCTCACTAAAAATTCTTGGCTAGGCGATATTATAGTAATCGGGCACCTTCTCTGAATATACATCGTCAAAGGCATCAGCCACATCGGGTGATCCACTTGACTTTGCGAATTCAAGCGCCTGTTCAATTTCCTGATCTACTCGAGACTCAATTTCCTTTAGGCGAATTTCGTCACCCACCATTTCAGTAATCTTTATTCTTAAAATCTCGACCGGATCTCTCTTCAACCATCCCTCGAGCTCTTCTCCTCTATCAACCAGCATTCGACCTAAGTTGGCGGCGTGCTCCGCAAAACGATACGTCTTAACCTCGACCAAGGTTGGGCCTTCTCCAGCACGTGCAGCATCAACAGCTCTATTGGTCGCCATGTATACTGACTCAAAATCTTGGCCATCAGTCACCAACTCTGATCGCATTGAATACGCTGCTGCTCTATCCGCTATGTTTTCTACTGAGACCGCTTTGCTTGCTGGCATAGTTACCGCCCAGCCATTATTTTCACACAAAAACACTACGGGCAAATTCCAGATCGCCGCTAAATTAAGTGCCTCATGGAACGCGCCTTCGTTC
Organism: Halieaceae bacterium; assembly: GCA_029247075.1. Taxonomy (GTDB): domain Bacteria; phylum Pseudomonadota; class Gammaproteobacteria; order Pseudomonadales; family Halieaceae; genus CABYJX01. The sequence goes on along the minus strand of JAQWLX010000095.1, from coordinate 32,710 downwards.
GAAGCACCATCTCCAAAGAAGCAAAGGGTTACTTTTCCCTCACCTAACATATTGGATCCAAGAGCCGCACCAACAGCAACAGGCAAACCAGAGCCTACAATACTGGTTTCTCCCAAGCTTCCAATAGAAAAGTCAGCGAGATGCATCGATCCACCTTTCCCACCGCAGATACCCGTTTTTCTGGCGTAAAGTTCTGCCATTAATGGTTTCATATCAGCATTTTTTCCAATGGGATGACCATGGGACCGATGAGTACCAACCATATAATCATCGTCTTCAAGCGCCATGCAAGCACCCACCACCGCGGCTTCCTGACCAAGAGAGGAATGCAATGCTCCTGGAATCTCTCCCTTGGAATGATTTTCTTCGGCTCGCGTTTCAAATTTTCTTATGCGCAACATGCGAAGATATCCTTCGTAGTATTGCTCAAGTGTTAAATTATCCATATCTACCGTTCTATTTAGGAACAAACTTTGTGCAATATATCAACATAAAGACTTTATTGTATAAAGGAATTTGAAAGGACCAGAAGTTTACGCCAAGAACCGTTCCTTGCACAAACTTTATTTGCTAGTGTGTCAATACACACTTTGGGATCCCCTCTAATGGAAAAGAGCTTTCTGAATCAACCCAAATCTTTCCTCGTTTTTTCACTGGTTTTTAGCACTATAGGATTATTCATTTTTCTTGGCGGCGTTCAGCTGATGTTCCTTGGAGGCTCTTTATATTATCTCCTGTCCGGAATAATCCTTCTTGTAATCGCATGGACGGGATGGAATAACAAAGCTTCCGCGGCCATTCTTTATCAACTTCTCCTGGCAGCAACGATCGTCTGGTCAATCTATGAAGTGGAATTTGACCTTTGGGGACTGATACCTAGATTAGTCGCGCCAGCGGTTCTTGGGATCATTTTCCTTCTACCTCCAATCCAGAAGCGTCTTTCTTTGAACAAGTTGATTAATTTAATCACCTCCATAGTCATGCTGCTAGTTCTAGTCTTACTTGGTTTTAGCTTTTTCAATTCGACCTTCAAAGCAAAATCAGAAGACTTAAGTTACGAAAATTTCCATGCCAAACCTATAGATTCTATTTTCAACTGGACCTCTGTCGGCGGTAGCTTAACGGGCTCTAAGCATATCGAGGCATCACAAATTAATCGAAGCAATGTGACAGAATTAAAGCCCGTCTGGGTTTATAAAGTGTCCAGTGCTGAAGATTCAGATATCACACTAAGTTCTGTAACTCCCTTGAGCATCGATGACAGGTTGTTTTTCTGCGCATCTAATAACCTACTAATAAGTCTAGATGCTGAGACGGGTGAGGAAATATGGAAATACGATCCTAAAACAGATTTGGAACATGTGCCCTACAAGTCATGCAGAGGGGTCGCGTTTCACGCGTCAAATAAAAATGACAAACAAAGTTGCCAGGCCCGCATAGTTGCCGGAACATTAGATAACCGATTACTAACAGTTGATGCAAACACCGGCCTTCCCTGCAACGATTTTGGTAAAAATGGCGTGATCGATCTCAATATTGGTCTTGGGGAAATTTTGCCTGGATATCGATACGTGACATCGCCTCCCATGATAATGAACAATGTTATCATCGTAGGTGGGTTTATTTACGACAATCAATCAGCCTACGAACCAAGCGGCGTCGTTAAAGCATTTGATGTGGCGACAGGAGAACTGTTGTGGGCATGGGACTTTCTTTCCCCAAAAGGTATCAAGTGGGATCCTTCACAACCTGACTTTGCAAAAAATACGCCCAACTTTTGGAGTATCGGTGCCGGCGATGAAGATCTTGGCCTTGTCTATCTACCTACCGGCAATACACCCCCGGATTTCTATGGAGGTCATCGCTCCCCAGAACAAGATCGTTACGCAAGTTCAGTGGTCGCACTTGATATGTCCACTGGCGATGTGAAATGGAGTTTCCAAACTGTTTACCACGATGTTTGGGATTATGATGTGCCATCACAACCGGTGCTTGTTAATTGGAATAGTGGATCTGAACGGATACCTGCCCTTATTCTCGCAACGAAAAGAGGAGAAATATTTGTTCTAGATAGGCGTGATGGAAAACCTTTAACGGAAATAGAGGAGCGATCGGTGCCGCAAACCAATCTTCCGGAAGGTGAATGGCTATCCAAGACACAACCATTTTCAGTTGGCTTTCCATCATTCGCTCCGGATGATCTAAACGAAAAGACGATGTGGGGAGCGACACCGATAGATCAACTCTGGTGCAGAATAAAGCTTCTGGAAACCAGGTACGAAGGCAAATTTACACCTCAATCAGAACAAGGTGCTCTCAATTACCCGGGTAACTTTGGAGTTTTCAATTGGGGTGGAATGTCGGCGGATACAACAAGAGATATCTTGGTCGTAAATACAGCTTATTTCCCTTGGTATCAAAGACTTATAAAGCGTGAGGAAGCGGACAAATTAGGCATCGTACCTTACGGTGAATCCTCCGAGATTAATAATGTCTCAAGTGGCCCAGAAATTTATTATGCCCAAGCAGGTACACCGTACGCTGTAGACAGCCGTCCATTTGCCTCGCCATTGGGATACCCGTGCCACGCGCCTCCATGGGGCGAACTGGCCGCGATAGACCTGAAGTCACAGAAAATAATGTGGAAACGACCTCTGGGTACTACTGAAGAAGTCGCTCCATTTGGCCTTGCCCTGCCTACTGGCGTATTCAATATCGGTGGTCCTATCACCACTTCCCAAGGACTGATTTTTATTGGCGCTGCTATCGACGACTATTTCCGCGCATTTAATATCGATAATGGAGAAGAACTTTGGAAAGCTAAACTACCCGCAGGTGGACAAGCAACACCTATAAGCTATGTCTCTTCAAGCGGCAAACAATATGTAGTTATCGCTGCGGGAGGGCACGCGCCTTTAGATACGAAACTTGGAGACTATATCGCGGCCTATGCGCTATCTAGATAAAGATAGCTCACCAAAATCAATCATCTGCTTTTGAAGGAGGATCTCCATCTAGCTCAAATGCCGTATGAAGTGAACGCACGGCAAGCTCAAGATATTTCTCTTCAATAATCACCGATATCTTTATTTCAGACGTGGTGATCATTTGTATATTGATTCCCGACTCAGAAAGCGTCTCAAACATCTTGCTCGCCACACCAGCATGAGATCGCATACCAACACCGACCACAGACACTTTAGCTATCGTGTCGTCCGTTCTCAACTCTCGGGCATTTAATGAGGCAACTGCATCTGCCAATACTTCTTTCGTCTGCGCGAGTTCCCCACGCGACACTGTAAAAGTAAAATCAGTCGAATTATCAGGAGCCACATTTTGAACAATCACATCGACTTCTATATTGGCTGCACCGACAGGGCCTAATATCTGATGAGCAACACCTGGGGTATCAGGTACACCCAGAAGAGTCACTTTAGCCTCATCTTTGTTGAAAGCAATTCCTGCGATTGTCGGTGTTTCCATTTCTTCTGCCCCTTCCAGTGTGATTAAGGTCCCCGGACCATCTTGAAAACTATGCATTACTCTCAAAGGAACATTATATTTCCCCGCAAACTCGACGGCACGAATCTGCAACACTTTTGAGCCCATGCTCGCCATCTCCAGCATTTCATCAAAACTAATGTGAGAAAGGCGCTTTGCCTTGTCCACGACACGAGGGTCGGTGGTGTAAACTCCATCCACATCAGTGTAGATCTGACACTCGTCTGCTCCTAAGCCTGCAGCAAGTGCAACAGCAGTAGTATCCGATCCTCCTCGTCCCAAGGTAGTAATATTTCCCGCCTCATCTACTCCCTGAAAACCCGCAACCACGACCACGTTGCCTTTTTCAAGCTCCTGTTGGATTTTTTTATCATCGACTCGGCGAATACGTGCCTTCGTATGAGAATCATCAGTTAACAACTGAACCTGACTGCCAGTAAAAGAGATGGCACTAACACCAATCTCATCAAGAGCCATACAAAGCAAGCCAATCGTGACCTGTTCACCAGTTGAGAGCAGCACATCCAATTCTCGGGGAACAGGTCGCTCTTGCATCTCTTGAGCAAGTGCGACCAGACGATTGGTCTCGCCACTCATTGCAGAAACTACAACGACTATTCTGTCTCCGTTTCCATGGAATTTAGATACTTTTTCGGCCACCTGTCGAATCTTTTCGACCGTACCTACAGATGTCCCGCCGAATTTTTGAACAATTAAGCTCATAGAATTTGCCAATGTTAAAAAAACTAAATATGGTAATTGGTATTACAGATTACCAATCGTTAAACAACCTTACTCAAGTCCTAACCTGTTAAATCTGCCACCCAATCAGGAAGCTCTTTTAAAGTGCCGGCCAGGCCCGCTATATCGCTACCACCCCCTTGCGCCATGTCGGGCCTGCCGCCACCTTTTCCACCAAGCCGACCTGCAAACTCACGCATTAGATCGCCCGCCTTTATCCGATCCACCAGATCTTTAGTAACGCCAGCAGCTAGCGCTATCCGATCATCTTCTATCGCCGCCAGAAGTATCACTCCTGAACCCAATTTATTTTTACATTGATCTAGAGTAATCCTTAAGGATTTTGCATCACCACCCTCAACCGATGTCGAGAGCACTTTAATCCCGTTAACGACTTGAACATCATCTGTAAGATCGCTGCCGGCTGATGTGGCTAGTTTCTGTTTAAGACGTGCGACCTCCTTCTCTAATTCCCTATTTTCTCGACGAAGTGCCGACACACGAACAGAAACGCTCTCTGGATCCGCCTTAACTACTTCACACACCTCGGAAAGCTGTCCATCTACTTGTCGCACTGCAGCAAGCGCTCCAACACCAGTCACCGCTTCAATCCTGCGCACACCTGCGGCTATGCCCATCTCCGCCGTGATCCGAAATAGACCAATATCACCAGTACGGTTCACATGAGTACCCCCACATAATTCAACCGAATAGCCGTCCTCGCCCATGCTCAGAACTCTAACCGTGTCCCCATACTTTTCACCAAATAAAGCCATGGCACCGGCGGCAACTGCATCATCCATATCCATTAATTCTGTCATTACCTCGGTGTTTGAACGAATTTGATGATTGACCATGTCTTCTACTTGAGATACTTCTTCGGGTGTCATGGCCTCGCCATGAGAGAAATCAAATCGTAGGCGCTCAGAATCTACCAGAGACCCTTTCTGCAGTACATGCTCACCCAACGTCCTTCTCAACGCCTCATGCATTAGATGAGTCGCCGAATGATTTAACCGCGTTCTTTCTCTTAATCCGCTATCTACTTCCGCCGAAAGTTTGTCGCCAACTGAAACAGTTCCCTCCAATACAGTCAGTGTATGAAGATGATGGTTCTGAACTTTCGTGGTATCCGTGACCTCGATACGTACTTTTGATCCAGTTAGGTAGCCCGTATCTCCGACCTGACCACCAGATTCGGCGTAAAACGGAGTTTTATCTAATATCGCTACCCCCGATTGACCTTCTGCTAACGATTCCAACTGCTCTGACTCATTCAATAAAGAGACAATCGACACTTCATCTGTCAAAAGATCATATCCAACAAAGTCAGTCTCACCTTCTAACTTAAGGGCACTTGAGTAATCTATGTTAAAAGATCCTTGCTCTTTCGATCGCTTACGTTGCAATGCCATAGCAGATTCATACCCAGCAGTATCAAGCGTTAGGCCTCTTTCTCGGGCAATATCGTTGGTAAGGTCAAGGGGAAAACCAAAAGTATCATATAACTGAAAAACGACTTCTCCAGGAATAACACTACCTTCTAAATCTTTCAGCGCTGCCTCCAGAATAACCATTCCGGTATCGAGTGTCTTTGCAAATTGCTCTTCCTCGGCAAGCAGAGTGGCCGATATCTTGGCTTCATTTTCAATTAGTTCGGGATAAGCGGAGCCCATTAATTTTGCTAAAGGCGCCACTAACTGGTGGAAGACTGTTTTTTTTGCTCCAAGAAGATTGGCATGACGCACTGCACGCCGAATTATTCGACGGAGCACATAACCGCGACCCTCGTTGCTTGGGAGCGCACCATCGGCGATAAGAAAGGAACATGAGCGAATATGATCGGCTACGACACGCAGCGATTTATCCGAAAGATCATTCACCCCTGTCACAAGTGCCGTCGCTTCTATAAGTGACTGGAAAAGATCGATCTCGTAGTTGCTGTGGACATCCTGCAAGACAGCTGCGATACGCTCCAAGCCCATACCAGTATCTACCGAAGGCTTAGGCAACGGCTCCATAGACCCATCTGAGGATCGATTGTATTGCATGAAAACAAGGTTCCAGATCTCAATATACCGATCGAGGTCATCATCTTTGCTACCAGGCGGACCTCCAGGCACATCAGGACCATGATCATAAAAAATTTCTGTGCACGGACCACATGGTCCAGTGTCGCCCATTTGCCAAAAGTTATCTTCGTCCAAACGCGAAAGTCTATCGCCTGGAAATCCAATCTCATCAATCCATATAGCGGCAGCCTCGTCATCGCTGTGATGGACCGTTACCCAAAGACGCTCTTTGGGAAGTTTCAAATCAACGGTAAGAAACTCCCACGCGAACTGAATTGCCTCACGCTTAAAATAATCACCAAAACTAAAATTTCCGAGCATCTCGAAAAAGGTATGGTGCCTTGCGGTGTATCCCACATTCTCCAAATCATTGTGCTTACCGCCTGCTCGAACACAGCGTTGGCTGCTTACCGCTCGCGAATATTCTCTTTTCTCTGTTCCCAGGAAAACATCTTTGAACTGATTCATACCTGCATTGGTAAACAGGAGTGTCGGATCATTAATCGGAATCAAAGAGCTTGTAGGAACGCGGGTATGTCCGTTTCTTTCAAAATAGGATAGAAACGCCTCACGAATTTCTTCAGTTCTAACAGGTGTATTTTCCCGGCTCATGGCTAGATCAACCTGCCATCCCAGCTTCAGCCAAGTCAGCTCCTGCAAGTATATGGACATGCAGATGAAAAACGGTTTGTCCGGCTCCGGAACCATTATTGATAACAACTCGAAATGCATCTGAGACACCAAGTTGTTCCGCAACACGACCCACTGCCAACATGAGATGACCTAAAAGTTCCTGATCTTCATTGCTGGCATCGGCCAACCTGGGAATCGCTTTCTTCGGTATGACGAGGACATGCACAGGTGCTCTGGGCGAGATATCATTGATCGCGATACAGTGATCATCTTCATAGATAATATCAGTGGGAATTTCACCTCTAATAATCTTTCCAAATATTGTGTCTGTCATCTCTGTCTAGCTCAATTTCTCATCGGCGGTAAGAAGCCTAGCTTCGCTTTCAAGCATGACCGGGATTCCATCCCGTATCGGATAAGCAAGTCCACTCTCCTTACAGACCAATTCCTCTTTTTCCTCATCATATTTAACCGGTACCTTGGTTACCGGACAAACCAAAATACTGAGTAGCTTTTTATCGATCATGGTTGCGGGACACCTCTTAAGTTTGGGTAACAGTATACGTTCTTTTTAGGTTTCGGGCATCGGGGGAACCAACAACTGTGGATCCACTCGCTCATTGCGCCAACTCATTCTCCAATCCAGATGGGGCCCGGTCGCACGTCCAGAAGAACCAATTTCTCCCAAGACATCTCCCTGTGAGATCTCATCACCAACAGAAACCGATACTCGACTCAGATGCAAAAACGAGGAAGACAACCGATAACCGTGATCCAGAATGATCGTGCCTCCCGAATAAAATAAATCTTCCTCAGCAAGGGTAACTTTACCTGATGCCGGAGCATGAACGGGAGTGCCTGTCGGAAGTGCGATATCTACCCCATAATGAGGACTTCCTGGAACACCATTGTAATAGCGCTGACTACCATAGACTCCAGAAATGGGCCCTACTACAGGCCACTGAAATCCTTTGATAACCGACAAAAGAATATCAGGTCGCTTGATAATTCGTCCTTTAGCGGCACGAACTAATTTTCTTTCTCTATCAATTCGTGCCAAGTGTTCCTTAGACGGGGTAACCATTTCCCGCGGAACACCTTCAACCCGCTGAATTCGATATTCCCGACTCGCTAACTTAATAATCTGTCGACAAGAGACGCCCACCTCGAGCAGGATCTCTCTGGAAGCATCACGCCCGAAACCGGCAACAAATGTGCCGTCCGGAAGCAAATCAAGCTCCTGACCATCCAAAATCACTCTGTCTCCAGAAGGAACCTTACCAATCACCAACCCACCTGGAATCAATGATCCTTGAAGCTTCAAACACTCACCTGCTGCTTGGCAAGAACAAAAACATAGCAGTACACAAACTAAACTCTTCAAGTACATTCAGCGATTCCTCTTTCTGAATTGCTTTGCTCGGATACAGAAATATTTCTATCAAGACTAAAGCGTAAGATCTAGTGTTATTTTTAATCTATCGAATCCCGAGCTAAACTTGTCATCATGGGACGATATAGACCACCAAGAAAACCCGGTTCCGCATACATCACCCCCGAGGGAGAGCGTGCGTTACGTGATGAACTGCAACTCCTCTGGAAAGTAGAACGACCACAAGTTACTGACACTGTAAGAGAAGCGGCAAAAAATGGTGATCGCTCTGAAAATGGTGATTACATTTATGGCAAGCGCAGACTCAGGGAGATCGATAGTAGAGTTCGATTCCTCACGAAGCGCCTGAAAGATCTTACTGTAATCGACGAAAAACCCGATGATATCGGTCGCATTTTTTTTGGGGCTAAGGTAACCGTGAAAAATAAGAAAGGCGAAAAACTATTTTGGCATATTGTGGGTCCGGATGAATTTGATCTCTCTAAAGGTAAAGTTAGTATCGATTCTCCCTTGGCACGTGCATTGATCGGAAAATCTGTTGGAGATGTGACCGACGTAAAGACCCCGGATGGAATCCAAACCTATATGGTTAAAGAGATCTCCTACGTCTGAAGTGAAAATTAGTATCCGAAGTCAAAAGATGTCCTAAATTGAATAGCGCCGAACTCATTCCTCTGAACAATCTACTGATCGCATTCTTCCCAGTCGCTATATTAATCACTGTATTACATGCATGGGGACTGAACGCTAGCCAAGCCATCTACGCCAATATCAGGATGCTTTTACAATTACTCATTGTTGGCTACGTACTAACTTTTATCTTTGAAACGGACAGACTCTCGATCGTCTTACTCGTAATTGTTTTTATGATAGGAGTATCGTCATGGATTGCCATGCGACCGCTGCCTGATCGAGGCATCAAAGCTCTATTTGTTATAATGGCCGCACTAGGAATAAGCGGGCTAGCTGTATTAATTCTGGTCACACAAGTGGTTCTAAATCTTTCTAAAGGTTACGAACCAAGTATTGTGATTCCCATCGCAGGAATGATATTTGCCAATAGCATGAATACGATCAGCCTTGTGGGAGAGCGGCTACACAGCGAGCTGAAGCAGGACCCAAATTTCACACGCGCAAGAGCTATATCGCTTGAAACTGCAATGATCCCGCAAATCAATGCGCTTTTAGCAGTTGGTTTGGTTTCCCTACCAGGAATGATGACCGGTCAAATTCTTGCAGGTGTTGAGCCGATAATTGCCGCAGGCTATCAAATCGTCGTGATGTGTATGATCTTTAGCAGCGCTGGCTTGTCGGCTGCGATTTATTTGGCAATGAAAAAGCCCTAGAACGAATCTATTAGCTAGTATGTTTACCAGCATCCCAGCCCACAGTCGATAAAAGTGTCTCAGCACGTTTTGCAGCAAACTCTTCTAGCTCGGTGGCCATTGTGTCATTCCATCGATTGAGATACCCAAAGAGAGCAATCGTGCCAACGATCTCTACCACCTGGTCATCGTCAAAATATTTTCCCAGCTCGGTAAAATGACTTTCGGTGGCCTGATTGGGAACCAAAGACGCATTATATGCAAGCGTAAGCGCTGCTTTTTCGGCTGGAGAAAAAAGATCACTCGACTCCCATTCCCAAACCCCAGCTATTTTCTCTGCCGACGCTTCATAGATGGCGGACAAGTTACTCATATGTGCCTGACAATAACGACAGCCAGTCGCCTGTGAAGATATTAAACTGACCAACATTTTAGTCTCTTCAGGAACCGTACCCTCGTAAAGAACGGCTTTATTAAGCGCCATAAACGCTTCGGCAATTCCGGGCCTGCGCTGCATAGTGAGAATAGAGTTAGGAATGAAACCACGTGTGGCTTCATAGTGATCGAATTTAGCTGAAAACTCAGGGTGTGTATCTCTCGGCAAAGGTTCTATGTGGGCCATGACAAACTCTATTCAATTACTGTCATCCAGAATAACAAAATTAATTAGCAATCGGGCATTATTTTAAAAAAAAACACGTCAAACTCTTTCCAGCACAACAGCGATCCCCTGCCCCACCCCGATGCACATAGTGCAAAGGGCGTAACGCGCATCAACATGACTGAACTGTCTAGCAGCGGTCATTATGAGACGCGAACCACTCATCCCAAGAGGATGACCGAGGGCGATCTCACCACCATTTGGATTGACTCGATCATCATCATCTGAAACGCCTAGCTCGCGCAGCACCGCCAGTCCCTGACTGGCAAATGCCTCATTAAGTTCTATGATACCAACGTCTGAGATATCTATACCGGCTAAACCAAGTGCCTTTTTTGAAGCTGGCGCCGGACCAATACCCATTATCCTAGGTGATACACCGACAGTTGCCATTGATACAATTCGTGCAACCGCTTTCAAATCATGCTGCTTAACCGCGGCTTCACCAGCTACAAACATCGCAGCTGCACCATCATTGATCCCTGCAGCATTCCCAGCCGTTACCGTACCCCCATCTCTAAATGGAGTAGGCAATCCTTGTAATGCCGACATCGATGTATCTGGTCGTGGATGCTCATCTTTTTCTACCAGCGTCGTCTCTCCCTTGCGACCAGCTACCGGCACAGCAACTATCTCCTCGGCCAGTCGTCCACTTTCTATTGCTTCGCCCGCTTTTTGCTGGGATCTCAGAGAAAACAAGTCCTGATCTTCACGACTGATATTAAAGTCTTCAGCCACGTTTTCTGCTGTCTCTGGCATAGAGTCAGTGCCGTATGAAGTATGCATCTTTTTATTTATAAAGCGCCAACCGATGGTGGTGTCGTATAATTCAGTCTGTCTTGAGAACGCGGCTCCTGCCTTTGGCATTACAAAGGGTGCTCGTGACATAGACTCGACACCCCCAGCGATAGCAAGATCTATCTCTCCGGAACGAATGGCCCGAGCAACAGTGCCCACCGCATCCATTCCGGATCCGCAGAGCCGGTTTAACGTCATACCAGGAACGCAATCAGGGAGCCCTGCCAATAAAGCAGCCATACGAGCAACATTTCTATTGTCCTCGCCCGATTGATTCGCACAACCAAAAATTACTTCATCTATGGCACTTGGATCCAAACTCGGATTGCGCTTAATCAGCGATTCAATCGGATGTGCTGCAAGATCATCTGTCCTAACTCGGGATAAAGCTGCCCCGAATCGGCCAATCGGTGTTCTCGCACTATCGCAAATAAAAGCGTCAGCCATCCCTGTTTCCTCACTAATTATAATTTCGATACACCACTGTCCGAACAGCTCAAAACGAATAAAAGAACGTCATGAAACGCGCTGAACTAGTGGGTTTTTTAATTGGTGATGTACTATACTGTCCGATAACTTCTGATGCAATCTGAGGGTATTTGGGGGTAATTTTTTTGGGTATCTCAGAGAAAAATGGGGTCAAACCTTCATTAATACGCTAACAATTTCCGATCTAACTTCAGCATAATGACTCGCGGACAAGATGTTAACTCTCCCGCAGTAATTATCGCTGCGATATTATTTACCGTAGTCGGTGCAAGTGCATTTCTCATCCTACCAATCCTTATAGGGGCAGCAGCTGAGGATTTTCAACTTCATGAGGGTCAGCTTGGTTTCCTTTCCGGCGCCAGCATGACGGGTTCGACCATTAGCGCATTGATGGCGATTTTCTGGGTACGCAGTGTTAACTGGCGACTGGCGATGTTTATCGCCATGGCTGTATTTGGGTTCGGCAATCTTTTAGCTATCCTGGTATCGGAATACACCTTTCTGCTTATAGCGATTTTTATTGCAAGTATCGGTGGCGGTACAGCCTATTCACTGGCACTCACCATCTTGTCAGACCACGACAATCCCGATCGAGTATTCGGTTATTCGATAGCCGCACAGGTCAGCTTCCAAGTAATAGGGCTTTTAGCTTTCCCAACCGTTATCAGAATGGGCGGCCTCGATGCGCTGTTAGCAATACTATGTGCGCTGGCAATTCTATCGCTGTTTGCCATTAGCTTTTTACCAATTAGCGGTAAAGATGTCCGCCTCTCCAACGTGTTTCAGATTTTTACCCAGACAAGGGTTGTCTTTGCATTACTTGGTTGTCTGTTTTTCTTTTTCAATGTTGGCTGTTTCTGGACATTTATCGGGAGAATGGGAGACACCTACGGCTACTCACCACAGGTGATTGGTAACAGTCTCGCTTTGGGTGTTTCAGCGGGCATCGTTGGCTCATTGTGCGCGTCATGGCTTGGTAATAGACATGGGCGTTTAATGCCTTTATTTGCATCAGCCTTGGGAACTGTTGTCGCGGCAATACTATTGAACAGCAGCGAGGCACTGCTAATTTATGTGTTAGCTGTTGCACTTTACAATTTTGTCTGGAACTACTCCCTGGCTTACCAGTACGCGATCGTCGCTGATGTTGACGAAAGCGGTCGCAGTGTTGCCATTGCACCCGCTTTCCATGCCGCCGGCGCCGCAATGGGACCGGCCTTCGCGGGAATGATGGTGATTGAAGAAGGTTTTATTATCATCAATATTCTAGTGGCCGTGAGCGTGATGATTAGTTTCGCTTTATTCGTACCCGCATGCAGGACGGAACAAACATGAGTGCACAGAAAAAACCAAGAGCGCGAGATCTTGGATTGCTATTTGATGGCGTCACTGGACAGTACAATGCCATTACAGACGTACCAGGAGTTGAAGTAGGTTTCCACACATTAAAAAGAGGAGAAGGCGAGTTACAGATAGGGAAAGGTCCAGTGCTCACCGGCGTCACTGCGATCCTGCCTCGTGGCAAGGGTGAGAAAAACCTACCGGTTTGGGCCGGACATTTCAATCTGAATGGTAATGGAGAAATGACTGGAACCCATTGGATCAATGAGGCCGGTTACTTCGCTTCTCCTATATGTATTACCAATACTCACTCAGTTGGCTTAGTCCATCATGCCACTGTGGGATGGATGGTCGAGCAATACAAGTCTATGTTTCAGGATGATCATGCCTGGGCTATGCCGGTTATCGCGGAAACCTATGACGGGTTAACAAATGATATTTGCGGAAGACATATTACGGAACAGGATGTACTCACCGCATTAAATGGCGCTGAATCCGGCCCCGTAGCTGAAGGTAATGTCGGTGGCGGTGCTGGCATGCAGACATATGAGTTTAAAGGCGGCACTGGTACGGCATCCAGGGTAATCAATATACAGGGGACAACTTACACAACGGCAGCCCTGGTTCAGTCTAATTTTGGTGTGCGCCATGAGCTCAATATCCTGGGTGTCCCGGTTGGCAAACATCTGACAGAAAATGCTCTGCTCACCGAATTAGTCGGACACGAACAGGGCTCGATCATCGTTATCATCGCCACCGATGCGCCGATGTTGCCAGTACAACTCCAACGATTGGCCAAGCGCGGCGCTATCGGCATCGGGCGCACTGGAACCAGTGGCGGGCATTACTCCGGCGATATCATGCTGGCTTTTTCAGTAGCTAACCAACTTGAATTTCCTAACCAAAATGGTCAATACCCCACTTCCTACAAAATGGAATTTATCAATGACCATTTCTGTGAAGATATTTATAGTGCAGCAGTACAGACTATTGAAGAGGCTGTCATTAACGCAATGATTGCAGCGGAAACAGTACCAACGGTTAAACCACCGGGATATACACTGGACGCAATTGACCACGATCAATTAATGGAATTGATGAAGCAATATAACCGCCTGTAGTGCTAGACAAAAAGATTACACTCACTCAATTCCTGAATCAGTCGGCCGCTTTTGGTCCAAGCTCGGACTGAGGCAATAACAGATAGTAGTTAGAACGATCAACCTCCCCGCGCGCAGATCTGTCAAGTCCGGAGATTATCCAGGCTGTCATGATCGCCAAGGGCATCGTAAACAAAGCGGGGTAGTTGTAAGGGAAAATTGCATTTTCAAATCCTAATACAGAAACCCATACTTGTGGCCCAATCACTATAAGGGTGACCGAAGAAATCAGTCCGACCAAGGCCCCTGAGACAGCTCCTCGCGTTGTCAAACCCGGCCAAAATAGAGATAAAAATAATATGGGAAAGTTTACTGATGCCGCAACTACCATTGGCATTGTAGCGATAAACCCAACATTTTCATTCTGAAAGGCAATCCCAAGCAAGATAGCTATTACCCCTATAATCACAGTAGTTACGCGCGTTAAGAACAATTCTTTTTTTTCGTCAGGCTTACCCTTACAAAGAATTTGCGCATAAAAATCGTGTGATATAGCGGCCCCTCCCGATACGGTCAATCCCGCTACTACCGCAAGGATAGTAGCGAAAGTTACCGCCGACATAAATCCGGTCAACAGATCCCCTCCCACCGCGTTGGCGAGATGGATCGCTGTCATATTGGTACCGCCAATAAGTTTTCCATCGGCACCATAGAATTGAGACTCTCCAGTAACCAACATGATCGAACCAAACCCCATCACTACCATCAGCAAGAAGAAATACCCCATAAAACCCGAGGCGTAGGCCACGGATTTTTTCGCTTCGACCATGTCTGAGACTGTAAAAAGGCGCATAAGAATGTGTGGTAGACCCAGCGTCCCAAAGGTCATGGACACCATGATGGTCACAATCTGGACCGGGTCTGAAAAAATGACGCCGGGGCCGAGTATGGCTTCCCCTTTTGGATGCTTCAAAGTCGCCGCCTGAAACAGATTATCTAAACTAAATCCCGCCTCAAGTAATACCAAAAAGGCAGTCAAGGTAACTCCCGTCAGTAACAATATGGCCTTTACAATTTGTACCCAAGTAGTGGCCAACATTCCACCAAACGTGACATAAGCGAGTACGAGCCCACTGACGATGACGACCGCATATTCATAAGGTAGACCAAACAATAACTCAATGAGCTTGCCCGCCCCTACCATCTGAGCGATAAGATACAAAATCACGGTGACAATGGTCCCGAGAATAGCCACCGATCGAATTTGAGTCTTATCTAGACGCTCGGATACAACGTCAATAAAGGTATAGCTACCCAGATTTCGAACACGTTTTGCCAACAGAAAAAGCATAATTGGCCAGCCGGTAAACGCACCCAAACCTAATACGAGTCCATCAAACCCGCCTATGAATATCAAACCCGTAATACCCAAAAGAGATGCCGCAGACATAAAATCACCCGCGATTGCCGTCCCGTTCTGAAGGCCTGTGATTTTGCCACCGGCATTATAAAAAGTACTACTTGTTGAGGTTTTTTTAGCTGCCCAATATGTGATGAAAAGAGTCGTGACAACAAACAGCACGAAAATCAGTATCGCCAGTGGATTCAACGCTTGGCGCTCGACATCTCCATCGATACCGGCACCATTAACCAAAACAGGGAATGCACAAAAACATACAAGTCCAATTAGCAAATGAGCCAAGGGATGGTTTCTCATCATCCTTCATCTCCTTCAGAGCTCATCTCTTCCTGGGTGCGCAGAAAAATCCATTCCAATAAAATGGCACTGATAATGATAAGTCCATACATAAGTAGTGATCCCGAAATATAACTATTACCCAGCCGCTGATTTAAGAAAGAGCCCATCTCGATATAATTTAACGCGTACGAAAAATACAGAATGAGTGTCACTCCTGCAAAAATAAATCTGCGTCTTATCCGACGTTGAATGAAATTGCGCACCTTGTCCGACTTCACAAGAAAACTCCTTATGTTCTATATCAAGCTAAGGTCTCATGCTAATGAGACTATACCTCTTCTTTGCCTACTTTTTCGACCAGTTCCTCTAGAAGCTCGTACAGTAACTCCAGTTTACCGTAGCCAAAGCGTTCGGTAAGACTCTCATATCTCAATTCCTGTAACGGCGCGATTAACTTAAACAACGATCGACCGCTGTCGCTAATTTCTATATGGGTTCGGCGCTGATCTCCCGCCGAAGGTGCACGGATGACTAATCCTCTAGCCTCGAGATTTTTCAAGATACGCGATAAACTCGGCATTAACAGAGCGCAGTGCTTGGAAATCGTCGTCGCATCCATACTTGAGCGTTCCTCCAATGCTCGCAATACCCGCCATTGTTGAGGAGAAAGATCATGTTTTCGAAGCTCGGGACTAAATTCACACATCACCGCTTCTCGCGCTCTCATGAGTGCCATGGGCAACGATCTTTGAAAGGTTCGCATGCTCAGACTGTTGGATCGTCGATGACAGAATTAGTCAAAGTACCGACACCGGTAACTTCCACTTCAATCTGATCGCCAGGACACAGATAACGCGGGGGGTCAAATCGAGCGCCGGCTCCAGGCGGGGTACCCGTTGAGATAATGTCTCCTGGTCTTAAAATAAAGAATGTCGATAAGTAGCTGATCAGGTAAGCAAAGGAAAACATCAGATTCGCGGTTGTATCGTGTTGACGCTGTTCTTCATTTACTCGAGTTGTCACCATCATGCTATTCACATCTGAAATAGCATCTGCCGTCACCATCCAGGGACCTAGCCCTCCAGAACGAACAAAATTCTTCCCCTGTGTGACATTGAACTTTGCATGTCGAACCCAGTCTCGTAACGTGCCCTCATTCATAATCGTGTAGCCAGCAATATAATCTAGCGCAACCTCCTGTGGCACACGATGGCCCTCTTTACCAATGACCAGCGCTATCTCCCCTTCGTAATCCAACTGGTGGGACTCCGGGGGTCTCCATATAGCTTCATTGTGGGCCGCAAAGGAATCGATCGTACGCATAAAGAGGCTGGGCCACTTGGGTTCTTCTGACTTATCGTGATATTCCGCATTACGGTTAGCATAATTAACTCCGATGCAAACAACTTTCTCTGGATGAGCTATCGGCGTTTTAAACCTAATAGCATCGAGTGCAACATCGGCTTCCAGGCCAGTCGCACGATCCATCATCGCACTAAGCTGATGTTCTGCGAGCGTTTCCTGAAGGCTTCCGCCGAATCTAGCACCCAGATCGACCACCCCATCGTTTGTTGCAACACCCCAACTGTCACCATTTTCTGTTGAAAAGCTAAGAAATCGCATTTTCGCACCCTATTTTTATTAACCTGTTAAATGATAGTTAATTAACACCTTATACGCAAGTCGTCTAAATATGTCTTATTTATTATTAAATTTTAACTTATTTGTAGAATACTAGGTCTATTATTGACTTTTTTTACTTAACACGTTATGTTTTTGGTATTTCCTAATTATAGTTGAGAAAAATGAGTGATTTGACTAAGAATCAAGACGCCGCAAGCAAGTATCTGGCTCCTTTTAAGGATATTGTGACCGGTCATTTTATTAATGGAGAGATTGTACGGCCTGACAAAAGCAAGACTTTTGAAAACCTTTGTCCCGCAGATAGCAGCTCCCTAGGCGAAATCTGCCAAGCAACTCAGACGGAGGTTGATGAGGCATGTACCTGTGCAGCTGAGGCCTTTCCCAAATGGCGAGATCTAGCGCCAAACGAAAGACGTGTTCGACTTCATACGCTGGCTGACCACATCGAAGAGCGTGCTGAGGAAATCGCCTTGGTAGAGAGCATGGACTGCGGACAACCGATACGGTTCATGAAACAAGCCGCTATTCGGGGAGCAGCAAACTTTAGATTTTTTGCAGACAAGGCACCCGAAGCGTGCAATGGTTTGGCGCTGCATCAGACCGAACACACCAATTACACGATGCGAACACCCATCGGTCCAGTGGGAATCATTACACCATGGAACACACCCTTTATGCTTGCCACCTGGAAGATTGCACCAGCACTAGCCGCCGGCTGCACCGTCGTTCATAAACCGGCGGAACTCAGTCCTTTGTCTGCGATGATACTTGCCGAAATAAGCGCAGAATCAGGCATTCCTCCCGGTGTTTGGAATACCGTTAATGGTATTGGAGAGACGACTGGAAAAGCAATTTCTGAGCACGAACTCATCAAAGCAGTTGCGTTAGTTGGCGAATCGACAACGGGCGGGCACATAATGAGACAGGGCGCTGACACGTTAAAGAGAGTTCACTTTGAATTGGGCGGCAAAAACCCCGTCATAGTGTTCGATGATGCGGATCTCGATCGGGCGCTAGACGCCGTGGTATTTATGATCTATAGCCTCAATGGCCAACGCTGTACATCAAGTAGTCGATTATTGATCCAAAACACTATCAAAGACGACTTCCTTGTAGCGCTTGAAGAACGAGTCAAGAAGCTTCGGGTCGGACACCCACTCGATCCGCTCACTGAAGTCGGACCTCTGATCCACCGAGAACATCTGGAGAAAGTGTTAGGTTATATCGACATTGCAAGGACCGAGAGAGCTACCGTCAAAGTCGGTGGAGACCAACCTCCTGAACTCAGCTCAGGAAATTATATCAATCCGGCCTTAATAACGGATGCCACAAATGCTATGCGAGTTGCTCGCGAAGAGATTTTTGGACCGGTTTTAACCACTATGGGCTTTTCTTCAGAAGAAGAAGCCGTTGAACTTGCAAATGATTCTGTATACGGTCTCAGTGGTTATATCTGGACTAAAGATGTCGGAAGAGCGATGCGACTCGCGAATAAAATCGAGGCAGGTATGCTATGGGTCAATTCGGAGAACAATCGCAATTTGCCTTCTCCATTCGGTGGAATGAAAATGAGCGGCATTGGTCGCGATGGGGGCGACTACAGCTTCGACTTTTATATGGAAACAAAGAACGTTTGCATTGCACACGATACGCACAAGGTACCATCACTGGGGAAATAAGATGAGTCTTTACTACACCCAAAAGCTTCTCTATCAGCTCAATCGAGACCAAAGCCTGCAGGAAAAGTTTTTTGCAGATAAAGAGAGTGTCCTCACTGATTATGAGCTTAACGAGGAAGAACATGCCGCCATCGTAACACCCGATATTGGCCTGCTTTATATTTTAGGCGTGAACGGCCAGATCCTGATGCACTTCGCTGCAATGTGCGGATATGCATGGCCCGAGTATATCCAGTCCATGCGTGACGCACTCGATGAGCATGGTAACGTCAAAGCCGGGCTATACGTGACAACCGATGGAAAAGGTGCAACATGAGTCTGGTCTTCGCCGGAATTTGTTCTCACGCCCCAGGAATCACGGGTCGCATCCACATGGCGGACAAAGACGATGCTCGCACCTTACAAAGCGCCATGAATGAGATGCGCGAGAATCTGGAAAGGGCTAAACCAGACGCACTGATCGTGATCGCCGCAGAGCACTTTGCAAATTTCTTTATGGACAACATGCCCTCCTACTGCATGGGAATGGCAGGTCACTACAATGGCCCTATTGAAGATCCCCAGTGGCTCGGCATAGAAAGGACACGCATACCCGGTGTTCCTGAATTATCTCGCCGAATCATCACTAGCATCATGCAAGACATTGACCTGGCCTACGCCGAGGAATGGAAATTCGACCATGGGATTATGGTGCCTCTGCATCATCTCACCCCGCGCTATGACCTCCCCATCATACCGGCAAATATTAACTGTCAGGGACCGCCACTCACTCCCCTTCATAGAGCCTATGCATTTGGTCAGGCCCTTGGAAGGGCTTGCGCCGAAATTCCGGAACGGATTGCCATCGTTGGTACGGGCGGCATTTCTCACTGGCCGGCAACACCGGACTCGGGGAAAATTAACGAAGCGTGGGATCGTGATTTCCTAGAGCGCTGGTGTGATAACGACCGCGACGCGCTCCTGGATTATTCTGACGAGCAGGTGTACCTCGATGCGGGTCAAGGAGGATTTGAAATCAGAAACTTTATCGCAGTGGCAGGTGCTGCTGAAAACAGCAAAGGGACCGTGCACTACTATCGACCCATCCCAATTTTTGCAGTGGGTTGCACCGCAGCCACAATGGCGATTGCATAAGGCAAATAAGGAATCAATTCATGGCACATTTCATTTACGAATACTCTTCAAACCTCGATCCAGCCTTACTCGACATGGAAGGTTTAATGGCTAAGATGCATGCCAAAGCCAATGAGAGCGGAATTTTTCCGCTGGCCGGGATTCGAAGTCGGGCCATCCGCTGTGATGAATTTCGAGTTGGAGACGGCACCCCCACCAATGGCTTTGTCAATCTGAGCATGAAAGTTGGACGCGGTCGCACCCCTGAAACCCGTCTGGAGATCGGCAAAGAATTATTTGATCTACTCATAGAACACCTGGAACCCCTGTTTCAAAAGCATGGTTTAGCGGTCAGTTTTGAAATGCGCGAACTGGAAGAAAAAGTTAAATTCAACAAGAAAAACCTCTGACATGCTGACTCAAGATCAAATCGAATCCGCCGCTGACCGCCTCTATGAAGCAGAAGTGAATAGAATCCAAATGCCCGCACTTACATTGGAATATCCTGAAATGGATATGGACGATGCGTATAAGATCCAGGAATGTTGGGTTAAGCGAAAATTGAACGAAGGGAGGCAGGTCGTCGGTTATAAAATAGGTCTTACCTCAAGAGCCATGCAGATGGCGGTCAACATCGACACCCCTGACTATGGAGTGCTTCTCGATGATATGGTGTTTCCGAATAACGGCAGCATTCAAGCCTCTAATTTCACAGATCCGCGTATCGAAACCGAATTTGCTTTTATTCTCAAGGCGCCGCTGTCCGGAGAAAATGTGTCAATCGAAGATGTAATAGACGCGACCGACTATGTAGTACCGGCACTTGAGCTTATTGCTGCACGAAGCTACCGAACAGATCCGGGGAGTGGTTATACCCGAAAAGTGTTCGATACGATCGCTGATAATGCGGCAAACGCGGGGATTATAATGGGCGATACGCATATGGACCCAAAAACAATTGACCTTCCCTGGGCTGGCGCCCTCCTCTATCTGAATGATGAAATCGAGGAAACGGGACTGGCGGCAGGCGTACTCGGGCACCCTGCACTCGGTATCAGCTGGGTTTGCAAGCGTTTCGCTCCCTGGGGAATTGGTCTCCAACCAGGCCAGATTATCCTTTCCGGGTCATTTACGCGTCCGGTAATCGTAAGCGCAGGTGCACATGTTCGTGCCGACTTCGGACCCCACGGTGAAATCAGTGTTGATTTTAAATAGCCCTAACTAATGGACATGCCAAACAATTCATTTAAAAAAGCCCTCGCCAATGAAACACCCGCCTACGGTCTGTGGCTATCGATTCCTGACACCAGTGTGGCTGAAATTGCTGCCGGGGCTGGATTTGACTGGCTGTTGATCGATCACGAGCACGGAAACTTCGAGCTTCGTGATATTTTTCACCACCTCCAAACCATGGCCGCTTATCCAGTCGCACCTATTGTGCGGCCTGTAAATGATGATCCTGCACTGCTAAAACGCCTTCTAGATTCTGGCGTGCAAACGCTGCTGATGCCCATGATCGAATCGGCCGAGCAAGCCGAGTCAGTCGTTCACGCGACCCGCTATCCGCCGGAAGGTGGTCGAGGACTAGGTACCTCAATGGCTCGCGCGGCACACTGGAATGGTATCCCCGGTTACATCGAAAATTCCAATGAACAGATTTGCGTAATTATCCAGGTCGAAACGGCAAATGCTATTGAGCAGATTGATGACATCCTTAAAGTAGATGGTGTCGATGGTATCTTTTTGGGACCGTCCGACCTATCTGCATCCATGGGATATCCTGGAAATGCTGGTCACCCAGAAGTTAAGAAAACGCTAGTAGAGTCACTCTCAAAGATTCGTGCCGCGAACAAGATAGCTGGCCTGCTGTGCCTGGACCTCGAACTCAGGGACTATTACATTGATCATGGCGCTCAATTCATCGGTGTCGGAGTTGATACGCTGCTACTGGCTCAGTCCGCTCGTCAACTCGCTTCCAAATGTCGGAACCAAGAAGAGGATAATAATGAGACGAACCCAGCAAGTTATTAATCTACTGGGTTGTCTTTTTCTGCTTACCGGCAGCGTCGCGTCATTTGCATCACCCCAAAAAAATGACAGACCTAATATATTACTAATCATCGCTGATGATCTTGGCTTTACAGATATCGGCAGTTTTGGTGGCGAAATACCAACCCCTCACCTCGATAAACTCGCTTTTTCCGGAATGCGCTTTAGTAATTTTCATACCATGCCCGCCTGCTCGCCCACGCGAGCGACGCTCTTTACAGGAGTCGACTCCCATCTAGCTGGTGTGGGTAATATGTATGAAGAATTGTCTCCGAATCAAAAAGGACAACCCGGCTACGAGGGGTTTTTAAACGATCGCGTGGTATCCGTTGCGACACTCTTAAAAAATAGTGGCTACCGCACCTATCTCTCTGGAAAGTGGCATCTGGCTGTCACCCCTGATCAAGGACCGACAAGTCAAGGTTTTGAGCGCTCGTTTTCATTGATCTCTGGCGGAGCAAGTCACTTTTCAGACATGCGACCCGCATATGCCGCAACTCCAGATGCAAAAGCCCCATACGTCGAAGATGGAAAACTACTAACCGAGTTGCCCGAGAACTTCGAATATTCATCGCAGTTTTATGTCGAAAAATTAATCTCGTATCTAGAAGACGAAGCAGATTCAGACAAACCATTCTTTAGCGTTCTAAGTTTCACTGCACCGCACTGGCCACTTCAAGCACCGGACGCTGCCATTGAAAAACATCATGGCGCCTACTCAGAAGGTTACGATGTAGTCTACGAGAACCGTTTAAAGCGAGTCAGAGAATTAGGTATCTTGCCCCAATCCCCCGACCCCACAAGGCCCCCAAAAGCTGTCAGATGGAATGAACTCAGTAAAGAAGAAAAAATCATCCAGCAACGCAGCATGGAAGTCTACGCAGCCATGGTGGAGGAAATCGATCGTCATACAGGTCGCCTAATTAACTATCTAGAATCAACTGAAGTGCTAGACAGCACACTTATTTTATTTTTTTCTGACAATGGCCCCGAGGGCCATGATCTCGATGAAACTTGGTCCCCCGAGCTATTCCCAAAAATTCGCCAGGTCATAGATGAACAGCATGATTTCAGCCTTGATGCCATGGGCAGACCTGGGTCCTATGTCCTCTACGGTGCAGGTTGGGCACGAGCCGGCGCTGCGGGTTTAAGAATGTACAAAGCATTTCCGAGCGAAGGTGGCACCCGGGTCAGTGCATTTGCCCATCTACCAGGACACATCGCTCCAGGCGAGATATTACATTCTACCCTCTCGGTAAGAGACGTAACTCCTACATTACTGGACTTTGCCGACATCGAGCATCCTGGGAATACCTTTGAGGGAAAAGAGATACATCCAATGCAGGGCAATTCATTCCGAGCTCTTTTATCAAACCCTAAAGCAGACATATCAATTAACCCTCTGGGCATAGAATTGTTTGGAAAATACGCGCTTCGAGACGGAGACTGGAAATTATTGCTGATGCCCAAGCCCTATGGCACAGGTGACGCAGAGCTTTATTACCTACCAGATGATCCAGGTGAAACCAATAACCTGGCATTAAAAAAACCAGAAAAACTGGCTAGCATGATCGAAAAATGGAAAGACTATCAAAGGAAGAATAACGTGATTCTCCCCGACTGGGTAAGTGGATATTAATACGCTCGCCTAGTTAACATCTCGTACCACCCTGAACCCAATGTGGCTCATTGAAAAATCATGTTCCTGAAACTGGCGGGCAGAAGGACGATAACGGCGACAATAATTTTTTGCACATAAATGAGACCCGCCTTTTATGATAAACCTGCCATCACCAGCCGAGGTGTCTGTCCACTCCCAGACATTACCGATCATATCGAAAAGCCCGATTAAACTCGCCCTGAAACATCCGACCGGCGCCGCACTACGAAATCCATCTTTTGCAGTGTTTGACTCAGGAAAGGAACCTTGCCAAGTGTTCGCCACTGGAGTTCCAGCCTCTGTATAGGCACCAGACACCTGATTCTCTTTGTTAAACAACCCCAGGCTCGCAGCGTATTCCCATTCGGCTTCCGTGGGGAGTCTTGCTTTAGCCCAGCTCGCATAAGCTCGAGCATCATTGAGCGACACATGAGTAACAGGATATTTTTCTTTTCCATGAATATCACTCCCCGCTCCTTGCGGAGATTGCCATGTTGCACCCTTAACTAAATGCCAGCCGGTAGATAAGTCATTTTGTTGTAGATTTGATTTCGCATTAAGTGCAGGCGATACAAACAACCCTGACCCCGCATCGACTCGGCCTGCTACCAGACCGGCTTCCGAATCTGTTAGATAATTCGTTTCGGTTACAAATTTGTGAAATTGTTCGTTTGTAACTTCGTGAATTTGAATTTGAAATGAACTTACTTTGACTATCTTGGCTTGACCCTCTTCCGGATATACCGGTTCAAGATTTTTTGTAAATTCTCCTGTAGGTACAACTTCAAATTGACCCATGGCATCAGCAGTCAACCCACACGCGAGATTTTTTTGTGTAGGCACTTCCGCAACTGCCAAGGGAATGAATAAAGAATGTGCTAAAAAAGTAAGGGCAGCGAATATCCGCGTATTTAACCCCAATGGCTCAGACATAACATCCTCCTGAATTATTATACGTTGTGATGGGATCAATTAACTAATTATATGCCCTTTCACTAGCCGATTCTCTAGTTGTTCCGAGACGCTAAAACAACAATTAAAATTAAGTCATAATGCATCGAACAGTAGTTAATAACCGAGCGACATCAAAAACAAACGCATGAATAACATCATTAATGATTTGCAACACCGCGCTTCGGCACACCATCATCTCATCAAGCTGATCGTCTACTCCCTGCTGATAATCAATTTTGTCCTTTACATTAGAGACGACTGGGTTATCGCTGGGCATACACTCTATGATGGCAGCACCTGGCTCGACTGGACGCGTGCCTTTGCCGTAACTATTGATGAAAGCGCCTGGATCATCCTTTTGTTACTTTTTGAAATGGAGACTTTCCTTCTTTCAGATAATGCCCTCTCAAGATGGCAAAGCACAGCCATGCTCGCCATACGCGTCGTATGCTATATAAGTCTTGGACACACGCTATATGCCTACTCGGTCTATGTAAATGAGTTGCATAGCGCAGTGCTTATTCCCAATGTCGATAGCCTCTGCCAGCTGGTAGATCAGCAAGTCTCCTATGCATACAATCTCAAATATAACGAGCTCAACACCGAAAATTGTGTAGCGCTTTCAAGAGCGAGTCAGTACTACTACATTGATCCTACCACTCACTTTATTGTGCAAGATCGAACCGGGCTTAATATCGAGTTGCAGTTGGCCTGGGTAGATCTCATCGAAGCGGTAGTCTGGCTCCTCATACTGGCAACTATTGAGATTTCCGTATGGCTGCAGGACCGAGGCGTCGGATCAGGCGCGATTTTTAAATCACTGGCCACGATGAAGTTTTGTCTCTACTCACTACTATGGATGGCCATTGCATACTGGATTTACCGCGGCCATTGGATGTTCGCCTGGGACGAGTTTGTCTGGATCGCAGGGTTCATCGCAATTGAGCTAAACATGGTAGAATGGCGAAAAGAACTCATCGATAAAGAGCAACGGCACTAAGTAAGCCCTTCCTTGCTAAGGCACTACTATCTGGTTGGTTAGTTATCAGCTCTCGCGGTAACGGAGAGGTTTGAATTTTAATTGCCATCTAGCATGATCATCGACACCAGTAGGACCGATTTTTCCTTCGACGGATTGAAGAAGCTTCTGCGGGTTATAAGTAACCCCGTTTTTAATTACAAATTTTATCTCTCTAGCGACTTTGATGTCCTCAAGCGGATTACCTCTGACAATCACGAGGTCGGCAAGCTTCCCAGGCTCAATAGATCCAAGTTCATCCTCCACACCCAGGGCCCGCGCGCCGTTAATAGTCGCCGCCTTGAGTACATCTATAGGTGAAATCCCGGCGTATGTAAGACCAAGTAACTCTCGATGATAGGCAAAACCGGGTAGAAGGCTGGTGTAAACAGGTTCGTCAGTACCGACGATGAGAAGACTAGCACCACCAGCTTTATAGAGTGCTTTTACCTCAAATTCTCGCTGTGAGAACTCCTTCGCATCGGATTCAGGTGGTGGGTCACCGCGCTCAATGAGCAGTCCTTGGGCATAAGGCGTAAAGTACTTCGCTTCATTCGTCCAAAGCATCTCGTCTGCATGCGCTCGGCGTTCGTTGATGCCACCATACATTTGCAAATTGGCATCATAAAATACTCGGTTGGCAATCATGAGCTCGATCATTTCTGGCAGTTCATCGCTCAGCGGACCACCGCTACCCAAAGTGAGTTGATGCTCTACTCTATCAAGCCCCATTTTTATGGCATCTCTCAGAGGTACATCGTATTCCACATTGTAGTTGGCCAGGTGTGCTGCTGTAGTCATCCCATTTTTATGCGCTTGATCAATGATGATCCTCATCTCGTCAGGTGTGGCCTGCTTGATCTTGATGCTGATCACGTTCTTGTGGTACCAGCTGTCAACTTCCTGACGGATTTCGGATTCTGTAATATCGTTGGGCCAACCTATGCAATCATCTGCCGCTACTTTAACGTTATATTCACATCTAAATGCGCCAAAGTAAGGACCGGAGGCAAAGAGTCTGGGACCGACGGATCTACCCGCGTCAATTCGGTCTCTCTGACTTATTACCCGCTCTGGGTAGTATTCGCCAGCTGACCAAGTAGAGGTAATACCATTGGCCAAAAAAATTGTACCGTTGTAAACCACCTCTTCCACACGACCTTTACCTAAAAAGTCTAGGTTATAGTGTGCATGGAGGTCGAACATTCCCGGTAACACGGTGTCATTGTCGGTTAGGTGAATGACTTCGACTGACTCTAGCTCGGCCTGATCAGGCTTGAGATCTACCCCCTTAATGTGATCACCCTGGATTAATAGCCCGGTGTTGAGTCGGCGCTCATCATCCACACCATCTATCAACCATCCACCTTTAATTAGGACCTGTTTGACATTATTCTTGGACTGTTCTTTAGACCATTGGGCCTGAGTAGATAGAGATACGAATACTGTACATGCCGTGATAAACGCTACTGCGGCTACTTCTAGATGAAACAAATTAGATGTAATCCGAAGCATTCGTCCGTCCCGAGACTTTGCTGGCATGTTAAGGATGATCATGAAATTATACAATGTAAAATCTGTGGAATGAGACCATGTCTGAGATACCACTCACAAGAAAGAGCGTCAGCAAGGACCACGAATCAGCTATCAGAGATCGAGTTCGAAACGCAGTTAGCTTTGAAGGTTTATTTAGGCTGGCCAGCGTCGAAGACACTGCAGCCTTGACACGTTTTTTGAGTGATCCCGCAATATCACAACCAATCTATACACTGCCTAAGCATATCGATGAAGACACCACGCGTATTTTTATCCAAGAGCATTTGGAAGAACGAGAGCGAGGTGAAGGCTTACTGATGATTGGTCACCAAGAAACCGAGTTCATTGAAGCGTATTACGATTTTCAAATTTGGCCCCAATGGTCGACGGGGAAACTAGGTGGCGCCATTCATAAAGATCTTCAGAGTAGTGGGCGGGGTGGAGCTGACGCTAAGAAAATATTCTCTTGGATGTTTGAGTACATTGGTGTCGATTTGATTTGTGAGACGTGTGCCGTAGATAACTTAAGAAGCACTCGACTTCTTAAAAACATTGGCTTTAGTATGAAAGGTAAAATTTTGAGTGAGTTACCTGAAGGCGGAACCAGACCTTCTCTGTACTGGGAGTTAGAAGGATAGCTCCTGCTCAGCATGAGCCGAAACCAAATGTACTTAAAATAGCGTAGAATAAATCAGCGAACTGACATTAAGTGAGTCTTCCTCTGCAAAAGCATTACAACAATATTATTATTGGCGGAGGCCACAACGGCTTGATCTGCGCGGCTTATCTTGCTCGAAAGGGGCAATCCGTTTTAGTACTGGAAGCATCCGATCGCCTGGGAGGACTAGCAACAACGCGGGAATTTCACCCAGGCTTCAAGGTAGGTATCGCGCACAGCCTAAGTCATTTCTCATCCAAAATCGTACGCGATTTAGAATTGGAAAAGCACGGCTTTTACGTTGGTGCTCCGATGAGCAGACTGGGTCTTGATCTGGAAGGTCAGCACATTAAAATCGATACGGATAGTGTAGCCGGGGTCGAGACCTGCGACGTCAACAACTATCAAAAGTATCTCGAATTATTGCGACGTTTTTCCAGTGCCCTCGCCCCCTTCTGGATGAAGACTATGCCGAGAATTGGGAACAATACCATCCCAGAGATTATGACCTTTGCTCAACTGGGGCTTAAATTGCGTGGTCTTGGTAAGAATGACATGGGCGAGTTTATGCGAATTGCGACTCTTCCCGCGCGCGATCTTATGGATGAATATTTCGAAAATGACCTACTCAAAGCAGTACTGAGCTGGGATGGCCTCATCGGCTCTAAGATGGCCCCGCGGTCCCCAAATGCAACCATACTTGGGATGCTCTATCGTATGTCAGGAGAGCACCAGGGCGTTCATTCAATTCCTACCGCCGGCATAGAAAGCCTAATTATTGCTCTCAGCAGAGCCGCATCGACAGTCGGTGCCGACATTCAAACGCTATCCCCTGTCGCAAGAATTTGCGTGAATGGAGATCGTAACGGCCTTAAAGCGACAGGCGTAGAACTCACAGATGGTCAAAAAATTAATGCTGACCGAATCATCTCTTCCGCAGATCCCAAGAGAACATTTCTGGACCTGCTCGGAGCACAATATCTTGAGATTGAATTTACCAACCGAATCTCTCGCCTACGCTGCGATGGTTACGTGGCAAAACTACATCTGGCACTAGATAGTACACCTGAATTTCGCGGTGTGGATCAATTGGATCAGAGAATGATTATCGCGCCCACGATGGACAGTATCGAGTTCGCCTTCGATAACGCGAAATACGGCGAATACCCAGAGCATCCAGTCATGGAAATCACTCTACCAAGTGCCATAGACCACTCAATGGCACCCGGCGGAAAACATGTACTCTCTGCTCACGTTATGTATGTCCCCTATCGCCTAAAAGGTGGCTGGACTAATGCATTACGAGAGACTCTAAAAACACGACTGATTGACATCATCGGTCAGTATGCACCTGACCTGCCTGGAAAAATACTTCATTCTGAGTTGCTGACCCCTGCAGATCTTGAACAAAATTTTCATGTCACGGGCGGGCATTGGCACCACACCGAATTGTCCATGGATCAAATGCTGATGATGAGACCCACCTATGAAGCAGCGCAGCACAAGACTCCCGTGCCGGGTTTATTTCTCTGCGGCGCCGGCTGCCATCCGGGTGGTGACCTGATGGGTGGCCCTGGCCACAATGCCGCAAAGCATATTCTCGGTTTGTGAGCGACTGATGAAAAAATACGACGCAATCATAATCGGCGCAGGCCACAATGGTCTAACCAATGCCGCCTATCTTGCCAAGGCAGGACTAGATGTCCTGGTGGTTGAGAAAAATGAGTATATCGGTGGAGCTGCCGTCACCCGGGAAATACAGGAAGGCTGGTTCTACTCCAATTGCTCTTACGTGTGCAGCATGATGCGTCAGGCAATTCACCGTGATCTCAATCTAACCCGCCATGGATTACTGCTGGTCCCCTATCTCGGTACGGTGGTGTTTGGTGATAACGGCGAGACACTGATCAGTTATACCAATGAAGAAACCGAATACAACCAGTTACGCCAGCGATCGCCCCACGATGCAGATGCCATGTTTCGTCTGCAAACCGATTTGGCACGCTATGCTCAGCTAATACGAAAAACCCTAATGCGCACACCTCCCGATCCCACCTCTTTCCAACCCAGAGATATTAAAGAGCTGCTGTGGCTCGCTAAACAATTCTGGTCACTGGGTGAGAAAGAGCTTTATGAGTACATACGTTTCTTCACCATGAGTGCGGCGGATTTTCTGGACGACTACTTCGAAGATGATCTGATCAAGGCAGCTATGGCCAGCCCGGGTGTCATTGGAACTGCACTTGGCGTCTACTCTCCCGGATCAGCTTACATCTTACTGCATCATGTGATGGGTGATGTGGATGGCAACATAGGCGCCTGGGGCCTAGCTCGCGGCGGGATGGGCGCTATCTCCAATGCACTCGCCGGATCAGTGCAAGAACACGGTGGAGAAATACGAACTAACGCCGGAGTAAATAAGATTCAGGTGAAAAATACTCGTGCTACCGGTGTGGTGCTGGAAGATGGAGAAGAAATTCAGGCAAACATCGTCGTCTCCAACCTGGATGCCAAACGAACATTCACGCAGTGCATGGATCGTAATGACCTGCCAACTGGTATCTATGAGAAGGCTGCCAACTTCAAGATACGTGGCAGCTCTGGCAAGGTAAACATCGCTTTATCTGGAATGCCAGTATTTAACGGCGTGCCTGATAACCGCTATATCAATCGAGGTGGCCAAGGGTTTGTCGGCTCGCTTGAGACTATGGAACGCGCATACGATTGCTGGAAACGCGGCCGCTGGTCAGACGACCCTTTCATCGAATCAGTCATTCCCTCTGCCTGGGACCCAACGGTGGCGCCGCCTGGACAGCATTGGATGTCCAACTTTGTCCAGTACTGTCCACCTGAGTTAGCAGACGGGTCCTGGACTCCAGAAAAACGCGACGCGTTTGGCCAGACTGTGATTGACAAGATAGAACGCTACAGCCCTGGGTTTAAGGACCTGATCGTGCACATGGAAGTACGCACCCCGTTCGAGATTGAAGCCGAGGTGGGACTGACCGAGGGAAATATTTTTCAGGGTGAACTCACTATCGATCAGCTATTGTTCAACCGCCCCTTTCCGGGATACGCGCAATACCGAATGCCGGTAGCAAATCTCTACATGTGTGGTTCTTCCACCCATCCTGGCGGCGGAGTATCTTCAGCCTGTGGAGCCAATGCCGCGCGAGAAATCCTGATGGATCTCAAGCGACCGAATACGGTGCCGGAGGACGACTTTTACGATGAATAATAACAATCTAGTTTTGGAAAGATGTGGCACATGACAACAAGCACACATACTGATCCTTATCTGGGCGAAAGACTCAAATTAAGTCCCTTTCATCCGAGACAGGCTGCACTAAATTTGCGCGATGCCTGGTCCAGCTGGAACGGTTACAAATTTGCCGACTACTATTACGATCCTGAGTTTGAATATTTTTGCATACGAAACAGCTGTGGCACCTACGATATATGTCCGATGCAGAAATACAAAATTACCGGCCCAGACGCAGAAGTCATGTTAAATCGCATGGTCACCAGAGATATCACACGACTGAAGGAAAATCGAGTGACCTATGTTTGCTGGTGCACTGACGAGGGGCGCCTGGTGGACGACGGTACTATTTTTAAACTTGGAGAGAATTCATTTTTACTCACCTGCGGTAGTCCTTCACTAGCGTGGCTACGTAAGAGCTCAATTGGTTTTAATGATCTCGAGATTGTCGATCTTACCGACGATTTAGCGGCCTTATCATTTCAAGGACCGAGTACCTGCGAGGTGCTAAAGGAAGTGGGATTGTCAGAAATCGAACACTTAAAACCATTTAATATTGAGCACTTCCATTTTGCTGGCAGACAGGAAAAACCACTCATGGTATCTCGCACCGGCTTTACCGGAGATCTGGGCTATGAGCTGTGGATATCAAAAGACCTCGCGCTCGAGCTTTGGGATGCACTTTACGCTGCAGGCGAGAATTATGGAATTCAACCTTACGGAGAGACTGCTACTAATATGGCGCGACTAGAGGCAGGATTCATCATGCCTGGTCTTGAGTTTAATGAAGCCCTTAAAACGATCAACTATAAATACGATCAAACCCCGTTTGAGCTTAGTCTCGACTGGCTTGTGGATTTTGAGAAACCGCACTTCAACGGCAGATCGGCACTGTTAAAAGAACGTGATAAGGGATCTGAATATCGCCTGGTAAAACTCGATATCGAAGGAAATAAACCTGCCGAAGAATCTCATCTATATGCCGACGAAAAATGCACAGTGGAGATTGGCTATGTAACGTCTGCCATGTGGTCTCCAGTTGTTAAATCAAACATCGCCCTAGCGATGATAGAAAATCAGTATCTTGGAGGTTCTATTTGGGCCGAAATCTACTATGGCAAAGAACTTCGTCACCACAGCAAAGTGGTGAATTGCCGTGTACAAACCACCCCTTTCTGGGCTCCCGAGAGAGCACGTTTGACTCCACCACCGAAAATTAAATGAAAAACGGGCGGCGATTAAACGCCAAATAGATCGAATAGTCTCTAGAAACTTTTCCGGTTGCAAGAGCAACATAGATCATTTGACTTGGCGTAATTCACTCATGATAATCATGAAAAGCACTATTGGTCTTACGATAAAGATTCGAGCGGCAGTTCGTTAC
>JAQWLX010000087.1 GCA_029247075.1 Halieaceae bacterium | reverse complement strand
CACCTTTATTATCTAGAAATTTGCAATTTGCGAACAGAGTTACATGATCTCGCATCACCCAGTCTCCCTTTGGCTCTCTAACAAACCGGCCTCCAAATGTACTGTGTTGGCAATTATCTAAAAACTTTGAAGCCGTCTTTACAAGTTGACCTCCCTTTTCAAGGCGTGCCTGTACATCTGCACCACTCGTAGCATAGTCCGGCCAGTATCCTAGCCATTGCCACGACGGATAGGTTCCATTATGCGAAATCGGTCGCATCAATTGAGCTGTGTATTTAGTAAAAGCGCCGTTCTCTACCGCCCACTCCTTCCAATCCTCCACAAAATTCATCGTGTCTTTTTCTGGAGAACTACCTTCTCTCATATCACATGCATAGACCTCGGCCGGGCTTGCCAGACCCCACTCAAGTGCATCATCTGCCTGTGCGAAAAAACTGCTGAAAAGCAGAAAATTGGAAATGGTAATTATATTTTTTTTCTTCATATCTAAATCCTCAACTTGCAAAGCAGTTTGGAATTATATCTTTCCTCTGGAATAGTGAGTTTAGACTCTTAAATTTCTTTCTAATGTAACAAATAAGATTGCTTCTAATTCAAAAAAGCAACAAACGTTCTCATATGTCAAAATATTCAATAAGCCCCAGTAGCTAGAATGTTTTTTTCAACTTTCTCCATTCATAAGGGTTTATGGGATTTTCAGATTTCCACAAACCAAGCTTTAAACTCCTCGAATATGTCTCTGCTCTTCCATATAAAATTTGATCTTCTAATGATAGCTGGTCACGATAATAACGATACCACCAAGCGAAACCGTCTTTAATCATACGAAGGTTTATATCGTACCCATCGACAAAAATTTTTCCGAGAAGTCGACCATAGCTATCATGGCTCTCGTAAAAAATGCTCACCTCCCTGCCCTGGATAAGACCCGATAAGTGAGTTGTAGCTTGTTGACCAAATGGCTGGTCCCATTCTGGGCTGTCTATTCCTTGTAGCCTTACCCTCTGTACTTGTTCCTCATAAAGAACGTCTATCGTATCTCCATCCAACACTCGTAAGATTTCAACTTGGATTTCCTTACCAAAACTGCCCGAGGAACACAGTAGTAAAAATACAAATATGATTCTGAAAAAAAAAGATAAAATAATTTTTCTCCAAAGGGAATTTTTGGGCTCGCCGAGCGTCTAATTGTTAACGAGACCAAATAGATTTTACACGCTTTTCTCGAAAGAGAACTCCCTCGGCGTGTGGCATTTGAAAGGTTTCGTGGCGAAGTAGGCTTATACTCCCCTTTGTAGCCTCACAGGGCGCCTTGTCAACCTGATACAGCGCCCTGTTATTTTTTTCGCTAGCAGCGAACTAACTCTAATTACTTGCGTCATCTGACGATGATTCATTATCTCCAGACTTGGCTTTTTCTTTTCCAGTATCTGAGAATTCCTCGTACTTTCCTTTGGCAAATGTTACGGCCTCTCGGCCCATTACGTTTGCCTTTGCTGCGAAGGCATTTAGCTTCTCTTGAACAACCTCCTTCTCTGGCGCTTCTTCCTTTAATTGAGCTGCCTTCTCTTTCATTACTTTGGCTGCCTCTTTTCCTAACCGGCCAGCATCACTCAATTTTGAGCGAGCTTCTGACTTTAGACTTTCCATTTTCTCAGCATCAAGGCCCAATTCCTCAGCCTTCTTTGTCGAAAAATTCACTGCCTCGGTGGTGAGTTTTTTAGCCTTATCCGCTGCTGCTTTAGCCTGTTCAAGAAAAGACTTGGTGTCCATTTGTCCACTCCTTAAATATATGTGTCTGTAATCCAGAAATGCTAAAAAGCACTTCAAAAAAACGTGATTAAACTACTATTATGCTTGCGGTTTGATCAACAATCTAGATTACAAATACACAATTATCCAAGTTACTACTCTTCTAGCACGCTCTCAAACGTCTCCAACTCCGGGTGACCCAGATAAGTCCCTTTGGGAGCGCTTGCTTGGGCATGAGCCTTTCTAAACGCGTCCGACTGGGTCCATTCCACAAATGCTTCCTTACTCTCCCATATCGAATGAGATGCATACAAAACGAATTCTTCGGTGATGGGTCCTTTCAATAGCGAAAATTTCTTAAACCCCGGTACTTCTGAAAGATAGGTGTCTCTTTTCCTCCAGACATCCTCAAATCCTTCTTCAAAACCGGGGGTTATCTTAAATCGGTTCATAGCTAAAAACATTTTCTTTGGTCCTCAATATGTGTAGATATAAAGCCTATCATTTTGTCTCTCCACCCTGATAGGGCTTCGATAAACATCTGTTAGAAGCTTGGGCTCCATCACCTCATGAGGTTTACCATAGGCCTCTATCTTTCCTTGGTTAACGAGACAAATACTATCAGCAAAATAAAACGATCTTGACATGAGAGGAATCCTAGGCAAAGTAATAGGGATTTGGAGAAGTCCATTTAGGATTAAGAGAGTAAAGAGAAAACTTTACTGAAAACATGATCTAAGCCACTAATTTTAGAGTATAATTACCTGTAAATATTTAAGTTAACACAATGAGGAGTAAAACTATGAAGAACATGTCTATTTACACCGGCATGATGGCATTGCTTATTGCATTTTCAGGAAATTCCGCTTTTGCTGACGGTGGCTGTAATTTGTCACTTGGGGCTGCGGATAACATGCAGTTTAGTACTAAGGCCATGTCTGCTCCTACTTCATGTGAGAATATAACAGTTACTCTCAATCACACAGGACAGTTCCCAAAAAATGCTATGGGTCATAACTGGGTTCTAACCACTGAGGCGGATTTCAAAGGAGTAGCCATGGATGGTGGTTCAGCGGGACTTAAAAACAATTACCTGAAAGAAGGTGATTCGCGAGTCATCGCTGCGACAGCCATAATTGGTGGCGGAGAATCAACAAGCGTGACATTTTCTACTGGCGGCATGACTGCCGGTACAGCATATACGTTCTTCTGCAGCTTTCCAGGGCACTGGGGTATCATGAAAGGAACGTTTACTTTGAACTAAAAAAAATCAGTAGCCTAGTAAGATAACGAAGCCACGCGTATTAAAAGCGCGTGGTTTTTTTGTTTCAAGCCCCACTCTCTTCCAATCAATCACACTAGTTTTTCAAGTAAAAGTCTTATTGAAGAGAAGAATTCTACTCATTTTCAGCTTCATATCTTCTAGCCCATAAAAACGAACGAACGCTCCCAAAAATATAAATTCCGCCAGTAAGAAATAACATTAATTTTGAGACTCCCGCAGCCAAGACTTTGAATGGACCATTTGGATCGGATATACCTCTAAAAAAATTTAATCCTCCCAAAAATGCTAGCAGGCCCAACAAAATTGCTACATGCATCCAAATTTTCCTTCTAGAGGGATATAAGATAGTTAAGATCCCCATTAGCGCGATTGGCGCTCCAATGAATGCTGGGATCCATGAGGTAAATGAATTAGAGT
The DNA here is from genome assembly GCA_029247075.1 of Halieaceae bacterium. GTDB lineage: Bacteria > Pseudomonadota > Gammaproteobacteria > Pseudomonadales > Halieaceae > CABYJX01. The sequence continues at coordinate 6,843 of JAQWLX010000087.1, read as the reverse complement.
CGGTTAGGATAGATACAACCAATGCCCAAATGATTAAAAAACATCCATAAACAACGGTAAATCTGTCCATCTCAATCCCACAAAAAGTAAATTTATCTTCCACAATGAGCAACCCTTATTTAAATAATTTTGACCAACCCATACGTAATTTAATTCAGGTTAAGTTGGTTAAGGTATATTATATTAGTAATGAGAATCGTTCTCAATGTGGTTTTTTTGTACAGAAAGTAATAACCTCCATGTGAGGGCTACTAGATTTCAAAAAAGCCCCGAGGCATTTTTATAATTTTAGTAATTGGAGAATACGTTGATGAGCAATGAGTCGGAAAACACGCGCATCGTTGAAGATAGCATGGGTAAGATGGAAATTCCGGTTGATGCGCTTCATGGTGCTCAAACTCAGAGGGCCGTAGATAATTTCCCTATCAGCGGAAGAAAGATGCCGGAAGAATTTATCAAATCTCTCTTACTAATTAAACTCAACGCTGCTAAAGCTAATCTTCAGCTAAAAACCCTAACCGATCCGATAGTTAACGCAATAGTCGATGCATGTAATGAGCTTATGAACGATAAACAACTAATGAACCACTTCCCGGTAGACGTTTTTCAAACAGGCTCGGGCACAAGCTCAAACATGAATGCAAATGAAGTCATCGCAACAGTTGCAACAAAAAAGCTTGGTAATGAAGTTAACCCAAACGATCACGTCAATTTTGGTCAAAGCAGTAACGATGTAATACCAACTGCGATACACGTCAGTGCAGTACTGACAGTAAATGAAACTCTCCTACCGGCGCTGAAGCATCTGCACAGCAGTATCTTAATAAAAGCTGATGCTGTTTCAAAATACTGCAAAACCGGCCGTACCCATCTAATGGATGCGATGCCAATTCGAATGGATCAAAGTCTTATCTGCTGGGCTGATCAAGTTAAAAATAACATCAATCAACTTGAATCTGTAACTCAATCGCTTCAAACCTTAGCACTTGGCGGTACCGCAGTTGGCACAGGTATCAACACTCACCCTGAATTTTCATCCGTCTTTGCTAAGAACTTGTCTACACACACGAACATATCATTTTACGGATCTTCAAATTTTTTCCCGCTAATCGCATCTCAGGATTCTGCAGTCTCTTTATCGGGTCAATTAAAGACTACCGCCGTCACTCTTATGAAAATTGCTAACGATTTACGATGGATGAATTCTGGCCCTCTAGCAGGGCTGGGAGAAATCACGCTGGAAGCACTTCAGCCTGGATCTTCAATAATGCCAGGAAAAGTCAATCCCGTTATTCCTGAGGCCACCGCCATGGTGGCGGCAGAAGTAATCGGGAATGATTCGGCTATTTGCATAGCTGGCCAATCAGGTAACTTCGAACTAAACGTGATGTTACCACTAATTGCCTATAATCTACTGGAAAGCATAACTCTACTCTCCAATGCTTCTCATTTATTAGCAGATAAGGCCATTTCCACATTTGAGGTGAATGAAGAAAAGCTGGGTGAAGCTTTACATCGTAATCCCATACTTGTCACCGCTCTGAATCCTATTATCGGTTACGCGAAAGCAGCTGAAATTGCAAAACGTGCCTATAAAGAAGGGCGCCCGATAGTAGATATTGCGGAGGAAGAAACAGACATTTCACGAGAAGAACTTATTGTCTTGCTGGATCCGCAAAAACTGACCGAGGGCGGCTTATAAAAAACATATCAAAACCTTTTTCCCGCCTTACCCTATTAGTTGTTTTAAGCGTGATAGGAAACTCGCTTGTGGCGGAGGAAGATGCGACGTCACTAGGAGGACATAACTCATCTACGCTTCGATATATGTTTTCCTGGAAATTTGCGGATGATTCCAACCTTGCTCCTCGAGGAGGAACCACCATTGGAGCTCCCGTTAAGCTGACGGCGATCCCAACACAATCGTGGAAATCACTTCAAGAAAACGAGCTATCCAAGTTTGAAAAAGATCGCAGGGCGATCCTTGCGATGGCAGGAGACTATCGCGCTTCCTTTGATTTTTTAGAGACCCTGGGTTTTTATCCAGAGCATGAAGCAATCGCCCCCTATCAGTCATGGGCAACGGAATACATTTTTGTAGTTGAAGATAACAAAGACTTTATCAGCCTCCAGCACATATTGGTTATGCAGATGCAGCAGGAAGACGGCGCTCTATCAAAACCCTACGTCGTCAAACATTGGCGCCAGGACTGGTCATATGAAGATCGATACTTGAATGTTTTCCTAGGTCGAGACACCTGGGGCAGAGAAACCCTTAAAAGGTCAGAAATTAAAGGAACATGGTCTCAGGCTGTATTCCAGATTGACGATTCTCCACGTTATGACTCTGTAGGAAAATGGATTCATGCCAAAGGGTATTCCAGTTGGATGAGTGCACAAACTTGGCGACCACTGCCCCGCAGGGAAAAAAGTGTTAGAGATGACTATGATGTATTAATTGGCACTAATCGCCATACCATTACGCTCAAGGGCTGGAGTCACGAACAAGACAATTTAAAAGTCGTCGCAACGTCCCCCTCAGAACGCTCGATAAGAGGCAGTTTAAATCCTGACTATATAGTGCGAGGTAGAGAAATTGGTTTAAACCGATACGACAGTATCGAAGAATTCGATTTTTCTCTGGCCATCGATTACTGGTCTGCCACAAAGGGATTTTGGAAAGTTATCCGTGATAAGTGGCATAAGATAATAAATTCAGGAAAAACATATAAACTGGTTGAAACATCGGACGGATCTTTTTTGATGGGCGCCATGATGGCAGCCGATCAAATCTTTCATTCAGAGGAACACTCGAGGCCAGATGAAACTGATTTGGCTAATCAGCTATTTGAAAAATTTGTCAAGATACAGGGATAAAAATCCTAAATAATATAAATTCAATTCAGATAAGTAACTCGACTACAGATTTTTTTTCCAAAACTCTGCACCATTTGTCTCATAGTAAATCGGCTTTCCAGTCTTAATTTCCATCTGGATTACTTCTTGGCTACTTAGGTCATCAAGCTTCATTACCAATGCTCTCAACGAGTTCCCATGTGCTGCGACAAGGACATCTTGTCCGTTTCTTAAATGAGGGACTATAATTTCATTGAAATATGGAATTACTCTTGCCGCTGTATCTTTTAGACTTTCCCCACCAGGCGGAGGAACATCATACGATCTGCGCCAAATATGAACTTGTTCCTCTCCCCATCTAGTACGAGCATCATCCTTGTTAAGCCCCGCCAGATCTCCATAATCTCGTTCATTTAATCTTTGATCCTCTATCACAGGAATAGAATTGAGATCCAACTCCTTAAGAATAAGCTTTCCAGTTATCTGAGCTCTCGCTAGCTTAGAGGTAAATAAGACATCGAAACTGATTCCAAAATTCCGTAACTCTCTACCTGTCGCGGTCGCTTCATCAACCCCTTGTTGAGTCAGTCCTGGATTCTTCCATCCGGTGAACAAATTTTTTTCATTCCACTCACTCTGTCCATGTCTCACCAAGACTAGTTTCGCTTTTTTCATAATTAAATAAGACTATCGTCAGAAAAATATCTTAAGGTTAATTGTCATTGATGTGGTGCTTTGGATCAACCGGTCGCATGAGTGCATTACTAATCAAAGCTAATCCAAGCAAAACCGCCATCAAAATCATGGTCGAATTATAAAGTCCACTAGTCGGATCAACAGTCCCAATAGGTGCTATTTCCATGAGCTTGGAGATAGTAACCGAATTCTGAGAGACCAGCAGTTCTAGTTGCGAAATTGGTGCTCCAAACTTAGTTTCAAACTCCATTGGATCTATTCTAGCAACTAGATCTTTGATCGCCGTACTAACAGAATTTTGACGCAGAGAAGTTATTGCTAAAGGCCCCAGAACACCTGCAGTGGACCACGCAGTAAGTAACCGACCATGTATTCCACCGACATATTTGGTTCCGAAAATATCGGCCAGATAAGCTGGGATAGTCGCGAAACCACCTCCGTACATAGTAAAAATTATCATCGTGGATGCATAGAAGTATATCAGCCACACTACCGAGGGATTAACCGTAACTTGCTGGGCCGTAATAGGAATAGAAAGATACAAAAGTATGCCGATCACAAAGAAGCACCAATAAGTATTTTTTCTGCCTAGATAATCAGAAGCACTAGCCCAAATGAATCGACCTGCCATATTAAAAACACTAATCATGACCACATAGGTCGCGGCAAAGGCTGTATCGACAATGTGAGGCAGCGTAGTACCGAAAATTTCAGCGATCATGGTTTTAGCCACACCAAGCACTCCAATTCCTGCCGTGACATTAAGACAAAGCACGATCCAGAGCTGATAGAATTGCGGGGTCTTCAATGCTTGATTAATATCTACATCCGACCTTGAAATTAATTCTTTGCTATTTTCAGTAGAAGTCTCCTTACATCCTGATAGATTCCAATCAGGAGCAGGCAGCCGATAAGAAAATGCTGCAATCAGCATCACGATCATATAAATCACACCTAGCACAAAAAAAGCCTCTGCCACTCCGGATGCTCCCGTGTTGACTACATAGACACCTTCTGGTCCCGGAACCGTCATGTCTCGAAGCTCTCTTCCTCCAACGATAACAACCTCTTGCATTTTTCCAGAGACTTCCGCAAATCGTCTTCCTCCTTCAGTTAATAAGTTTACTTCCGAAGAGATTCCCAGATAATCAGGTGCACGATAAAACATCTTAATAAAATACTCTTTCATCGGAGCCCCGAGGATTGCACCTCCACCGAAACCCATTATCGCCATCCCCGAAGCCATTCCGCGTCTATCTGGAAACCAACGAATTAAAGTACTTACTGGAGAGACATAACCCAGTCCCAAACCACACCCCCCTACTACACCGTAGCCTAGGTACAACAACCACAGTTGATGCGTATATATCCCAAGCGATCCGATAAGGTAGCCACCACCCCAACAACAAGCAGCGAGCACTCCAACCTTTCTAGGGCCAACTTCTTCCAGCCATTTCCCCGCAAACGCAGCAGCCAAGCCGAGACAAACGATAGCTGCGGTAAAAATCCAGACAACCTGACCTAGCGTCCAATCTTCCCCAGAACTAGCCACCACTCCCTGAATCTTTATCAGTGATGGATTAAATATGCTCCAGGCATAAACCGAACCAATACACATATGAATAGCAATAGAAGCCAATGGAACCCACCAACGATTATAATTTTTAGGGGCTAATATTCGTTCTTTTGAGAGCAGCCCGCTCATCGGTTGTACCAAGAATAGATTTTTCTCAATGTCCCTTCTCTCGATTACATTCTTAAATTAAAAGGCTAGGCAAGGATTTTTTACTTCTCACTTTAATATTCTAATTTCGTCAGAAAAGTATTTAATTAGTCCAACTAACTCTATCTGCATCAAAGTTCTAAATCTCATCTCTTGTTCTTAACACATTATGGACAGTGAAGTTGGCACTCTATCCTAAAAATACTACTTAGAAGACTTTATCGATCACAAGTCGTTTAGTTTCGCCGATTACCAGACCACTTATTCTTTCTGCATAAGCAATGCTCAATATAATACTACTTGTTTTAAAAACTTGATAAGAAACACCAATCCATAATTAAAATATTCGGCACTATAACCACATAACTTTTTATGGACTGCTATGATAATAGAAACGAACCCATACTCGGGATGCCCAATCTGCGCTTTTGAAATTAATCAATATAAAAAGATCTGAGATCGAATTTAAAGATTGTAGCGGAATGGGCAACAAGTATTTAAGAAGATTACATTTTATTGCAAGCTCCAATGAATTAAAAGTTGAGCTAGATGCTTTCGTCGAAAAATGGAGTATAAGCGAGGGCTATGAGAAATTAGTAAGATTTTTCTCTCTTCCACTAATATACCATTTCGCATCAGCCGCTTATGAAGTGATATCGTTTATCTTGTTTTACAGATACAAGTTAACTAATAGCATTAATGAAAACCTTTAACGAAACAATCAGCTGTTACTCCTGCTACTCCACCTTCGAATTAAGTATTGAAGTTGATCTGGAATTTAATGGCTGGAATAGTGAAATATACGATTGCACTATATGCTGCAACCCTAACAAAATTGATTATGAAGTAGCGGATCATGAACTGGTAAGTCTTATTATTGAAAATGGTAACGATTAGCGTGCTACCAATATCGATAATTCAAATAGTTTCTGAAGGAGATCTCATATGACAGAAATTGGTATCGTCATGGAACCGGTCCCTAAATGCTCAGCGGAAACGGCACCCCTTCTAGAAGAAATGGGCTTTGATATCGTACTTTGTCCGGATACCCAAAATCTATCTGCAGACCACTATGGACAGCTTGCTTTGATGGCAAATGCGACGACATTTCTAAAGATCGAGACAGGAGTCAGGCATCCAGTTACACGAGAGACTGCGGTAACGGCCTCTGCGATGGGTTCATTGCAGGAAGAATCAAGGTAGAGCTATTTGTGGAATTGGAAGAGGCGATTCGTCTGCCCCACATATCGGCAAACGTCAGGCTACTACTGAAGAACTAAGAATTTGCGTCGTAACATTAAAACGCCACCTGAACGGTAAAGTTGTCGAAGCAGGCAATATGCAATCCCCAATTCGCTGGATTGATCCTAAAGTAATCTCACCTGTGCCAATCGATATTGCCTGCACAGGATCTAGGACAAATGAAATGGCCTGTGATGTCGCAGACAGAGTCTCTTTCGCTGTCGGAAGCGCGTTTGAGGGGGTCGAATGGGCAATGAATACCGCCAAAAGAACATCTTGAGAAGACGGGAAGATCAAAGGACAGTCTTCAGATAGATGCTTATTTA
>JAQWLX010000070.1 GCA_029247075.1 Halieaceae bacterium | reverse complement strand
CGCCAAATTACATCACTAAACCTATTTATATCAATGATTTGGCGTATTTGGGGCGGCATAATCGTATACATAAACGTATACATGTCTATGTGATATGCTATGCCTAAGATATCACTAGGCCCATTTTCTCTAGATGTGAAGTACCTTCATAAACCTAAAGATCGCCATATCTGGCACTACAGACGTTTGGTTCCAGAAGATCTTAGACTTCATTATTCCAGCGCTCAGATCTTAAAGTCGCTCAAGACGGATAGCAATGCGTCGTTGTTTAAAAGCCAATAACGAGGTTGAGCGCGAGTTTGACCGGTTACGTTCTGGATTTCCCAAAGAAGTCCCAAAACTTAGATACGGTAGCGGAATAGCTTTACTAGAAGAGTTCAATATTAGTCGTGAGGATTTTACTGGAGAAGAACTGCGTTCACAGGCAAAGCTTAGCGTGTGCTTTGATTCTCTAGATGATTTGCTCAAAAAGCAGATAGGGAATGAAGAATGCCTTCACTGGGCTAACGATGATACGCCTGCCGCTAAAAGCGTTTACGAAGTGCTTCCAGAAAGAGAACGTGCGGCACTGGAATTGCTTAAAGGTGACTTTGCTCTAACATTTTCTGAATATCCGGAAGAATATATTCGTTTGAAGGGCAGGATAGATGATAAGAAGTTTAGCAACGAAGTAAACAATGCAATTGCTTTCGTACAGAAATTTCTGCCCGACAAACGACCTTCCGAATATTCACGAGTTGAAGTTCGTAAACTGATAGATCAACACATAGAAGTAGGACTTAAAACGCAGAGTATTAAAAGGTGTTTAAGTACGATAAGAGCAATGATTAACAAAGTAACTCTGGAATTAGAGCTTCGTGAAGATAAGGTACATGCCTTTGAAAAACCAGATATTCCGGGTTTAGGTGAGGATGCCGAAAACAGAAAAGAATTTACATTTGACCAACTTCAAGAATTAAGAAGCATTAAAGCCGATCGATCATCGGAACTAGTACAGTTAGCAATAACCGTATCAACAGCACCTAACGTGGTAGCGGTATAAATAAATTTATCATCAATCAAAGTAAAATGATCTCCAGTTACTCGTTCCATTATTTTCATTGTAGTTTTGTTGGGATAACTATCAGACAAGATCACTTCTGCATCAAATGATTGTGTTCTAAAATCAGCTTCTATAACGGTTAATAGCTTTTTATCTAGAGGTCCATCGACATTATCAAAGATCAGTGCATTCTTTTCCTTATCTATTTTAAATTCAAAGCTTTGTTTCTTGAATTGGCCCAGCATTCCATCCAGAAAAACCTTCTGCACTTTAGAAGTCGTGCACGAATAAACATCATCCCAGCCAACAAAAGCACTTGTTGTCAGGCTTGATAGGATTAGTGTGAGTAGTAGAGGTTTCAAACGAATGAAACAATCTATCTAGAAGAAGTAACACATCTCAGATTAAAACCCTACATCAACAAAAAGAAGTCCATTAGAAATAGCAAGATGTATCTGGACTTTGAAGATGACGAGTTTACAAGATCTGCTGAGACTAACATGAAGCTGTATTCACATTATCTGGCAAAGCAAACTATTACCTTAGAGGTTGAAGATCAGATAGTGCCTATTCCTGGTACGCAGTTAACACGCCAATTCAGGGATTACGACAATTCCCTGAGTCTTATTTATGAAGGAAGATGCTATGCATACTGGACGCGTTGTGAAGCCTCTCAAAGACAATTTTGGGTTAGAAACGCTCGTCTTGGAACCTCTTAATTCAGACAAGAAAGCCGAAACGATCGAATAGATCAGAAAAGATCCAAATAAAATTATAGAAGCAGAATCGGGATTAACGAAAAGATGCATTGTTGCCCAGATTCCAAGTCCTATGGACATCGGATGCCTTAAAACCTTCCTCATATATGTTTGCATGTTGGCTGCAATAATAAGAGGAAAGGAAATCAGCATAATATACTTGGAATAAGAGTAAGCAGTGCCCTTAATTGGATAATAGTAAGTGGAACTGCTTTGATAACCAAAAATAAGAAGAAACAGTCCAGTTAAACTTAGAAGAGAAAAAATGCTTTTATATAGATTCTCACCAACCCTGTTTAGAAAATAATTTCTTACACTAGTAAAGAACGGTATTAGATGAACGCCAAAGAACGTCACTATTCCAATCTCAAACAATTTTAGACTCCTTATAATTCTTCTTATGCCCCAAATCCTACACAACTTAACTTAAACATCCTACTGCTTGATTAGGTTGGTGTGAGTTTGGTTTACAAACTAAATGTATTCAAAATATTTGAGCAGGTGTTTATATATCGAGGTATTGGTCTGGTCTTCGGTGAAGAATTAGATGCTTTTATCTTCCTAGTAAGTTGAGTTTCTGGAAATAGGAGGATCTTTTGAAGCGTTCCCATCTTTTTTTATACATGGAATTCTTTTTAATAAATCCTATGTGCATTAATCTGCGTAAGTACTGAGACAGTTAAGTAGTCAAGGGTGCGAGCGAGAGAATAGATCTATCTACGTTAGCTTGAATAACTTTCAGGTAATGCACTTCTTAAAAAAAGAGCACATGGAGATTTACTGTAATGGCAGATAAATTAGCTATCCACTGGTTTCGGCAAGACTTAAGGCTGTCAGATAATCCTGCCCTTGTGCATGCAGCAAAGATAGGAAGGATCTTACCAATCTACATTCTTGATGATGAGACAGCGGGAAAACATCGTATGGGACAGGCAAGTCGCTGTTGGCTGCACCACTCATTGAGGTCATTGAATGAGTCATTAGGCGGCAAGTTGTCAATTTATCAAGGGAATCCACAGACTATATTAAATGATATTCTAAAGCGTCTTGATGTGGACGCTATTTTCTGGAATCGATGCTATGAACCCTGGCGCATCGATCGTGATGCATTGATAAAAGAAACTATAGCAAGGAAAAATATTGCAGTTGAAAGCTTTAATGGTTCTTTACTCTGGGAACCTTGGGCCATAAAGAAAAATGATGGTACACACTATAAAGTCTTCACACCCTTTTATCGAAAAGGGTGCTTGCAAGCCTCGGAGCCACGGCAACCGTTGAGTGCTCCGTTAGGGGTACACTATCAGTATGATTCGCAAAAATCGTTGAATATAGACCAACTAGGACTGCTACCTACGATCCGCTGGGATAAGCAATTAGAGGCACACTGGAATATTGGAGAAGACGGCGCACATGGTCGTTTGCAAAAGTTCATTGGTAGTGGATTGGTAAATTATAAAGAAGGACGGAATTTTCCTGCAAAACCATTTGTCTCTAGACTGTCTCCTCATATCCATTTCGGCGAAATATCTCCAAATCAATTATGGTATTTAATTCGCACTTTGGCAGACAACAAAGATGTAGATCATTTTTGTAGTGAGCTTGGCTGGCGTGAGTTTTCCTACGGTCAGCTCTACAATAATCCAGAACTACCGTTTAAAAACTTACAACAAAAGTTTGATAACTTTCCTTGGACAGAAAACCAGGAGTATCTGCGAGCGTGGCAGGAAGGACAGACAGGAGTACCCATGGTCGACGCTGGAATGCGCGAGCTGTGGCAAACAGGTTATATGCACAATCGATTGCGCATGATTGTTGGTTCTTTTTTGGTAAAGAATCTATGCCTACACTGGCATCATGGCGAACGATGGTTCTGGGATACATTATTAGATGCAGATCTAGCTATTAATAGTACAGGTTGGCAGTGGATTGCTGGCTGCGGCGCGGACGCCGCACCTTTTTTCCGTATCTTTAATCCAGTCACGCAGGGACTGAAGTTTGACCCCGACGGTGACTATATACGCAGATACATACCTGAACTTACTAAATTGCCTAACAAATATCTTTTCTGTCCCTGGGAAGCACCTGAATCAATTTTGCAAGAAGCTGGTGTTAGCCTTGGAAGAACGTATCCACAACCTATAGTTGATATCAAACAATCGCGCGAAGCAGCACTCGAGGCCTTTCGTTCACTAGGCCAGAGATTGCCATGAGCAGTTTAGTCCTTATTTTAGAAGATCAACTCTCACATTCAATATCCAGTCTGGATAATTATGATTCCTCTCAGGATGTTGTATTTATCTGTGAAGTATTCGATAGAGTCACTCGCGTCAAATATCACAAAAAGAAAATTGCTTTTCTATTTTCTGCTATGCGTTATTTTGCACAGGAGCTACGAGAAAAAGATTATAAGGTAGTGTTCACTAAGTTAGATGATCCTGATAATTCAGGGTCTCTCAAAGGCGAAGTAGCTCGGTTACTAAAAAAAAATAACTTTGAACGGATCATCCTCACGTATCCGGGTGAATATTACTTGCTAAGGGAGATAAGAAGATGGCAATCTGAATTTAGCATCCCAATTGAAATTAGAGCTGATAATCGTTTTTTTTGTTCTATTGATGAGTTCTCTGAATGGGCAAAGGATCGCAAGCAATTGCGTATGGAGGATTTTTATCGCGAGATTCGAAAGAAATATAAAATCTTGATGCAAGGCAATGATCCAATAGGCGGTCGATGGAATTATGATTCAGAGAATCGTAAACCACCCAAAAAGGATCTTGATATACCGCCGCCGTATGTTGGTTATATGGATGATGTTAAGCAAGAAGTTCTCGAGCTTGTAGCAAAACGATTTGATAATCACTTCGGCGACCTGACCCCCTTTTTTTTTGCAGTCACCCGCGACGATGCATTAGAAGTATTGGATCAATTTATCGAACAACGTCTCCCATCATTTGGCGATTATCAGGATGCAATGGTTCAAGGTGAACCATGGATGTATCATTCTCATATTAGTTTTTATCTGAATTGTGGCTTACTTTTACCCTTAGAATGCGTACGCGCTGCAGAGGATGCTTATTCACAAGGAGTCGCGCCCCTAAATTCTGTGGAAGGCTTTATTCGCCAGATCATTGGTTGGCGTGAATATGTACGAGGTATGTATTGGCTCAATATGCCTGAATATATATCAGAGAATTTCTTTGAGGCAAAACGTAAGCTTCCGGATTTCTACTGGACTGCTAATACGAATATGAATTGTCTTCGTCAGTGTGTCTCTGAGACAAAGCAGAACGCCTATGCACATCATATCCAGCGCTTAATGGTTCTTGGTAATTTTGCGCTACTTGCTGGCATTGATCCAAGATATGTCAACGAATGGTTTTTGATCGTATATGCAGATGCCTTTGAGTGGGTAGAGCTCCCCAATGTTTCCGGAATGGTTTTATTTGCCGATGGTGGGTATCTAGCTAGTAAGCCATATGCAGCCGGTGGAAGCTATATCAATAAAATGTCTAATTATTGCAAAAACTGCAGCTATAAAGTTAGTAAGAAAAATGGTTCTGAGGCGTGTCCTTTTAATTATTTATATTGGAATTTTTTAGATCGTAATAGAAGTAAACTTAAATCAAACCACCGTATTGGAATGATGTATAAAACATTTGACCGGATGAGCGAAGAAAAAAAGAAAGAGATCCATAACGACAGTAATGAATTTTTAATGAATATAGACTGCGGAACCCACGTTTGATTAAAAAATCGACGAAACTCAAAACAACGTGAATAAAAATTAATTCCATTTTATGAAAAAGCAATACTTACCAGAGAAAATTTGTCCCATTTGCGAGCGATCGTTTGTTTGGCGAAAGAAGTGGAGAAACATATGGGACAAAGTAAAATATTGCTCCAAGCGATGTAGTAAAAAAAGCAAGAAACAGTAGTATTAGTAGAGAGAACGTGTCAGAAAACAGTCTTTTAGACTACAATTCCAATTATTTATTGAAGCTTAAAAATGACGGATGAGAAACCGAAAAATATTTTAGGTACTGAACTTCAATCATGTTGCGCTGATCCAATTACTGGTTTTTTAAGAGATGGATATTGTAGAACTAATCAGATGGATCTTGGTACGCACGTTATATGCGCAGTTGTCACGGATGAATTTCTGGAGTTTACCAAATCTAAGGGTAATGACCTGAGTACCCCTCGCCCTGAATATCAATTTCCAGGTTTAACAGCGGGGGACGGTTGGTGTTTGTGTGCAATGCGATGGAAGGAGGCACACGATGCTGGAGCAGCACCGCCACTAAAACCTGAATCTACGCACGAGAAAGCCCTCGAATTTATAGATAAAAGTTCATTGGAAAAATATTATATCCAATAAAATAGAGACGCTTAAAATGTAAAGTTTGACCGAAAGTGCTAATGGCATCTTCACTTAAGGTAATAATAAAAAGTAGAGATGGTCATGAGATATTTAAGTCGATAGAGCAAGAAATGATCTTATGAAGAAAAAATGGATTTGGATTACGGTTTTAATTATCATGATTTTGACCGGTATTCTTATGATAGGACCTGTCATGAGTGATGTAGAAACTCCAAGCTATCGCATCGTTGAATCACAAAAAAATATAGAAATCAGGCATTATGATCCCATGATCGTTGCCAATGTGAAGATTGCTGGCGATCGAGAGAATTCATTAAGAAAGGGTTTCCAGCTGTTAGCCGATTATATTTTTGGAAACAATACAATTCTACAAGACATAGCGATGACTGCGCCTGTACAACAGCAGATATATAAAAAAATCTCGATGACAGCACCGGTTCAACAGCAAGCCATGGATACATCATGGGAAGTGAGCTTTGTGATGCCTTCCGGATATAATATGGTGACACTACCAAGACCTAATAACGACAGCATAGTACTTGAGGAAATTCCTGCCGAAAAATTTGCCGTAATTATATTTTCTGGGACGAGCTCGAGTGGAAATATTGAAAAATACGAGAAAAAATTAATGCGTTATCTAGCACGCAACAATATTGAAGCAATCGGTACTCCGAAATATGCTTTTTACAATCCACCATGGACGCTGCCTCAAATGAGACGGAACGAGGTCATGATTAAGATAGTATCAATGTAGAGGTGTCCATGGAACTATAGCTACCAAAAATAATACTCGCTAGCGAAGTCCTGAAATCTTTGCAACCACTGTGAAACACCTTCGCCTGAATTCATGCCAGCACGTACACAAATTATCTTATTCGTGAAGCATACCAATATATAGATTCCAAAATTGTTCATAGTGCAGTTAAGATTTGAAAAAGACTGCAGTTAATTTCGTAATACAGAGAGTATTTTATTACTTTGACATATCACAAGAGGGAACCAAAATTATTTTTTGTATGTAACTACTCCATATGTATACAGGAAGGCAAAACCCAAGAGAATTAGCTTGAGTATGTTCGCACAAATATCTCTAATGTCGTCATGGATTGTAGTTGGAATTATAATATTCCAGTCATTTATAGTAGCTCCTTCTCTATTTAAGTATGTTAATTATAGAGACACGTCATCCTTTTTAAGGACTGTTTTCCCAAAAATGTTCCTCTTAATTGCGACAATAGGCTTGATTTCTTTTCTAGTTACCTTTGCTCTCAAGGAGAATACCTTCTTTATTAGGGCAGTATCTCTGGTCACCATAATATCTATGGTAGTTTGCTACTCGATTATTCCAGCAACGAATAGAGCCAAAGATGCAAAGAAAGAGTTCGTTTTTCGAATACTCCATTCGTTCAGCGTACTCCTCACGGTTGTTATTCTTCTAGCAAATTTTTCATTAGCTTTTCTCTGAATATCTAACTTTATATAGCCTCTAATGAAGATCCTTATCGAACTGAACCAAGGTTAAAATTTCGCCACTTATATCAATTGACTCAGTAGCTTTGTGGCGATATTCAGCGAAGTAAGTTCTTAACGCACTCTTTACTAAAATTTCTTTTCCTATTCCCTTGAATTTCACATTCTTCGCCCACATTAAAATGGTGCGCAAACAAATCCGTATGCGCTAATCATCAACTTGTTAAATTTTCGGAGGAACTGTGAAAATCGTGTTTTATCGTAAGCTGAATACTTATGGGATCTATATCCTGACTACAATAATTCTTAGTGTTGTAGTTAGAGCTTTATTCCTGATCGGCTAACGATTCTTGAGTCCGCCTGAGTTCAACCTGGGTGGCTAATCTAAAACCAAACATCTGGTTATAGGATTGCTTTACCCTCAAAGCCAACCCTATCAAGCCTGTGCAATAACCACTGGTTAACAAACCAAATGTAACCAATTAGCTATTCGTAAAACGCGCCGGCGTCATCTAGCCAGTCTAAAAGAGAGATATCGCTCTTGCTTCCATGCCCTGGCAATGGAAGAAAACCAAATGACTCAATTAGTTCAGTCATCCTGCCAAGACGTAATGCCGGATCATAGATACCAAGCACTTCAATCATTTGAGAGATTACATATCTTCTCTCACCACCTTGATAATCTTCTGTCATTAGACTCAATTGAATAGCACGTTCAGAAAGTACATTCCAAATTTCAGCAAGCGCAATTTCCATGGTTCTGAATTCTTGATCTTCTATATTATATTGATCAGTACCCTGCTCCCATACATGCCATAGAAAGTGGCCTCCTTGACCGCAGGGAGCAGAAGGAAAAACAGAATTAAAATTTCCATCCTCTTTTTCGTAAAACCAGGAGCGATCCGTACACATGTGATGAGATACTCGATCTGTTAGGGTATGTAAGAATATCCCCAACTTAGCCATTCGAGTATCGTGAGGAATATAAGCAGAAAAACTACTTTCTTCTGATAATACTTTAGACTCAGAATTCTCGTTAATAACAAATGTGCCGAGCTTTGCTTGAAATGGAACCTGACTGCCCACTCCAAAGGAAAAGAAATTCATTGGAAAATCAAGATGCTTGCTATCCAGACAAGCTGACAAAGGGTTACCTATGTCTTTAGTGATTCCGGATACACAAAGATCGTCCCGCATACCAAACGTCCATGCTTTAAGATTCGACAAGAGAACTTCAGAATCTATCTGTCTCGCAGAGAAATAATCCGCAGGAAATTGTGTTGTTGGTGGAGCTTCTTCAGACTCAGAGTATCGGGAATGAAGATGCAGTAGTTGTCCACCTGATTCGTCGTTGAACTTATAAAGCCCCATTAGCCTAGGCGTCAACGCTAAACATTCTTTATAAGACTCCATATTACTTTGGTAGCAATCCTCTATCATATCTTGACTTACCATCAGGCTGCCGGACTTATCAAAAGGTTCGTAACTTGATTGATCTGTTGCCTCACTATAAATCATGATTTGATAGGCCTGCCATGCCGAAAAACCATTTAGTTGTGCGATCAAGTAGACGGAATCACTATGCACTAAACTTCTACCACCAATAATAGCATTCGTTCCAGAAAGTCCGCTTAGACTATCTGACGTCGCTAACACTCGACAAAGAAAAGCCTTGTATTCAGGTTCTAAAGGTTGTTCTCTACAATATTCGTTGACAGCTATACAATTCCGAATTACCTGGGGATCTTGCTCTGGATCGTTAAAACATACGTCGACACCAAAACTTATAGCTAATTGAGCGAACGAGTTAAAAATTATAAAAATTATGATCCTGAGAAAATTGACGTCTCTCATTTTCTTTCCTTTCTTAAGTTTTGAACTGGTTATTTATAAAATAAGAGTGTAACAACTTTCTAAAGCTAAGTTGAAATATTGCCTTACTTCTTGCGCGTAAACCTTGCTATTACTTAAGCTGACGGGTGCAGAAACTGTCAACACATAAATTAAAAGAAATATCTTTTCCATTCTTCAGATCTCTAATTCTTCTTATCCCCAAATCCTACACAATTTAACTTAAACATCCCATTGCTTGATTAGGTTGGTGTGATTGGGGTTTTCATTGGTTTGCCAAGCTTCTTAAGAATCCATAGTCCAAGCCACGTGTTTACCACTACCTTGAGAGCTGATATTACCACCGCCGGAAACTGATACACAAAATCCAAAAATTGATTCCAGAATATTGAGTAAATCCAATCATGCAGAAAGGTCAGGTTATCTAAAAGAAATTCTTTTGTGGACATTGAAAAAATTGTGTGGTCACTACTAAAAATTATCCACGACTGCCACGCTATAAAAACTATCTGGATTGGAGTTGTATATATGCACAAATACGCAAATCCTAAGGCAATTATTCTCATGCCTCTCTCCTAAAATTTATCCCCAAATCCTACACAATTCCACTTAAACATCCTACTGCTTGGTTAGGTTGGTGTGTTTGGGGCTTGTAACGAGAACATTCCATTAATCTTTACATTTCACTTGATTTAATTTGATTATGGTTTAGCTTTGTTATACACCTGAAAAGGTAATATCACTTAGCTAAAGGAGAGAATAATAATGAAAATATTGATAGTTTTAATAGTTTCACTAGTTTTCACGAGCTTCACCTATGCTGGGGTCTATGCAAAGCTTGATGGCGTGAAGGAGGGTAACCTTCACGAGTCCGATATGAACAAAGATGTCGCAGAAAATAAAAAGGCTCAGTCAGAAGCTACAGATTTTTTGAAATTGGGTGACATAAAAGGTGAGCTTCATGAGTCCGATATGAATAAAAACAATCAAGCTGTTGAAGATCGCTATCGTAAAGTCGGGAGCGGTGTTTTGATTAATACAGAAAGTCCAAATAAAGGAAAACCAGGATCTAAAAAGCCAGGATTCAAGAACCCAACAACCGATAGTTATTGCACAGGATACTGCTAGAAAAATTAAAAAGAGGAAGTTACCAAGCTTCCTCTAAACCCCAACCCTAACCACCCTGTGCAATAGCCACTGGTTGGCTAGGGTTTGTTTGAGTAAAACTATTCCCCGAAAGCCGCTCTGGTCTCTATAGACATAATTGCCGTATTTGGGGGTAAATCACAGGTGATGGTAATCGATCCCAACAAATCAATAGACTCCTTGAGATCCCATTCCATTTCTCCAGGGATGGCTTTTTGTAATGGAAGTTCCAATGTGCCGGCAGTTGTTACAGTGACTTCCGATATGCCTCTATAACTATTCACTAAGCAGGACATTGAGACATCCATATCTCCAGCGCTTTCAGCTTGGAGCCTTAAAATAATTCGATCGTTATTAGCGGAAGAAAATTGGTTAAACGCTTCTCTATTGATCGGACAGACAACCGGAATGCTTCGATCCGTTGCAGTATTTGTCAGACCTGTTTCCTTAGTTTGCAGTCGAATACTGTCCCCGGGATTTACTGCCCGGCAGGAACTGGCTGCAATCATAAAGAACGACTGCGTCAACGGGCCAAAGCTATGATCATAAAGCCAACCACTCATGTCACCGAAGGAGGGTGCTGTGTTTCCACCGAGATTGATAGCTCCATATTGAGCACTTTTTAATTTTAATCCTACTTTAGTATCGGGAGTGTCAGAACAAGTTCGGCGATCACCTATCTGAACTGTTGCCAGTGAGGTATTAAACCAGTAGTTATTAGTCGGCGAATTGCCTTTTGAGTAGGATATACCGCGCCCCAAGGTGTCTTCTGATAACTGAAAGGTTCCAAGGCTTGTATCCTCAATAATAGCCATCGTAGTCTTATCAACCGCTACGACGGTGTTGCTAGCGGCATGAGTAACCCAGACTCTGGAATCGTTACCAGTAATGTAGATCGGAGCATCTCCAATAACTAGACGATTATCACCACTGACGGGAAAGTTAACGTCTTCATCGATATCAAATTTAATTAGTGTTCCACTGAGTCCAGATACGGAAACGTTATTAGCTGTTGGAACCAGTTCATTTGTGGGTAACCAGAGAAAATCCCCGTCAGAATAAATTCCAGCAACAGTAGCGCGTGGTGATATACTATTTATATGAGGCTCGATAAGTATTTCTCTTATTAAAACGCCGGTTTGCCTGTTTATTTGAATAACTGAATCGGTTCCAAAAAGTGAGCCTTGATTGGTTACCCACACAGAATTGGAATCTACTGCAATCCCCCACGGAACTCTGCCGACTATACCATCGACTCCGTAATCGATATTATCGATTTCTTCTCCTGAGGTACGGGAGTAGCTGGCTACGCGCTCCGAATCTTGGTGAGTGACCCAGACTTTGTCTATTCCCACGGCGATTCCATAGGGCTTATCTATTCCCGTTCCAGAAAAGTACTCAGCAGTGGCACTGCAGCAATTATCCATTAAATGTCCGGAAAGCTCTGATTTTCTAATTCGACCAAACTCGTTGGTGGACGGGCTGGTAAACCAAACGAATTCGGGGCCTACTGCTATTCCGGCACCTGCTGCTCTACCCGTCCCAATAGGAAAGGTAAATTCGTCCATTACCTGTCCTCCCGCCTTCGAAATCTTTAAAATCTTTGCGACAGGGGGGTCATTGGAGCTGTCAGTGCATTCAATTGTTGAATCTGATTCGACTAATGTAGCCCAGTAATAATTATGATTTGAAGCCAGAAGAGGATCTTGAGTTATTGTGTGATCAGCGTTTACGCTGGTTGGCATGACAGCTATCAAGAGTGTTACTGCCCAGCATAAAGGATATTGAAGTTTATAGATCATGGGACTTTCGAATTTCCGAAAGTGATTTTAACAATACCATGAAAATAGTATCTCATTCTTCAGCACCTTTAATTCTTCTTGTCCCCCAATCCTACACAATTCTACTTAAACATCCTACTGCTTGATTAGGTTGGTGTAGCCACTGATTAACAAACCAAATGTACTCAAACTTTTTGAGCAGATGTTTATATACCTAGGGGGTGGCATGGTCTCCTGCCTACCCTGATTTTAGCTTTAGTAAACTTAGGCAGGTACATTAAAAATTAAACAATGACTGACCACCCCCCGGGGGGGTGCTACAGATTGCGTTTGTTACAGTATCTGTTACAGTTTTTACTTCTTGGGCTAATGTGTTGCCTGAAATGCCTAGCAAATGTGGGCTTTGGAATTATGGTGGAACTTCCCGCCGCCTCCACCATATTTGATAGAACGTTGCTAAAATGACCACTCCGGGAGAGACTGTCAGATATTGACAACTTCTCCCGGAACCGGCCAAGCCAATCCCTTATAGATCAATTAGTTATGAATAACGGACAACTTCCTTCGGACTAATTCAAATTATTGATTTTGGAAGTGTTCACTAGAAATCGTCATCCTCGGACAGGTTTAAATCTGGTGTATCTTGAATGTGATTTCGCCTCTGCCTCGCCTTCAAGATCAGCAAATTCATCTCTGTTTCACTTAATGCCTCTACCAATTCTTTCCGACCCCTTGGGACATCTGCCATTACATTCTCTATGGTTGTCGATTTGTTTCTAGATATCACTTGAGAAACGGTGCGATCGATTAACATGCGGGCATCAGCCCGGGGCTGGTGCGCCTGGCCGTGGATGATTTCCGTTGTTGCCTGTCTCGCAGATGTTGCACACACTTCTTGGTACCATTGACGATGTGGGTCTCGGCCGTCGGTTGCGCAATGTCCATCTAAGCCATTATTTCTTTCAGCGTATAGCCGTAGACTTTTTTCAACACGAAAGCACGTCGACACTGTTTGGGTAGTTCACGTACCGCCTCACAAAACAGCATAAAATCTTCATCCGAGGCCACTTGATTGTAGGTTGAATCCACTTCTTCTACATCGAACATAAAACCGGACGCTGGCATGTCATCGGCCGCGTCTGTGCCTTCTGTCAAGCGGAACTCCGCTCGCTTCACATGATCGAGTGCCAGATTTCTTGCTGTGCGAAACATAAATGACTGTGGCTTACGAATTTCGTCCTTGTTCTCCACTTGGCACACACGCATGTAAGTCTCTTGAACAATATCCTCGACCTCCATGGTGGCACGATACCTCCCACCAGTCCCGCAATTCGCATGCGCAGCGCTAAGAAGGTGTTCGCAAAACGATGCTGATCAGCCATAGATTCCTCTCGTTAACGTATCTCCAATTTTAAGAATTAAGGCCGGCTAACCTATTACGACGATTCACCACTATATTTCCATGAGTCTGGAGAGTATTTTTTCGCCAACAATGATAATCCTCCTAATCCATGACATACACATCGCCGTTCTCAAACTCGAAGGTCATTCGCCAGTTGCCGCTGACCCAGATAGCGTGCCGCTTTTTTTCCTTTCCCCTCAAGGGATGCGGGCGCCACGCCAGCAGATACATATGGTTCTATCCCGACAGAACGGATACCTAGAAAAGAGCGGCTAATCCTGAGGACGCTCCATGTGAGACCAGCATCTCACTACGCTCCATGGAAAAGTTATGGCAATTAACACAACTTACATTTCTTTCTCTATAAATCAGCTGGATAGCGCTATTCCAGCACCGAAATTTGCGCTGAAGCAGCCAAGTTGATCAAATTTCGCTCAGCATGCTTTTAAAACATTACTAAAGTCATTAGGCATGCTTATAAGGAAGGTTTAATTGATTGGAAACTTGGTTCTGAAGCTGCTAACGAAACAACACGTATAAGAGCCAGTGAAAAATTAATTACTTACTTCAGGAAAACAGAACTCACATTGCTGGATTTTGAATATCCAGATAAAGAAGTCATTGTTTTAAGAAACAGAGATCCCAAGGATAAGAAGAAATCAATTCCAATCCCATACAAAGACTCTGACTTTGAATTTATTGTTTCCATGCGTGATGAAGTACATCAATACAATAAGCTGTTATGGCGTACACATATCGATCCTAATAATTCTATTGCCAAATGCCTGGAGGCAAAATCCGCTTCTTCGCTATAATCCCAACGGTAATGCATCGCTGCTCGCCACAATCACTCATCAGTCCAATCCTCTATCAATCAGACAGAGAAAGGCCTGCACAGGATCACCAGGTATTATTTTATTTTCAGGAAATTGCGACTCGAACCACTGAATCATCTTTGTTGTATCAGTCATCCAACGACCGTCAGGCAAAATCACTGCTGGCATTTGATGCAATCCAACCTCCGCTTCCATTCTTTTTTTGAATGCCGGAAACTGCATGCTTTTTAGTTCATAAGGTATGCCGTGAACACGAAAATAATTTTCCATTTTTCCTGTGAAATAGGAAATATTCGAGCCATAGAGAGTTACTGGCTTGACCATAGATTCATTCCCATTCAATGGAAATCAACTTTTTGTACTAACTCCTCTAAGCTAATCAGGCTTGAGGAATTATCCACCGTTAGAAATTTTAATAAATGGCAACCTTACTTATCATCGATATAAGCTTAGCTTTCTAATGGAGCGCTTTTAATTGCCGGATTGAAAAGAGTGGAATGGGAACGTCAAATTCCGAGAATTCAGAAGCGTCCTGAAGAGCATTTGATCGGGATGTCATAGTGTAGGAGCCCTCCATGGTACCTATCGGGGTCTTTACAGATACCCAACTGGTATAGCGAAACGATTCATCTGGCGATATTAGAGGCTTCTTACCTACGACACCCTCACCTCTAACCTCTTGCACATCACCGTCAGCATCTGTGATTATCCAGTGTCGTGAAAGAAGTTGAACAATGCAATCGCCTGAGTTGGTGACTGTAATTGTGTATGAAAAAGAATAGTGGTTTTTTTCAGGATCCGAATAGTCGGACAAATAAGCTGGTTCGCAGACAACGCTTATAAGCTCAGGATTCGGTTTGACAAGTTTTTTATTCATCATAAGTCATAGCTAAATTTGGAAATATTATAAGCCTAGCCTGTATTAAGATTTAATCATACATACTTTCAGTAATATCGCACCCAGAAGGCAAAAACAAACTGAAGTGAATTTCTTTTTACTTTGCGTACATCAGACTTTAGCCCATGCGTTAGTTTTTAAAAAATTCTATCCTGCATTTGCAGAGAGTGCTTTAACGGAGTTTTATTATTGATCGTGTAGTAGATTAACCATACAGAAAAGAGCATATAGGGGAAAATCAACGAGCCTCAGAATGATAACTCTCATTGGGCAACATTGCCGTTGCACTCGCAACTCGATTCGTCATGTTAAAAAATGCAGCTACATTAACAATATCCCAAATGTCGCGATTAGAAAACCCTACTTCTCTAAGGTCTTGTCGATGCTCTTCCTCGATCGTACTACTTGTTTGAGTCACCAAAACCACAAATTCCAACATTGCCGTTTGTTTTTCAGTAAGCTCGGCTACTCTATAATTCATCACCAAATGCTCTCCCAGTATTGGATTACCAGATAGTTTTCTGACCGCTGCTCCGTGCGCAGTAAGACAATAAAAACATCGATTGATAGACGAGTCTACGACAGCAATCATTTCTCTCTCCAACTTACTGAGACCACTATCAGAGAGCATCAATTCATTGTATAGCTCCGTAAAAGCGTTCAGCTTTTCAATATCAAAGGCATATGCTGTCAGGATATTGGGATTATCCCTAGCTTCTCTTTGCAGAGCTCGAAATAACTCTTGATGGCTTCGGGAAGTGGTTCAATCATGAGAAGATCTAATGCTGTCGATGGCTTCACTTCGGATCCTCAAAAAATAGCAAGAACATGTTTCTTTCAAACAATCATCTAAATAATTCTAAAGCATACCCAAAACCACCTAAATCTACTAATACTAAAATACTCTGATGTAATTGATTTTTAAAAAACTATATGTATTTGCTGGTGGTGAACGATACACACACTGTGATGTCACAAAAGAATAATGCTAAAAGTACCAGCCTTCTCTCCTCACGCTATTTGGAATGATTCGATTCAGGGTAATAGTCAAGAATCTGATGCTAGCAATGCTCTTAATGATACAGCTACCACGGCCCAAAGTTTTACGAAAGAACTTGGGGGGGGGTTTAGCTCAGAAAAATCGAGTATCTAAATCTGAATCAAAGTTATTTGTAGTAGGACTATCCGGTATTAAAGGACATAATTTGATAATCAAGAACCGAGTTAATTGTATTAGAGTATTACCGGAGCTGATCTTTAACATGGCATAACATGCAACGTCGAAGTGGACCACTGTCTTTATGTTTTATTGCCAAGTCAATGTGACAATCTCGGCACAGCTCGTGGAACTGAGATTCGAAAAGAGGCCGAACATCAGGATTGGTTACGTGACAAGTCATACACGCTTCGTCATCAGTATCATCAACAAAGTTATGATGACAATCTAGACAATTTACTACTTGATGGTCTATATGGGCAAATGTCATCGACAAAATAGGTTCGGTGCTTCCATAGTAATATTTGAGTTCTGATTCTTGATCCGTAAAAGGCGCCCCAAAGAATATAATCCAAAAACATTAATGTTAGCAATGTAACTAGCCGCATCATAAAACGTTTTTGATAAACACCAAAACAGCAGAGCCGGCTATTGTAATCATTATCAATTCATGCGGTGTTGCAACTTCAGATTGGGGTATATGCGGCTTTAAATTACGGGAAAAACAAACGAAAATTGTGAGCATTAGTATCGCACCTACCTGGGTCGCAGTACCTAAATAAAATCCACTCCCCAAAGCATGATACAAAGCATCTACAATAGTAAAACTTGTAAATATCCGATGCCAGAATTTAAACGAAGAGTGATCTTGGTATATCCGTGTCCGGGCTGGCAAGACAGAAATCCATGTCGACAGAAGCAAAAAAACAAGCTGCCCAGACCTGCCCACATATAATAGGGAGCACCTGGCCTGACGTATTCCACCGAAACCGGATCTTCAATGAAAAACCAAAAAGCATATCCAAGAGTTATAAATATCGTCGTATATGCAACGAGTTCGTGGTCGCGAATGTAGCGGGCGCGACTATTTGGCAAGGTCAAGCATAAGACAGCGGCAAAAGAAGAAAATCCGAGGGAATTTACGATAAGCCTCCATCTATCGTGGGATTTTCCAGAAACACAATGAGAAGAACTACTAAATAAATAATTAGTAATGGTTTCACAGGTTGCGGACCCCGAATGCTTCCCAGTAGTTTAATCTCTTTAAAGAAAACGTATATAGTTAAGGAAGTTCTTTTATTAGGTGTGAACAGTTAAGCTCGTTTATCTCAAAGCAAAAATTACCCTCTAGATTATTTTTAATTTAATCAGAGTCTTTATCAAGATTACTAATACGAGTGATATTCCGATATGATCAGAGCTTTCGTCGCAAAAGTAATAAGGAAGTTCTATGCCTCGCAAAATTTTACTTGAGAAAAATATTCATCCGGCAATTCAAAGCATAGTCGCAAATAATAATGCTGATATTATTTCTGAAGTTCAGGAAGTCATTGCTAACAACAAAGTAGTGGTAGTAGGTATGGCACAAAATCCTGAACCAAAAAAAGCTAGAAAGATGTTTAAGAAATTGGGGGTGAACCACAAATATCTAGAATATGGAAATTACTTCAACACTTGGTACCGCCGTAATGCACTAAAAATGTGGACTGGATGGCCAACATTCCCAATGATTTTTATAAATGGTATTTTAATTGGTGGGACTCAAGATCTACAAAAGTTAATTGAAGATGATGAACTCTCAGACCTGCTGTAACCGTACCAAGGAATCTCAGTACCAGTATAGTTAATGAATGAGCCGCTGTGGAAGATGTCCAAATTATTGATTACTTTAATAAGACGAGAAACTGTATCTTTTGCCGATACCGTCTTATATCCACCATAATCAAAATTTGTTGCTCTTCCAGCGTCCTCTAGAGACAACCCAAAAGCTTGCCTAAGGCACGAGTATCTACCGCTCCAGGATTGAGTAAGGTGACTGTTATATCTTTCTCT
>JAQWLX010000067.1 GCA_029247075.1 Halieaceae bacterium | reverse complement strand
GCATATAATCCAATAAAAAATGCGGAACACTAGCTCGCAAAACAGGATCGTTTAAATCCTCTGCTGCCTCATCATGCCGAAGGAAAGACTCCCATAGACTTTGGGTGGGCACAAAAGCGATATTATTTTCCACCATATCTTCCCAAATCGTGTCTCCCTCCGGCACTCGATCTTCCAATCCATGCACGATCGCTTTAGATGAGATTTTTACGGCAGAGTAGAATTCGTCAAGATTAATCGCATGAGAGTAAATCGGTATGTCGTGCTCTTTAGCGATCTTGGAAATTGCCATCATCATCTCGTCACTCATGCGGATCATTGTTCCTGATGCGCCAAGTCCATCCTCGATAATAACTTTAAAACCATCCGTATCTCGTTCTATATAGTCCTGCGCTTTGGCAAGAGCTTCATCTTTATCAGCGAGAGAACCGCCATGACGACTCCCCCAGCCGCCATTCGGGGTAAAGGACCTACCCATGGCAAAAATTCGCGGTGAAAGAAGAGTATTCTTTCGCTCCATATCTCGTTGAGAAAAAATCCAATCCTCCTCAGAAGAGACATTAAGTACTGACGTGACGCCGTTGTATAGAAAGGCCTTAGGGGTGTGTTCTATGATTTGCGCTTTCTCACTGTCTGTTAACTGAAACACCACTGGCGCATCAAGATGAACGTGAGTATCAATCAAGCCTGGAATCATATATTTATCTTTGGCGTCTATGACCATAGTCCGGTCAAAGATGGTCAAGTCTGCACCAATCTCGCTAATACGATCCTGAGTTATTCGAACATCCACATCTGACTGAAGGTCTACACCCGTCCCATCAATTAAATTAACATTTGTAATAAGTACATCACTAGATAAGTTAGATTGGCTGTCATCACATCCTACAAACAGCAAGCTTAAGAACAGAGGTGCCCAGTTATGAGGCTTCATTAACTTTACTTTCTCTTTAATTAGTCAAATCGTTGCGATAGACCTTACCACCCTTCATAACAAGCACAATATCGCGCAAGGCTTTGATATCTTCAGTTGGATTAGTCTCGAGCGCTACGATATCGGCATACTTGCCCACCTCCAACGAACCAATCTCATCCTCTGCTCCCAAAAGCTTTGCCGTCTCAATAGTGGCTGAGCGCAATGCCTGGGTAGGAGTCATCCCTGCCTCGACATAGTATTGGGCTTCTCTAGCAGTAGCGGTAGTTCCATCGTTCGGTTCTGCCGGAAGTTGATCAGTACCAAGAGCAATATTCACATCCTCCTCTATAGCCATCTTCAGCATTTGCCAGTGTGCCTTCCCGGCAGACTCACGCCGCTTCAAATACCATTCCGGAGAACCAATACGCACGAAAAACGGCTGTGTCGCAGGCTGACTAACCACTATGGTAGGTACCAGCCATGTCCCATTCTTTTTCATTTTCCGAAGCGTTTTTCGGTCAAGAAAATAACCATGTTCAACACAATCAAGACCAAAATCTACTGCAACAGAAGTAGCTTTAGACGACCCAGAATGGGCAGTTACCTTCGCTCCAAACCGGTGGGCGGCATCAATAACCGCGCTTATTTCTTCCGGAGTCATTAAGGCTTCAGCTAAACCTCCACCATCGGTAGCTATCCCACCCGAAATTAAAATTTTTATCCACGAGGCTCCTGCTGAAATCTGAGTTCGAGCTGCCTTAACGAGCTCATATGGACCATCCCAGTTTGCCTTACCTTCTTTCTTTGAGCCATGTCCACCAGTAATAGAAAGCGCTTCGCCTGCGCTGAAAATGCGTGGACCATGTGCCTGCCCCTTTTCTATAGCTCTCTTTAGGGCTAAATCTGCGTGACGTGAGTCTCCTGGAAGACGAATAGTCGTAACACCCGCCTGTAGACTCTCGCGCGCAGCTGCCGCCATCCTAAGCGCTAAAGCTGCATCACTCTCATTGGCAAGCTCTGCTGCCTGCTTGCCAGGGAGAATAAGTCCAAGATGGACATGCATATTCATTAATCCAGGCACTAACCATTTACCATCCACATTTATAACATCCGCCGTATCTGGCACGGTCAATTTGCCCCGCTCTCCAATCTCAGATATTCGATCTCCCTTTAAAAGAATGACACTATCCAGTAGCGCACCTTTACCATCGAGGTTAACTAAATTACCTCCCACTATCGCTGTAGTCGCGGCTAATGCGACGGGTGCTTTGAAGAAAATAAGTATAAAGATAAGAAGAAATAGTTTAAAAAAGCTGTTCTTTATGGTCATTCGTGTCACCCCTTTAAAGTAGACTGAATGTACAGCTCGCTGCAGCTAACGCTGCAGCGGTTGGTTGTCAATGCATAAACTAGTGTTGAATTACTCTCCAAAATTATATTTCAAACGAACACCGTACGTCTGAAATGAAGGTTCTACAGCAACACCACCATGCCAAGCCTTAACATAAGCATTTGCATAGTAATCTTCATCGAGCAGGTTTTCGACATAAGCTGTTAATGCCCATTTTTCATTACGTATACCGACCCTTAAATTAAAAAAGTCATAACTTGGCACTTTCCAAGGCACGGTATCATCGTGAAGCAAACCTTCAACGAGTGTACGATCTACCTCATCCCGATAACTCCACTCAAGTCTTGCAAAACCATCGTTGCCACCTACATCAAATCGATATTCAGCATCCGCCGCCAGTGTCCATTCCGGAGACAATGGAGTTGTTCTACCATTAAAATTGTGGTTACACTCAGTTGAAGGCGGCCTATGATCACAGACATTGTCGCGAATAAATATTGTCGCCTTATCCAACTCAGCATCTAGGTAACCAGCACTAAAATTAATCTCTAAGTTACTGATCGGAAGAGCTGTGACTGTTAACTCAAAGCCTCTAGAAGATGCTGAGTCCGCGTTGCTTACCACACTACCACCAAGACCTTCTCCGACCGCTGGCACCAAAAACTCTACCTGCATATCGCTCCAGTCCATATAGAAGGCAGCTGCACTGAGTCGCAATCTGTTATCCATGAGATCAGCCTTCACTCCAACCTCATAGTTCCACATTTCCTCAGGCTCATAAGGAACTCCGATATCAAGAAACCTTGTCAAACCTCCAGATTTAAAGCCTTTCGAAATCGTTGCATAAAGATTCACGTCATCGTTAACACTGTAATTGGCTGCAATTCTAGGAGTAAATACGGTGAAATCTTCTTCAACACCAATTGATGTCACGGCGCCACTAGTGTCAGTGAAATTTTCCTCAACGGTTCTTGTTTCCTCGCTGTAGCGGCCGCCTAAAGAAATAGACAAGTCAGCGGTCAGATCGTAATCGAATTGGCCAAAAATTGCCCACCCTTCGATCTGATCTTCATCGTCCCCTCCACCAATAAGTAGGCCGCCAGGCAAACCAAACGCATTGTCTGGGCCCGTAAAGGTCGAGCTAACGAAATGACCATTATCCTCAGCATAAAGAACGCCTACATTCCAATTCAAACGAGCACTATCCTCTGTGTTTTGCAATCTGAATTCCTGGCTAAAACTATCCCGCTCTATGTTTCGGAATTCATTCCACTCATTTGTACTACCCCCATCAACATCACCATTGAGATAGAAATCAGATTCGATATAACCGGTAATACTAGTAAGCAGCATATCGTTAAATTCGTAATCTACTCGCCCCGTTAGCATGCGCCACCGGGTACCTACATTCTGCGGATAATCAAAATTCACCTTATCGGTGTTTTGTGGCCAAAATCCAACACCATCTTCAACAGCTCCCCCTGGGTATAATCGCGAAGCAAAGAAAGATAATTCTCCCGACGGCACACCTTCACGCATTCCCGCACGTTCCGACGCAACAGACCCCGTAATATCGATGCTAAGGCTATCGTTTGGAGTAAATAAAATTCTAGTTTTTGCATACTTGTACGTAGAATCATTTCCTCCACCGATAGGATGAATATTTTTAATATTTCCATCGGTATCCGAATACTTGATACTAGTTCTTACCGCGACCATTTCGTTGCCCGGGAGGTTCAGTGTGGCCTCAATATCTTTAGTACTAAAACGTGAAAAATCTAGTGAAATTCCAGCCTCAAATTCATCATGAGGCTTTTTTGTAGTGATACTTATCCCTCCTCCAAGGGCATTTCGACCAAAATAGGTCGCCTGTGGCCCGCGCAGGATTTCTATTCGTTCAATATCCATCATCGGTGGATTTCCTGAACTTCCCATAATGCTAAAGTCATCTACATAAAATGCGAATGTAGTAGATCTCATCGTTGAATTAACATTGAGAAAATTCGTCGTGCCTCGAATACTTATCTCCCGGCGAGATTTTGCTCCAGTGGAGGCCCAACTAGCATTAGGAGTTCTGATAATATAATCGGTTACGTCCTCAAACATGTAAGCTTCTACAGATTCTGCGCTGAAGGCTGAGATACTAATTGGGACGTCCTGCAAGTTTTGCTCTCTCCTCTGAGCGCTCACAACAACTTCTTCAAGTGCAATCTCATCCTGCGCATGTACCGGGACAATGGCACCGATAACAGAGAAAAATATTGTAACTAGGATCACCAAACTACTAAAACTAGACTTCGCACTAGTAATAATTACTTTCTGCATGCCTTCACTCCCCCATATTTATTAGACTAAGACATTTGATTTATTTTAAGCCACGGATATTAATATTACACAAAACTGTTGCAGATGAAACATTATCTTTTTGATAATATTCAACACAGCAGGAAATTTACGCCGCGCTTAGATCAGGTTAAGATGTTGAACAAACATTATAAGTGGTTATTAGTTCTCTATAATAGCTGCTGAAAAGGCGGAGGCAGACATGAACAAGTATGGATCATTCAGGACTTATATATTCTTCATAATGTTATTACTGAGCTTTGGGACGCCCGCCTCAAGCGAAGCAAAAAAACGAAATGCTCTTGCAGAACAGGTAGAAGGACTTTGGCTGTATACCGCACTTATTACCTCTGAAGGAAAAGACCTTCCGCTGAAGGGGATTTTCCTGTTTAAGAACGATGTGTTTTTGCAATATGCTGCATTTGATAATGATCCTTCCCAAAACCAAGGCTCAATGGCGCATGCAGGTTCCTATTCTGCTGGCAAAGAGTATGTTCACTTGACAGCCGAACAAACCTTAAGCACGGCACCATTGGAAAACCAGGTAATGAATTCCAGAGGCATCACACAACATCATGTAACCGTCAGCAGAGCTGGTGAAGGCTTAACTTTAATCTTCAGCAGAGGTACTGGTACTGTTCAGAAATTCCAGCGCGTCGGTGACGGTTTGGGGGAGATCCACAAACTAGAAAATGGCATGCTGGCACTGGTTGATGGTTACTTTATCCTAGTTAATGGAAATGGTAGCGGTATTGATTCAGGTTATGGAACTTATCATAAAGAACAAAATTCCATCAGGCTGGACATCAAGCGCTGGACTAATGCGGACCCATCTAATGCAACAAATCTTTATGAAACCAAGATGAGAGCGAACTTTGATGGACAATCTCTTGTGCTGGAGGATGGCCAAAGCTTTCGGGTTACCTCGTAAATTCATTTTTTATATGAAACGATAAATACTGACGGGAAGGGCTCAATTAATTAGCAAAAAAAAATATCAGGCAGTAGAAATCTTTACCATCAAATACACCACGTGCTCGTCAGGGCTTGCCTTTTTTTTTGTCACTGTATTAAATATCTTTTTAGCCGATGGAGTATTCGCTAAAACTGCGCTGCTAAAACTTCCTGAGACCTATGTCGAAAAATGGATAGATTTTTACCCAAGCGACGCATTTACCAATGGACATTCAGCTGCAGCCTGGCATTTCGAAAATTTTTCAAAAGAGCGTGTAGCCGACTGGATAGAATATAACCGTCAAGTTTTCGACCAGCTAAATAGTCATGAGTTAGAACTATCTGTCGATCAAGCCATAGATGTTCGTGTGTTGCTTCGTCAAACTGCGATTGAGCTGGAGCGATGGCATCACGATAAGGTTCTTACTAACGAGGCTATATATTATGCGGAACTGATCTCACAGGCGCTGACTTACGTGATTGTGAGAGATCAGTTTAATGTCGAAGAAAAACTAGAGATATTAATTGCTCGGTTAAGAGGCGTCCAAGCACTGGCTGAGCTTGGCCTAATTTCATTAAGAAATGGCAGTCCACAAAGAACTAAGCGAGCCGTGAAAATTCTCGAACAAACAATTTTCTTTTACAGTAATCATTTACTCGTTCTGGCCTCTGCCTGGACAACTAAAAACGAGAATTTTGAACCCTATATTAACGAAACCGCCTCCGCCGTTGAGACACTCGTTAAACACATCAAAGTGTCAGTACTGCCAGAGGCTTCCATTACGGATAAATTTGATAGTTCTGATTACGCACGCAAGCTGAAAATTCACGTGGACGGTGATTTAAGCCCTACACAGTTAAAACACAACGCACTGCGTGATCTCAATGAAGTGCGTGAAATGATGAGCAAGATGGCTATCAGCTGGTGGGAAGAGCAATACCCACAAAGTCCAATTCCAGCCGATGAGAATGACCTACTCCAAGTAGCAATAGAGGCTATGGAAAATGAACGTCAGGATAATCGCAAAGATTTTCTAAATTTTTT